>CALBST010000414.1 GCA_937967425.1 uncultured Caulobacteraceae bacterium
TCGGCTTCGACGTCGAAATCGGGCCATTGTTCGCGACACCCGAAGAAGTCGCCGATCAAGCCATCGCCAGCGGCGTCCACATCGTCGGAGTCTCATCCCTCGCCGCCGGCCACCTGACCCTCACGCCAGCTTTGCGTGCAGCGCTCGAACAACGCGGCCGCAGCGACATCATGATCGTCATCGGCGGCGTCATCCCGCCAGAAGACGTCCAAACGCTAAAAGACATGGGCGCGGCAGCGGTGTTTCCACCAGGCGGCGTGATCGCCGATATCGCGCAGAGTTTGCTGAGCGCTTTGAACGAAAAACTCGGCTATGCACAACCAGCGCGGAAAGACTGAGCTGTGATCGGACGCGTGTCTTTTGCGCTCGGTCTAGTTCTTAACGGATTGGCGATCGTCGCAAGAGTCTATTCCTGGCCAAATCCTGTGCGCGGTGTTCTTTCTTTCGTCGGCATGGCGACGTTCGCCGCATTGGCCGGCGCCTTGTGGTACTACACCGAACATCTCCTTAAGCGGCCTGACTCCGCAGCGCAAATCGCGCTCGGAAGATCGAAAGCCCTGGCATTGTTCTTCCTCGGTGCGGTCACGGCAGTTGTCGCACAGGTGGCCTTGATTGCGATCTCCATTAGGATTGGCGGAATATCGTGATGGCGCTCAGAACGATTCTCCTCGTCCTCTCCGCGATCCTCGCCGGCGCGTACGGCGCGTACGGCTCATCGCTCTACGCCGGCGAGCCGCCATTCATCGTCGGCACAATCTTCAAAGCCTCCGGCATCATCATCCTCGGCCTCGTCGCGCTCCTCGCGTGCTCACGCCTCCTCGCCGCCGGCCTTCTCTTCGGCGCGCTCGGCGATGCGCTGCTTGCCTGGAGCCCGGACACGTTTCTCTACGGCGCGTTCGCGTTTCTGATCGGGCATCTCTTTTACATCACGCTCTGGCTGCGCGGCGGCCTCGGCATCGGCGCAGCATTGAAGAGCCCGCCGCGCTTCATCGGCGCGCTTGCGCTGATCGCGGCGGCGTTCGTCATGACGTCGCTCTTGGTGCCGCGCGACAACGCCATGTTCGCGCCGCTCGCGGTTTACACCGGCGTGCTGACGTTGATGGCGCTCTGCTCTTTCACGCTCCCCGCCACACGCTGGCTCGTCATGCTCGGCGCGGTGCTCTTCTTCATCTCGGACGGCTTCGTCGCCTGGAACATGTTCCACCCCGATCCCGACCCAACGTTCGCGTACGGGCGCAGCTTCGCCGGCTGGATGATCTATTGGGCCGGTCAAGCCGCGATTTGTTTCGGCGCCTTGGGATTGCACAAAAAATCCCCCTCCCCTTGAGGGGAGGGGGTTGGGGGCGGGGTGAAGCGCGACGCTCGCCATCTCGCGCACAACAAAATCTGACTCCTACGCGGCGGAGTTCCTCCCCACCACCTGCCCCCTCCCCTCGCGGGGATGGGATGGATCGGGCATGAACGCGCAATGAGTCGCGATCTCACCGCCGCCCGCGAAACGCTGCAGCGCGTCTTCGGCCACGCTGACTTTCGCGGACTACAGGCCGACGTCATCAGCGAAGTGCTCGATGGCCGCGACGTCGTCGCGGTGTTGCCGACCGGCGGCGGCAAGAGCTTCTGCTATCAGATCCCGGCGATACTGCGCGACGGCGTCGGCCTCGTCGTCTCGCCGCTGATCGCGCTAATGCAGGATCAAGTCGCAGCGCTGCGCAGCGCCGGCGTCGCCGCAGCGCGCCTCGACTCCACCATCGATCCAAATGTGCGCCGCGAAAAGCTCGACGCCCTGCGCGAAGGCCAGCTCGATCTCCTCTACGTCTCGCCCGAAGGCCTCTTCGCGCAGGGCTTCCTCGATTTCCTGACCACATGCCCGATTGCGCTCATCGCCATCGACGAGGCGCATTGCGTCAGCCAATGGGGCCACGATTTCCGGCCCGACTATCGCGCGCTCGGACAACTTGCCGACCGCTTCCCCGGCGTGCCGCGCATGGCCGTCACCGCCACCGCCGATTTGAGAACGCAAGCCGACATCCGCACGCAACTCCGCCTCGAACACGCCAAGAGCTTCATCGCGTCGTTCGATCGCCCGAACCTCATCCTCAGCGCCGAACGCAAGAGCACGAAGCCCCAGGACCGCATCTTCGATCTCGTCCGCGCCCGCCGCGGCAAGTCCGGCATCATCTATGCGGCGACGCGCGACAACGTCGAAAAGACCGCCGCTAACCTGCAAGCGCTCAACATACCTGCGCTCGCCTACCACGCCGGCCTCGACGCAAACCTCCGCGCCGAACGCCAGCATCGCTTCCAAGAAGAAGACGACGTTGTAATGGTCGCGACCATCGCCTTCGGCATGGGCGTCGACAAGCCGAACGTGCGCTACGTCATCCACGCCGATTCACCCAAGAGCATCGAGGCGTATTGGCAAGAAGTCGGCCGCGGCGGCCGCGATGGTGAAGCGGCGGAAGGCTTCTGCATCTACTCCGCCAGCGATCTCCGCCGCGCCATCATGTTCGCCAACCAGTCCAACGCCACCGAGCAAGTCAAAGCCGTGCAAATCAAAAAGGCGCGTCAGCTCTTCGCCTTTCTCGATGGCCTCACCTGCCGCCGCGCCGGCGTGCGCCGCTATTTCGGCGAAGAGAATGTCCAGCCGTGCGGCGTCTGCGATATCTGCAGCGATCCGCCCACTTCAATCGACGCCACCGAGCTCGCCGCCAAAGCCATCTCCGCCGTCATGCGCATGGATCAGCGCGTCGGCCGCGGCCGCGTTGTGAACCACCTGCTCGGCCGCACCGGCGACGGCCTCGATGAGCAATACGCCACCCGCTCCACCTTCGGCATCGGCGCCGACACGCCCGAACCAATCTGGCGCAACGTCATCGAGCACCTCTTGTTCGAAGGCGTCTTGAGCGAAGGCGACGACCAACGCCCGACGCTCTCGATCGGCGACGACGAAGCCGTGCGCGCTGTTTTCCGCAAAGAGCGCGAAGTGCGCATTCGCGAAGCCGCCAAACCCACGCGCCGCAGCAAGGAAGAACGCCGCGCCGCGCGCGACGCCAAAGGCGCCGCCAAAGCCGGCTTCGAAGGCGCCGACGCCAAACTGTTCGAAGCGCTGAAAACCTGGCGGCGCGAAACCGCGCACGCAGGCGGCGTCCCGCCCTACGTCATCTTCCACGATGCAACGCTCGCCGAGATGGTGCGCGCCAAACCCAACACGCTCGCCGCCCTCGGCCGCATCTCCGGCATCGGCGAAGCCAAGCTCAAGAAATACGGCGCCGAAGTGCTGGCGGTGCTAATCGCCGGCATCTAAGCACCCGGAGCACCGGCGCCTAGCGCCAAGCAGATCTTCGGCGGCAGATGCTCAACCGCCAAAACGCTGCAGAGCTGACTGCAATGCTTGTAGCTCCGAGGCTTCGAGAACATCGTTGTGATTGGCGTCGAAGCGATTGAAGCCGCGTGGGGGCTGGGCCAGGAATTCAGCCCGTGAGACGCGCCCGTCGCCGTTGGCGTCGGCGCTGGTGATTTGCGCCCTTCGTCTTCCAGCAGTCCGAGACTCTTCGGAGCTTAGGTAGCCGTCCTGGTTGACGTCCAATCGATCAAAACCTGCGGCTCTCATTGCATCGAACTCAGCCCGTGTGACCGCGCCATCGCCGTTGGTGTCGGCCCGCGCCAAACGAGCTGCGGCCCCGCCGTCTTGCGCCGATGCGGCGCCCGCCCAAGCAAGCACGATGATCGAAGTGACGATGGCCTTCATCTGATCCTCTGACTGTGTGGTCCCGGTGCTAGAACGCGGCCGTTGACAAAATCCGTCGCCACGCCCCCGCGATCGTGAGCCGCCAAGTCTGGACCGCCGGCGCCCCGCCGGCATGCGATGTTTGACCAGTCGCAGACAGCGAACGGTTGAATTGTCGATAGCCGAGGCTAGTCGCATATGTTGCTCGGTGGCCAGCGCTCAGCGCCAGCCTCCGATAATGGCGCCGGCGATGAGCAAGCCGAGCAGCAAATGGATCGCGTCCATCACCAGCAAGCCGAACTTCTCCGGGCTGTAGACGAAAGAATAGAGCCGCGTCGACAGCACGAGAAACAGCCAGACTTGCGCAGCGACGACCACGCCCATGGCGAGGTTGTCCACGCGCGCCCACTTCAGCACCAAAGCCAGCCCGATTGCGGTCAGGATCGGCATCAAAGGTGAAATCGCCATCTTCCACCGGTGCGGCTGCAATTGCTCGCTCGTGTAGCCGCTGAGACTCATCCACAGCTTGGAGAAGAGCGCGCCATAAATGACAAAACCCACTGCGTAGATCGCGACAGCCGCCGCAAGAACGGCGCCCCAATTGTCCCCGGCAACGATTGCGTTTGGCATGTGATCCTCCCCGAACCGCGGCAAGTGTGCCTCGACACCGCCTCACCTGCCAAGCCGCTGCATTCGCCAATCCGAGACCGCCGCGCCGCGCCGGAATCTGCGGACAAACCACCCCTCTATCCCCCACATTTCCGCGTAAACGCCAACAAAACCAACGCGCGCGTCCCAATCTATCCGGTGGCCCCCAGCGCCGTGCGATACTCGCCGCACAAATGCATCTTGCGAAACGCTGCCTCCCCAAACACGCCCGCGCCCGGCTCATTGCCTGGGCGCTGGCGATGTTGATGTGGCTTGGCGCCGCGCTCTCGGGCGCCATCGCAGTGAAGGCCCGCCACCAACGCCAACGCGTTGACCTTCACGCGCTGACCCGCCTCACGCTTCTGGTGAAGCGTCTCATCATCGCACGCGCCGGAGACTTCGCGCGCCTGCGTCCGCCGAAGCGCTTCGGCACGGCCTATCGCGGCCGCCCCATTGCAAGAGCCGGCCTCATTCGCGCGCTGATCGGCTCGCAGCTGCGCCGCGCGCTGAAGCGCAGGGACATCTTCAAACACATCTGCGCATTGATCGCCGCGTTGCGACAGATCGACGTTCACGCCGCCCATCTCGCCAGACGCATGCGCCGGCGCCTGACACGCTTGACGCCAATCCTCTCCAGGCCGTGCGACGCAGACGTGCTCGTCTCGCGCGCCGCGGCGGAAACGGCCTTCGCTGACAGCTCATAAACCGGCCAGACCCACCGCCGATTTCCCACGCCGCGACGGACCTATCCACCGCGGGCGCCGGCGCACGCCATGTTCTCTTTTTGTTCTTGCCATCGCCAGCGCGATGCGCTTCACTCCCAGCGCTAGGGAGATTCACATGATCGGCTACGTCACCATCGGCTCGAACGATATCGCGCGCTCGTGCGCCTTTTTCGACGCCGCGTTCGAACCCCTGAACTACAAGCGCACCTTCGAAGGCGGCGGCTGGGCCGGCTATGGGCCGGACGGCAAAAAGGAAGGCCTCGAAATCTACCTGGCCACGCCGGAAAACGGCCAAGCCGCCACATTCGGCAACGGCTCGATGCTCGCCTTCAAAGCGCCATCGCGCGCCGCGGTCGAAGCGTTTCACGCCGCCGCCCTCGCGGCAGGCGGTAAAGATGAAGGCGCGCCCGGCGTGCGCGGCGAAAGCGATCCGCCCTTCTACGGCGCCTATGTGCGCGATCCCGAAGGGAACAAGTTCTGCGCTTATTTCAAAGGGTAAGTTGACGCGCTCGGCGCGCCGCCCAAACTCTTGTGTAGAGGAGCATGCGGATGAACGAGCAACGCGACACCGAAAAGCTGCGCGAGCGGGCCGAGCGTGAGATCGCGCTGGCCAAGGCCACCGGTTCACGCGCAAAGGCAAGTGCGGACTATAGCAAGGTGTTCATCGAACGCCGTGACGGCACACGCGAAACCGTGCGCCTCGACACGCGTCCGCATTGAGCGCTTAAGCGTCTTCGCTCTCGAGCGCGCGGCGCGCGGCGGCTGGGCCGTGCGCCGCGAGTTCGCGCGCCTGCTCAAGCCATTCTTCGTCACCAATCCTGCCTTGCAGGCGCAGATATTGATCGACCCAAGCGACGTTCTCTTCGCTCCACGCCGCGATTTGATCGAAGTGAAAGATGCCCAGCGAATAAAGCGTCGTTTGCTGCAGCAAGCTCACGCCTTCGATGAGCGTGAGGTCATCCGGCGCGCCGTTGCGCGCTGAAGCAAGCACGGGGGGCTTGGATCTGCGGCTCGGCGGCGCCGGCGCCCGAACGGGCGCCGCAATCGGCTCTTCCTGCTGCGGCGGCGCCTCGGCCACGGCGGCCACAGGCTGAACCGGCCGCTCCTCCAGATGACGCACGCGCGCTTCCAAATAACGAGCCCGCCACTTCCAGCGATCCGGATCCGCCATCGCCGGTTGAACCTCCACAACCCGCGCAGATTCGGCTTTCTGCGCCTGCAGATGCGCGACCCGCCGCTCCAGATAAAGCAAGCGCCAGCGCAGCAGCATATCGACGTCAGCATCCGCCGCGAACGGCTCCGGTTCAAGCGTGGGCGGCGCTTCCGGCTCTGCGTCTGTCGCCCGCGCAGCCCGCAGCTCATTCTCAAGGAACGCTGCACGCGCCGAAGCCTCGCGCGCCGTCCATTCAAGCAGCGGCGGCGCTTCATCCGCCGGCGCTTCAGGTTCGGCGTTCACCGGCACATGACTCTGGCTCTCAAGGTAGCGCACGCGCTGTTCGAAATAACGCAAACGCCACGCCTGTAGCGCAATGGTTTCGTCCTCGACATTCTCGACTTCGGCATCGACAGTCCGCGCCCGTTCGGCTTCCGCCGCGCGCAACCGCGCCAACTCTTCCGCATCGAGATCGTTGAGCTGGCCGCCGCGCTGGAGCGCCGCCAACTCGCTGCTCAGTTCGTCGTTGCGGCTACGCGCGGTTTCAAGCGCCCGCTCCAGTTCAGCAATGCGTCCGTCGCGAATTTCCAACAGACGCTGCGTCGGCGCGCCGTCGAGCTCAACCGGCTGATCGATCGGGCCATCGCCGGTGAAGCGCACGAGGTCACGCAGCAAATGCTCGCGCTCGCGCTTGGCGGCAGCCTCGCCCGGCGCCGCGCGTTCGGCCGCATACATCCAGCCTGCCAGCGCCGCGAACATCGCGGTCAACAAGAGCCACGGGGCCAATTGTGCGATCAGGTAGATCATCAGCCGCTCACATAAAATTCGATGCGCCGGTTGGCGGCTTGGCCCGCCGGCGTTGCGTTGCTGGCGCGCGGACGATCGGGGCCGTAGCCGTGGGCGCTAAGGCGCGCGCGCGCGACGCCTTGTCCGGCCAAATAGGAAGCCACCGCGTCAGCGCGGCGGCGCGACAAGTCCATGTTCATGGCCCGGTCGCCGGTATTGTCGGTATGCCCCGCCACCTCGATCGAGAAGCGGTCGCAGCGCAGCGCGACCGACGCCAACGCATTGAGCACGCCCCGGCTCGCCGGCGCCAACGCGGCCGAGCCTTCAGCGAAGGTAATGACGTTGCGCTCCATCAAACGATCGAACGCGCGCTCGCAGGTTTCAGCGTCGCCATTGTTGAGATTGAGTCCCTGCAATTCGGGGTGATCGACATTGAGCCCGTCGATCGTCACTTCCACACGGGCGCGGAAAGGCGCCGGCGGATCTTCCAGTGTATCGCGCACCCGCGCGACCCCTGCCTCGCCGCCATCGCCGATCACGATCACCTGATTATCGATGATCCGCACTTCGCCCGTGTTGAGTTGGGCGACCGCGCGCACCGCGTCTTTCGCCAGGTCGGTAAATTGCGGCGACGCCGCGCCACCGGCGACGTGCATATCGTCCACAGTCTCGAGATTCTGAAACGTCTGCGCCGCGGTGGTCATGAGTTCGGCGCGCGCATTTTCGCTCGGCGCCGCGCCACTCAGCACGACGCGCGACTCATCGCGCCGCACGCTCCACGCAAACGGCCGCTCAATCGCGCCAACAACCAAGCTCGACGCGTTGACGCTGGTGACGCCGCCTGCCCACATGCCGCCGGCGCCCGCCGCCGTCAGCGCAGCGCGCCGCGCCGCAACAATGTCCGCCTCCTGCTCAACGATGCCGCGCAAGATCACGCGCTGACCGTTCATCTCTACATCGAGGCCGGGAAAGCCTTCCGCCGACAACGCCGATGCAACGCGCTGCTTCAGCACGCTCTCGATGCGCCACAGCGCCCCGTCGTGCGGCGCCAACATGCCAAGAAACGCTGTCACGCCCGCGCCAATCAGGCCGACAAACAACAGCACGCGACGCCGCGCCGGAGGATCGCCCATGGGGATCACGAGACCCGCGCCCGCCGTACTTGCGCCTCAGTCAGCGCGGTGCGGAGCTGCTCGGTCTCTTGTGCTTCGGCCGCGCGGCGCTGCGCCGCGAGCATGACATACGCACGCCAGCCGATGGCGAAGCCAATCAGCGCCGCCACAGCGAAGAGGATCACCTCGGAGAGGATAAGGCCGATCATTTTTCCCGCGTCGCGCGCACCCGTTAACGCCTTAACGCCCTTCTAATGCCCGGCGAACTAAGCGAAAACCGGAAAACCCCACAGAGCGAACCTCGCGGGCGCCTCAAGGACATATGGCCCACCACATCACCAGCACCTCCAATCCGCAGATCAAGACGCTAAAGAGCCTGCATCTGAAGAAGGGACGCGCCGAGACCGGCTTGTTCCTGGCCGAAGGCGCGCGCTTGGCTGTCGAAGCGGCGGACTTGGGCGTGTGGCCGGAGATTCTCTTATTCTCGCCAGCAGCGTTACAGCGCGATCAGGTTCGCGCGCTGATCGAAAACGCCGAGGCACGCCGCGTGCGCTTGATCGAGACTAGTGAGAGCGTGCTCGCCCAGATCAGCAAGCGCGATAACCCGCAAACGGTGATCGGCGCCTACAAGCAGCGCCTGACACCGCTCGCGGAGATCAGCGGCGACACCGTCGTCGCGCTCGAAGCCATCCGCGACCCCGGCAATCTCGGCACCATCTTGCGAACCTCTGACTCAACAGGCGCCGGCGGCGTGATCCTGGTTGGCGAGACCTGCGATCCGTTCTCGGTCGAAGCGGTGCGCGCCAGCATGGGATCGCTGTTCGCGGTGAAGCTTGCGCGCTCTTCGTTTGAGGAGCTGCTTCGTTTCAAGAAAGAACGCGGCGCCCATATGATGGGTCTCTCACTGAAGGGCGCGGCGTTTGACGCGGATCGCCCAGCGCCGGCGCGCGCCATCGTGTTCATGGGCAACGAGCAATCAGGCCTGCCCACGCATATGGAAGAGGCGTGCGACTCGCTGGTGAAGCTGCCAATGCGCGGCCGCGCCGATAGTTTGAACCTTGCGATCGCAACGGGCGTGATGCTCTACGATCTTTGGCGGAGACGCGGATATGACGGCGCGCGCGCCTGAGCTTTTGATTGCCGACGACTGGGGCGACTACCGGCTGCTGGATTCCGGCAATGGCGGCAAGCTCGAACAAGTCGGCCCCTATCGCTTCGTGCGCCCCGAGCCACAAGCGCTCTGGGCGCCGCTGCGCCCGGCTCACGATTGGGATTCCGCCGACGCGATCTTCACGGGCTCATCCGGCGACGACGAAGACAGCGGCCGCTGGCGTTTCAATCGCGAACTGCCGCAAAGCTGGACGTTGAAATGGGACGACATCTCGTTCGTCTCGCGGCCAACGCCGTTCCGGCACCTCGCCTTCTTTCCGGAACATTCCGTCCACTGGCGCTACGCGCGCGATTGCCTGAACGCCCATCGCGGCCCGCAGCCCGAAGTGCTGAACCTCTTCGGCTACACCGGCCTGGCTTCACTCGTCTGCGCGAAGTCCGGCGCGAAGGTCACGCACGTCGATGCGTCGAAGAAGGCGATCGGCTTCGCGCGCGACAACCAGCAGGCCGCGGGCTTGGGCGGCGCGCCGATCCGCTGGATCTGCGACGACGCCCTCACCTTCGTGAAACGCGAGATCCGGCGTGGCCGCCGCTATGACGGCATCATCCTCGATCCGCCCAAGTTCGGCCGCGGCCCCGATGGCGAAACTTGGCGCCTCGAAACCGATCTCCCTGAACTGCTCGACGCCTGCCAAACGCTGCTGCGCACCGATCCAGCGAACCGCGCCAGCGCCAAGGGCTTCATGATCGCCACCGTCTATGCGGTGCGCCTCTCATACCTCGCGCTGGCGCAAACAGCGCAACAGATGTTTGAAGGCGGCGAATGGCAGGCCGGCGAAATGTGTTTGCCGCACGACGGCCGCAGCGAACTTCTGCCCACCGCGATCTTCGCGCGCTGGCGCGGCTAGTGAAAATTTCGCCCTTTTGGCATCACATTCGCAGCTTTCGACACATCAAGATCAATTCGCACATTGCGCGGATGGCGCTGGCGTGAGTCCTCGTACGTCGCTTTCTTCGGCTCATCTGTCGGGCCGCTCGCATCAATCGGCGCCGCTTGCGCGGAGAGCTTGGCCAAGAGCGGCGTATAATCAAGCACCCGCTCCGCGATCACATGGATCACACCGCTCTCGCTCTGCACCGGCCCATCGATCGTCACCAGTCGCCCGCCCAATACCTCGCGCCGGTATTGCTCGAACAATTTCGGCCACACCACGATGTTGGCGATGCCAGTCTCATCCTCGATCGTCATGAAGATGACGCCCGACGCCGTGCCCGGGCGCTGGCGCACTAGCACCAGTCCCGAAACCCGCACACGCTCGCCATTACGCATCTGCCCAAGCTGTTCGGATTTGATCACCCGCCGCGCCGCTAACTCCTCACGCAACAACGAAACCGGATGCGCCTTCAGCGACAAGCCGATGGTCCGGTAATCTTCAACGATATGCTCGCCCAAGCACATCGAGGGCAGATCGAAATCCGGCTCGCGCGTACGATCCAAAGTCGCGCGTTCGAACAGCGGCAAATCTTCCTGCCCGCCGACGCGGTTCAATCCGCGCGCCGCCCACAACGCATCGCGCCGATCAAGACCAAGCGAGCGGAAGCCATCCAGATCGGCGAGGCGCTCGATCGTCGATGGCGGCAAGCCGCTGCGCAACCACACATCGCGCACGGAATCGTAGCCGGCCCCGCGATTGGCGACGAGCTGCAGCATTTCCGCCTCTTTCAGCCCTTGCGCCTGCCGATAGCCCAACCGTATCGCATGAGTTGAACGAACATCGCGCGCCATGTCGGCGTGGCGCTTATGCAGCCGCGTCGATGCGACCGGCCCAGGCTCAAGCGTATTATCCCACGCCGAATGGTTCACATCGATCGGGCGTATCTCAACGCCATGATCGGCGGCGTCGCGCACGATCTGCGCCGGCGCATAGAATCCCATCGGCTGCGAATTCAGCAGCGCCGCCGCGAACACATCCGGGTAATAGCATTTCAGCCAGGACGACGCGTAGACGAGGATCGCAAAACTCGCGGCGTGGCTCTCAGGAAAGCCATACTCGCCGAAGCCCTCAATCTGCGCGAACGAAGCTTCGGCAAACTCTTTCGCATAACCGTTCGCGATCATGCCATTGATGAACTTCTCCTTCAGCGTGCCGATGGTGCCGACGCGCTTGAACGTCGCCATGGCGCGGCGAAGCTTGTCCGCCTCCGATGGCGTGAACCCCGCCGCGACAATCGCGATCTGCATTGCCTGCTCTTGAAAAAGCGGCACCCCGAGCGTGCGCTTCAGCACCTCCCACAGCTCGGGCTTCGGCGCGGACGCTTTCTCCAAGCCCTGCCGCCGCTTCAAATAGGGATGCACCATGCCGCCTTGGATGGGGCCAGGGCGGACAATCGCGACCTCGATGACGAGGTCGTAAAAATCCTTCGGCTTGAGCCTTGGCAGCATCGACATCTGCGCCCGGCTTTCAACCTGAAATACGCCAACCGAGTCCGCGCGCTGCAGCATCTTATAAACGCGGCCGTCATTTGCGTCCGATGAATCCAGCGTGACGATTCTATCGCCCGGATAATGCTCAGCGCAGAGATCGAAGGCCTTCTTCAAGCATGTCAACATGCCGAGGCCGAGCAGATCGACCTTGAGAATACCGAGATCTTCCAGATCGTCCTTGTTCCATTCAACGACAGTGCGATCTTCCATCGCCGCATTCTGCACCGGCACGACGTCATGCAGCTTCTCGCGCGTGATGACGAAACCGCCGACATGCTGCGACAAATGCCGCGGAAAACCTTGCAGCGCATTCGCCAGTCCGACGCACTGCATCAGCCTTTCATCGCTCGTATCGAGGCCTTGCTCCTTTAGGTCTTTTTCGTCGACGCCGCGCGACCACCAGTGCAACATCTTGGCCAGATTGCCGACCTGATCCTCGGAATAGCCGAACGTCTTCGCCACTTCGCGAATGGCGCTGCGTCCGCGATAGCAGATCAACGTCGCCGCCAGCCCGGCGCGATCGCGGCCATACTTCTTGTAAACGTACTGAATGACTTCTTCGCGCCGCTCGTGCTCGAAATCGATATCGATATCCGGCGGCTCGCCACGTTCTTCCGAAACGAAGCGCTCAAACAGCAACTCGCTTTTGGCCGGGTTTACAGCGGTGACGCCTAAGCAATAGCAGATGGTGGAGTTGGCAGCCGAACCGCGCCCTTGGCACAAGATTTTGTCGACCGGTTTGCCATCCTTATCGTAACCGGATCGGGCAAAGCGCACGATATCAGCAACGGTGAGAAAGTACGGCGCGTACCGCATCCGCCCGACAATCTCCAACTCACGCGTGAGCGCGCTCGATACCTTCTCTGGAATGCCTTCCGGATAGCGCTCGTGCGCCCCCTTCCACGACAACGCAATGAGCGCCTCCTGCGGCGTGGAGTATCCCTCCGCCACCTCTTCGGGATATTCGTAGCGAAGCTGCTCCATGGAAAAGCTAATGCCATCGAGGAAGCACAAGCTCTCCGCTACAGCTTCCGGCGCATCGCGGAAAATGCGCGTGATCTCCTGGACAGGCTTCAGCTGCCGCTCCGCATTCTTCGCAAGCAACGCCCCGGCTTCGCTCAGCTTCTTCTTCTCGCGAATGCAAGTTACCACATCGAGCAGCGGCCGGCGATCGCCGTGGTGCATGAGCGGTTCTGTTGTCGCCAGCAAACGCGCGCCGGTTTGTGCGGCGAGTTGCTTCAGCCGCCGGATGCGCCGGCGATCTTCGCCATTGAACTGGAAGGGCGCGGCAAGCCAAGTCTCACCCGTGGCCTGCTTGATCTGCTGCAGATAATCACCCAGAAAAAACGGTTCATCGCCGAGTTCGAACCCTGGAATGAGGATCGTCTGCAGTCCCTGCGCGTGCGCAAGGTAATCGGCGAAATCCAGCCAACACTCACCCTTCGGCGCGCGCCTGTTTCCAACCGTCAGCAGCCGCGTAAGGTTCGCGTACCCCGCCCGGTCCTTCGGATAGACGATGAGATCAGGCGTTCCGTCACGAAACACGAGCCGCGACCCGACGATCACCCGAAGATCGCCTTTGCCTTCCTCGCGCATCGCCTTGGCTTTGACATGAGCGCGCACGACGCCAGCCAGCGTGTTGCGGTCCGCGATACCCAGTCCGGTCAAACCCAGCGCGACCGCCTGCTCGACCATCTCTTCAGGATGCGAGCCCGAGCGCAGGAACGAAAAGTTCGTCGTCACGCAAAGTTCAGCAAAGCCGCTCATGCGAAGAGCCCGTGCACGTACCAGCGTGGCTGCGTTTCGGTTTCGCCGTAAAAGCCTTCACGATAAAGCCAGTATCGCCGCCCCTGCTTATCTTCGACGCGATAATAGTCGCGCGTTCGTTCGTGCTTTTGCCAATCGCCGCTGATCCGCTCCGGCCCTTCGGCGCGAACGACCTCGCGCATCACCCGCCGCCAACGAAAGCGGATTGGCGGCCCATCTGGCACGCTCGCCATGACTTCGATCTGCTGTCCCGGCGAAAACAAACGCACCGGCCGCCGCTGCACGCCATCGGCCGGCGGCTTCACCACTTTGTCCTGGCCGCCAGCCACAAGCGCCGATCGCCAACCAGCCGCGCGTTCCGGCGCATGCTCATCGTGGGCTTGCGGACGCACAACCCGCTTCGGCCCCAAGCGTGAGCTCAGAATATCAACAATGCCGCCGATCGTTTCCGCGCTGGCGACATTCGCTTCCACGGAAACCAATGTCTGTGTGCGCGCATCGAACTCCGCCAACCGCACCACATCCAGCCGCGCCGCCTCGAACCCAAATTGCGCATCCAGACTTTCGCCGACAACGTTGAGCTTCTCGCGGAACAGCCGCATCAGCGGCTTCACCTCGCGCAGAGGCTTACTGACATTCACCCCAATCACACGATCGCGGCCATCGACGCCGAACAGCACCAGCTCCGCCCGCAGCACGCCCGCCCCGCGCACGTCCAGCTTCTCGATCGCGTCGCCGCACAGATCCTGCGCCACCTGCAACACGGCATCGGCAGTAAAGATCGGCTCCAGAAACCGCCGCAACGCGAACACCGGCGGCGCCGGCCGGCGCGGCGTCAGCGCTTCACGCGCACGCCCGAGCGCCTGGTCGAGCCGCAGCATCGCGTTCTCGCCCGCGCGCGCCGTGAACGAAGAGCGCGGCGCGTCCAAAATTTGGCCGATCGTTTTCAGCCCCAGCCGCCGCAACAATGCAGCGGCATTCGGATCAAGACGTAAGGCTTCGACCGGCAGAGCGGCTAGCTCTGCTTGCCAATCCTTTTCTCCCCCTCTCCCTTGCGGAGAGGGGGTTGGGGGGTGAGGGGCGTTCCGGTGAGCAGGCGCCTGCGCGTTTGAACGCCCCTCACCCCGCCGCTTCGCGGCGCCCGTCTCCGCGAGGGAGAGGGGCAAATTCCGTGCATATCGCGCAAACGCCCAGGCCGCGCCCGGCGTTGGCGCAATCGCGGCGCGCGCC
>CALBST010000415.1 GCA_937967425.1 uncultured Caulobacteraceae bacterium
GAAGGCGAGCCCGAGCCGGCAAATCCGGTGTCTGGTCATATGGCGCTGCTTAATGAGGCATTTGGGAGATAAGCTGCCTCAGCTGCGGATTGAGGAAGTCCTGTGCGAGCGCAAATCTCTGACCTCTGGCAACGGCTAAGTAACGGGCAACGCTTTGCGGCAGGCATAGCGGCTGGCGCGGCTTTGAGCGTGCTAAGCGCTTTGAGCGCCAGCACCCTCGAAGCATCGCTTGGCGTCCATGCGCCAAACATGGCGTTTCTCTGCAGCGTGATCTTCGCTGCGATCTGGTTCGGCCGCCGCGTGGCGCTGGTAACCGCGATCATCTCATTCTTTGTCTACAACTTCTACCTCGCGGAGCCGCGCTACACGCTCGGCTTTGCGGGACTGGAGGATTTTTTCACGCTGCTCGTGTTTGTCAGCGTCGCCCTGTTGATCGGCGAACTGACGGGCACTCTGCACAACGACCGCGAACGTGCGCGCGAACAGGTGCGTGTGCTCTCGCGGCTGTTTACGGAGAGCCAAGCAATGGCCGAGTGCACCACGCCGGATCAGGCCTTGCAAAGATTAGCTTCGGGAGCGCGCGAAGTTATCGCACCTGACGCCGTCGTCTGCGGCGAGGACGGCGCTCTGATCGGCGCGCCGGCAGGGGCAATCGCCCCCCCACCGGCGGCGTCTAGCGCCGCGTCGGATTCCTGGCGATTCGAGGAGGTGATTGCTGACGGAAAGCGTGTCGCCGTGCTGGCCTGGAAGCGATCAGAACGGCGCGCCGGCGCGGAGCAGGCGATTGCGGCGCGGCTGCTGGTAGAGCACACCCGCGCCGCCATCGAGCGCGCACGCATGCTCCAGCGCAAAGTTGAATTAGATACGATGGCTGCGACGGAGCGGCTGCGCACGGCGCTGCTATCCTCTATTTCGCACGACTTCCGGACGCCGATCTCCACCATCCTCACGTCGGCCTCAAGCCTGCGGGCTTTTGGCGATCAGTTCACGCTTACAACGTCCACTGACTTGCTGGTGACGATCGAAGAAGAAGCGGAACGTCTCAATCGCTTCGTGGGCAATGTCCTCGATATGACCCGTCTTGAGGCCAACGTCGTGACGCCCCGCGAGGAATGGATCGATCCGCTCGAGACGATCGAGGCCGTGCAGCACCGTCTGAGCAAGCGCGTGCCTGCCGGAAATCTCGTGATTTCGGCGCCGGCCGCCGTGCCTTCGATCTATGTAGACCCGCTCTTGCTTGAGCAGGCGCTGGTGAATGTCGTCGAAAACGCCATCGTTCACGCCTCGGACGGCGAGCTGCGCATTGGCGCCGACTATGGCGAACATGCCGTGCGCTTGTGGGTCGAAGACGAGGGGCCGGGCGTGCCAAGCTCCGATCTCGTGCGCATCTTCGATAAGTTTCATCGCTTGCAGGGCTCCACAAGCAATCAGGGCGTGGGCCTTGGCCTCGCGATTACCAAAGGCTTTGTCGAAGCAATGAAGGGCGAAGTCAGCGCCATCAGCCCTGTTAGGGAAGGGCGCGGTTTACGCGTCGAATTCACTTTCCCCCTGCAAACCACATTGGTGACAGCATGAGCGCAACCCGCCTCCTCGTTATCGACGACGAACCGCAGATCGTGCGGGCGCTGCGTCCAGGCTTGGCGGCGGCAGGCTACGATGTTGAATCTGTCGGGTCTGGCGCGGAGGCGTTGGCGGCCATCGCCGAGCGGGCCTTTGATGTGCTGATCGTCGATCTCGGCCTGCCCGACATGGATGGCAAGGAGGTCATCGCGCGCGTGCGCGAGTGGGGTGACACGCCGATGATCGTGTTATCGGCGCGGGATATGGAGGAGGAGAAGATCGCGGCACTCGATCTCGGCGCTAACGATTTCGTCAACAAGCCTGTCGGCATCGGCGAACTGATGGCGCGCCTCCGCGTCGTGACGCGCGCCCGCGCCGGAGTGCAACCTCCGGCAGACGTCGCGCGCATCGGGCGGCTGGAAGTAGACTTCAACACCCGCCGCGTGTTGGTTGACGGAAAAAGTGTGCGGCCGTCGCCGCGCGAGATGAAGTTGCTTCGCGCGTTCGTGCAACGTCCAGGCGTCGTGCTGACCCACAAGCAGATTGTAGCCGCCGTCTGGGGTGCGGATAGCGCCGTCGAGACCCAGTTCGTGCGTGTCCTCGTGGGCAACTTGCGTCAGAAGATCGAGAAGGACCCGACGCGGCCCTCCATGATCGTCACAGAGCCTGGCGTCGGTTATCGGCTAGCCGAGGTGTCAAGAATGGACGGCGAATAGGCCTCGAGATCTTCGCAAAACGAAAGGGCGCCGGAGTGATCCGGCGCCCTTAAGCTTGTCAGCGCGGTGGAAGGCTC
>CALBST010000416.1 GCA_937967425.1 uncultured Caulobacteraceae bacterium
TGGGTTCACATGGAGCGGGCGATGAGATTCGAACTCACGACCCCAACCTTGGCAACTCGCCCAAGAACCATTTTCCCTTTAATTCCGGGCATTTCCTTCTAATTCCAGTCGTTGACGGGGGCGTTGTGTGCGCCCCATCTCCACCCCAGAAAAATCATGCCCCGGCTTTCCGGACGCTTATTTTCTGGTGGTAGCGATATGGTAGCAAAACGCGCTCGAAATCTTGGTAGAAAACTAAAAAGAGGCCGCGAGTTTGAATCACGGAGCGTCCTCTAATGGAGGGCATCCGCGCTCGTATCACGCTTCGCCTTATTGATGCGACGTCAGCACCCAACGAAGGCGAGCTGCGCATCTGGGATACGGACGTCCGAGGCTTTGCGCTGCGGATCACGCCGACAGGGCGCAAATCCTACTGCCTCAAGTATCGCTACCAGGGTCGCCAGCGCTGGCTGACCATTGGCGAGCACGGCTCGCCCTGGACGCCCGACACAGCCCGCAGCAAGGCCAAGGAAGCGCTCTATCAGGCCAGTCACGGCGAAGACCCTCAGGCCACGAAGGTCGAGACGAAGCTAAAAAGCGGCACCGTCAAAGAACTGTTCGAGCGCTATTTGGTCGAAGGCCGGATCGACAAGCCGCTTAAGCGCGAAAGCTCATGGAAGGTCGATCAGTATAATTACAAGCGCCACATCGAGCCTCTGCTCGGCAAACGCATCGCCCGCGAGCTGACCTTATCGGACCTATCGCAATTCCAAGCGCAGGTCGCGAACGGAAAAACCTCGGTCACCGTCAGAACCAAGACCGGCAAGCAGCACGCCGTCGTCAAAGGCGGGACTGGTGCAGCCGCCCGCGCCATGCGGGTGCTTTCGACAATGATGGCTTGGGCGGTCCGGCACGAGATTCTCGACCAGAACCTCTGCGGCAAAATCCAGAAGTACCGCGATCAGATGCGCGAGCGTGCGCTGACCGAAGAAGAAGCCAACCGGCTTTGGGCCATGATTGCCGAGGCGCAAGCGGCCTCTGTCATCACCAAGGATTTCGCGGACATCTTCCGGCTCATCATGCTGACAGGCGCCCGTCGCAACGAAATCGTCGCTCTGCGCTGGTCCGAAGTGGACTTCGACCGCGCACGCATCGTGCTGCCGCCGGTGCGCACCAAGATGGGCGCGCTCAATCGTTCACGGACCATCGCGCTCTCGATGCCAGCGCTAGAGATTTTGCAGGCGGTGAAACGGCGCGGCGAGCACGTCTTCCCTTCATCAGTGGGCGATCAGCCGCTCGTCGGCGTCAATCGCGCTTGGGACAAGGTACGCGTACTAGCGGGCATTCCGGACGTGGGGCTGCACGATCTGCGGCACAGCTTCGCGACCTTCGCGGTGGAGGGCGGCGCCTCGCTCTATCATGTGGGACGTGCGCTCGGACACACGAAGACCTCCACCACCGAACGCTATGCGCACCCGTCTGACGCAGGCGCGCGCGCGGTAGCGTCACAGGTGGCAACACGGTTTGTTCGGCGCCCCGCCCCACCGCCCGCCAACGACGAAGCGGTGCTGGACCAGCCGCTCCTTCCAATGGAGCTCCCCTCCCTTGACAAGAAAAACCTAAGCGCTTAGGTTATGCCAACCGTTCTGACCATTTATGGATGCAGGATCGCGATCTACTTCAACGACCACCGTCCAGCGCACGTCCATGTGCTCGGCGCGGACGCGGAAGCCGCTTTCAACCTGCATTGTCCCGATGGTCCGCCCGAGCTTCGAGAAAATGACGGCTTCTCACGCGCTCGCCTCAGGCAGCTGAAGGCCGCGCTGGCTGCAAACTTGGAGCAACTCTGTGCAGCATGGAGAGAAACCCATGGCTCTTACTGACAGCGAACTCGAACGCGCCAACAAGCGGGCTCAGGCACGCAAGGCCAAATATCCTGCCGCACGTTCCGCCCATTACGACAAGGAGCGCGGCAAGGTCGTTGTAGTGCTCACGAACGATGTGGAGTTGGCCTTTCCGCCGTCCTCTATTCAGGGCCTTGAGAAAGCGACGCCAGCACAGCTGAAAGTTATCCAGGTCAGCGCCGCCGGCATCGGCCTCTATTTTCCCAAGCTGGATGTGGACCTCTATGTGCCCGGTCTGTTGGAAGGCCTGACTGGGTCGCGCAAATGGATGGCTGCGCGACTCGGCGCCCAGGGTGGAAGCGCGCGCAGCCCCGAAAAGTCCGCCGCATCACGCGAAAATGGCAAGTTAGGCGGCCGACCGCGGAGCGCGCGCGTCGAATAGGCATTCGATCCCTAATCGTTGCGCCGAGCCAATTTTGATGCAATCTACGCGAGTGAGAAGTGGGGGGAGATGCGGATGTCGGTGAAGATCCGCCTCAGTCGAGGTGGCACAAAGAAGAAGCCATTTTACTCGATCGTCGTTGCGGATAGTCGAAGCCCCCGGGACGGACGTTTCCTGGAAAAGGTCGGCACGTACGACCCACGCTTGGCATCAGACAACCCGGACCGAATAAGGATCAAAGAACAGCGCGTGCGGGATTGGCTAAGCCGTGGCGCACAGCCAAGCGACCGAGTAGAAGACCTGCTTGACCGAATGGGCGTCCTGAAGAAAACGCTGCGTTTCAACCCCAAACGTGCGGTGCCGGGAAAGAAATCACAGGAACGACAGGCGCGGTTGGACGCGCCGAGTGATCACGCGAGCGCAAGCTGATCTTGGACGTCTGTCGCACGGGCGATGCCGAACGCCAGCTTCAATTGAGCCAAGAGTTTCGCGTCTGCATCGCGAATAACTGAGAGCAACTCGACCAGGCGGGATTCTTCCACACCAAGCCTGCGGGCAAGTGGTTCGACCTCCCCAAACTGCACAGCTTCATGGAGCCGGGCCAAAATGTCTG
>CALBST010000417.1 GCA_937967425.1 uncultured Caulobacteraceae bacterium
AGAGCCGCAGCCTTCCAAGCTGAAGACGAGGGTTCGATTCCCTCTACCCGCTCCATTTCCCACTTCTTGTACAACAGCCGCGCCGTGACGCTTCGGTAATGTCGGCGCGCGACGCGTTGCCGCTTAGGCGGTCAGTGCGCCCAGTTGCGCAGCGTTGATTGCCTTTTTCCCCGGGAAAGCGAACGCCTGAGGCGCGCGAGTGTTTGCTGCACCGCGACAGTGGATAATAGTGAGACCTCGTGAAGCCTTTGACGGGAGGCCTCTATGACGCTGGCGAAAGCGATCCGCCGGACGGTGCTGGGTTCGTTTGCGCTGCTGCTCGGCGGCTGCGTGGGTATGGACGTGCCGACGCGCGACGAGTTCATGCGCGTGCCGCGTGAGATCCGCACAGGCGTCGCCGAAAGCGTGATCGAGCGCGTGGAAAGTAGCGTCGACCCCGCCGAGGTTGCCGCCGCAGTACAGGCTATCGTCGCCGCGGCGCCGCTTTGTTACCCTTGGCCGGGCCTTTGGCTCGACGCCAGCGACCGCCGCAACGTCTATTTCGCCCGCTACGACCTGATGTCTCGTGACTGGGGAGATGAGGTGACTTCAGTCAGCCAGCAGCGGATGCGTGAGTTCGTCGATCTGGGCTTTCTGATTGCGCGCGATCGGCCAGACATCGGGCCAGGTGTCGTTGAATACGTTCTCAGCAGCGATGGCGTCGCGTTTCTTCGGGGCTCCCCATACGGCGGCGCACGTCCTCAGTTCTGTCCGAATTCGCAGCGCCGCGTGAGCGAAGTCACGAACATGGAATTCGGCCAGTTTGAGTGTGGAAGCCTGCGCGTGACGTTTACGCACGTCGCCGATACTTGGCCAAGCTGGGCGCGCACCGAACAGGCGCGCCAGCGGGTCGACGCCACTTGGGCGCCGCCAACCATTCCGCTGACCGGCCAAGTGACGCTTGGCCGGCAATGGTTCCGCCAGGGCGCTGCGCCTCCGGGGGTTCAGAGCGGTAGTCTCCGATCGCTCTGTCTCGACGGCGCGCGTCAAGTGATCGGCGACGATCTCAATATGAACGCCCAATAATCAGGCGCGGTCAGTTCAGAACGAACGTCACCTTCATGTTGACGCGCCACTCGCTGATTTTGCCGTTCTTGGCGGTGACCTTGATGTCCTGAATCCAAGCGCCTTCGACATTCTCAAGCGTGTCTGACGCCTTCGCCATACCTTGCTCGATAGCGTCCTCCAGTCCCTTTTTCGAACCGGCGGTGACTTCGATCACTTTCGCGACTGCCATGACGTCCTCCTGTTTTGGACAGGAGGACGCTAGGCCTAAGGGGTGTGTTCGCCTAGTTGGAACCGGCGCGGAGCCGCAGCCCGACCGTGATCGCGCGCGGCGTACTGGTGACGCCGTTGGCGGCTTCGTAGGTTTCATCGAGCGCATTATCGGCAGCAACGTATGCCGACACGTTCGGTGAAAACTCATAACCGAGCGACGCGCGCACTACATCGTATTCACTGACAACGCCGGTGTAGGGCGGTCCGGCGGCGCCGAAGCTGTCGTCGCCGTAGAGAAAATCCTGCCGGTCACCGACGCTGCGCCAGGAAAGGCGGCCGGTGAAGGCGCCTTGCGTGATGTTCGCGGACGCCGTCCAGACATCTTGGGGCCGTCGCAGCAATTCGGTGTTCGTGACCGTATCCTGCGCATCCGTGTAAATGTAAGCGCCGTGCAGCGTTAGCCACGAGGTCGGGCGGATGGCGGCGCGCACCTCCGCTGTGTTGATTTCGGCTTCGTCGATGTTGGCGTAGGTGAAGCCGAAGAAGTCGATCATGTCTTTGAGGTTGGTGTGGCGGTAGAGCGCGTTGAGTTCGAGGCCGAGGTCTTGGCCGAATGCACCGAAGCGCAGATCGCCGCCGAGTTCCCAGCTTTCGCCCTGTTCCGGATCGAGGTCGGGCACGCCGGCGCTCGAATAGCGTTCGTAGAGCGAGGGCGCTCGGAACGACGTGCCGTAGGCGCCGTAGACGCGCGCCATCTCGCTGAGATCGAACGAGGCGCCGATCCGCCAAGTCGTTTGCGTGCCGAAGCCTTCGAACTCATCGACGCGCACAGCGCCAGTAAGGCTGATCGCGCCAGCGCGGCCCTGAGCGGTGACAAATCCGCCCGTTTGATCGTGCTCGGCGTTCGTGAACGAGAACGGTGGCGGGAAGCCGAACCCTTGCGCGATGTGTGCTTTCTCGCGTTCGCCCACGACGCCCGCGATGATGGCGACATCGTGCAGGCCACCGACATTGCCGGCGCGCCAATTCAGGGTCAAATCGGCAAAGCGCCGCTCGCCGGTGAAACTGTCCGTGAGCGCGCCGAACCGGTTGGAGACGCGGTCCTGATCAACGCCGCCCACGCTGGCGCGGAGCGATAGTGCGTCGCTCAGGTCCCACGTCGCGCCGAGGCGCGCGACGGTCACGTCATTTTGCCCGATCTCGGCATCCGCGGAATCGACGCGTGTCTCGCGATAAGGCGCGACGAACTCGAAGTCGAAAACGTCGATTTCAGCGCCCGACCTGCGATGACGCGCAAGCAGATCGACTGAGAATCTCGGCGTGACTTGGAGGTCGAAAACGCCGGTGAAAGCCGACGATTCCGCGCCGTCTTCTTCGCCCGTATGGGTGACCATGCGCTCGGGCACGAGGTCGAAACCATCGGTGACAAAGCCCTCGCCGGTAATCGCATAACGGAAATTCCCGAGCGTTCCATCGATGCCCGCTGCAACGCTCACCGTTTCGAATGAGCCCGCCGCGAAGTCGAGGCGTGCGTTGAGCGGACCATCGCCGCCGCGCCGCGCGATCATGTTGACGACGCCGCCAATCGCATCCGAGCCGAACACAGCGCTCATCGGGCCTTCGACGACTTCGAGTCGCATCAGGCCGTTGATCTGATCTTGGCCGCCGTCGAACGACGAGTTCGGCGTCGACGGATCATTGAGGCGAATTCCGTCAAACAGAACGAGCGTGTGATAGGAATTGGCGCCGCCGGCGAAGATGCTTGTCTGCTGACCGATGCCGCCGCTCGACACGACGCCGAGGCCGGGCGCCTCCTCCAGGGCTTGAGCCAATGTCGTTTGGCCGCGTGAGAGAGCGTCCTCAACGTCGATGACTGTGACATCGGCAGGCAGGTCGCGAACCGGTGTCTCGACGCGGGTGGCGGTGACGACGAGGTCGTCCGCGTCCTGAGCGTAGGCTGGGGCGGCCAAGGCTGTGGCCGCGAGCAGCGCAATCGTGAACTTACTTTGCATGGGTGGTCCCCGCTTTTGCGGCGCACCCCGTCCCCACGGGCGCGCGAGTACAGCGACAAGCGGGGCGTGAAATCACGCGGGGCCGCCCGCGTCGCTGCAACGGAGAGTTCCGGTTCGACGGCTGGACCCGGCCGGGCGAACGAGCGACGTGCGGCGGCAGGTCTCCTGGCTCACGGCTCAAACGCGTTCCCGCCGCCTTCCCAGGCCGTTTCAGACCCAGTGGCATGATGGCGGGAGCGCTCGCCGCTTACAGTTGCGGGCACAGCTGCGGACTGGAGATTGGAAACCCCGCACCGCATTCCCATTTCGCGTCCTCGTCGGACGACCGTCGCGGAATGACCATTAGCCGCGCCGGATCAGCATTCCAAGGCGTTGCAGGGCTTGACGTGCGCGCGGGTGCGGCTAAAGACCCGCACCTTACGCGCGCTTCGGCTTGGCCTGAGCGCCGACGATCTATTTTAGATGCCCGGAGAGACAGGACCTCAAGATGGCCAAGGAAAAGTTTGAGCGGACAAAGCCGCACTGCAACATCGGCACGATTGGTCACGTCGACCACGGCAAGACGACGCTCACGGCGGCCATCACCATGACGCTGGCGAAGAAGGGCCAGGCGAAGGCCATGTCGTACGCCGACATCGACGCCGCGCCGGAAGAGAAGGCTCGCGGCATCACCATCAACACCGCGCACGTCGAGTACGAGACGGCCGATCGCCACTACGCGCACGTCGACTGCCCCGGCCACGCCGACTACGTGAAAAACATGATCACGGGCGCCGCCCAGATGGACGGCGCGATCCTGGTTGTGTCCGCCGCTGACGGCCCGATGCCGCAAACGCGTGAGCACATCTTGCTCGCCCGTCAGGTCGGCGTTCCGGCGCTGGTCGTGTTCATGAACAAGGTCGACATGGTCGACGACCCGGAACTCCTCGACCTAGTCGAGATGGAAGTTCGCGAGCTCTTGAGCTCCTACAACTTCCCAGGCGACGAAATTCCGATCGTGAAGGGCTCTGCTCTCGCGGCGGTCGAAGGTCGCGATGCGCCGATCGGCGAAGACGCAATCATGAACCTCATGACCGCGGTCGACACCTACATCCCGCAACCGGCGCGTCCGCTGGACATGCCGTTCCTGATGCCGGTCGAAGACGTGTTTTCGATTTCGGGCCGCGGCACGGTTGTTACGGGCCGGGTCGAGAAGGGCGTCGTGAAGGTTGGCGACGAAATCGAAATCATCGGCATCCGTCCGACCACGAAGACGACCTGTACGGGCGTGGAAATGTTCCGCAAGCTGCTCGATCAGGGTCAAGCCGGCGATAACATCGGTGCGTTGCTCCGCGGTGTCGACCGTGACGGTGTCGAGCGTGGCCAAGTGCTTGCGAAGCCGGGCTCGATCACGCCGCACAAGAAGTTCGAAGCCGAAGTCTACGTCTTGACGAAGGAAGAAGGCGGCCGTCACACGCCGTTCTTCACCAACTATCGTCCGCAGTTCTACTTCCGCACCACCGACGTCACCGGCATCGTCCAATTGCCGGAAGGCGTCGAAATGGTCATGCCGGGCGACAACATCAAAATGACGGTCGAGCTGATCAACCCGATCGCCATGGACCAAGGTCTCCGTTTCGCCATCCGCGAAGGCGGCCGCACGGTTGGTTCGGGCGTCGTGGCGAAGGTCATCGAATAGTCTGAGCGCCTCGGCGACATGACGAAGGCCCCGGAGATCGATCTCCGGGGCCTTTTCGTTTGGCCCCTTCGCGACGGGTTTGTGGTATCGCGAGACGTCGCATGCGGGCCGCGTTCGAATGCTTGCATCCGCCGGCCGGGTTGGGCGCATCTTAGGGGCAAGCGAGCCAGCCCGTCAGGGCGTGAGGGAGGCGTTTGGATGGAACGGTTTGTGTTTGTGGCGGCGATCGCCTTCGCGATCATTTTTGGCGTGTTCGCGGCGTTCGGCGGCCCAAACTGGGTTCATATGGAGTGGGATGGCGAAGAGGGCGGGCGCGGCATCGCCTCGGTCGTATCCACCAGCCCCGGCTCCATGCCCCCGGCCAGCTTCGAGGGCGGCGAGCTCCGCATTCGCAATATCGCGGCTCACGTCACCATCACGCCCGAGGACCGGACGGACTTTTCGATCGAAATCGACAATCAGGCCGGCCAATTGCCGATGCCGACTGTGGCCGCTGAGAACGGGCGTGTGCTGATCGATGGCCAATTGCGCGGCCGAGTCCGCGGTTGCGGTGAGGATGGCAGCGCCACGGTGCGTGGCTACGGCGATGGCGAATTGGAAGCAGCCGAGCTGCCCCGGATCACGATCCGCGCCCCTCGCACCCTCGATCTTGACCGCAGTGGCGCGGGCACGACTGAAATTGGCGCCACGCAATCGCTCGAGCTTGAGGTCAGCGGCTGCAGCACGACAATCGCAGGCGATGTGGCAGGTGCTTTGACCATGGACCTGGCCGGCTCCGGCAACGTGAATGTCGGCGCCGCGCAAAGCCTGAGCGCCGACATCGCCGGTTCGGCCGACGTGGTGACCGGGGCAATCGCCAACGGCGCCACCATTGACATCGCCGGCTCGGGCACCGTCACGATGGCCTCGCTGACCGGCGAGCTGAATTCCGATGGCGCAGGTTCGGGCAGCGTCACCGTCCGAGGCGGCGCAATCACCCTGGCCAGCATCGATTTGGCGGGCTCGGGCGACGTCTCGATCGCGGCTACGGTTCAGGATCTTAACGTCTCGATCGTGGGTTCGGGCGGGGTCGAAGTCACCGCGCCAGTCGGAAATATCGACGCAGAGATTGCTGGTTCGGGCAGCATCACGGCCCCGTCCGTCACCGGCTCAATCCGCCAGGAAGTCTGGGGCTCGGGCGAGGTGACGGTGGGCCAGTAGGCCGACCCAGTGACCGCTCAGTCCACTTTGGCGCGGGGCGGACACGTCAGCGCGAGGATTGTCGCCCTGCATGTGGCGCTGAGCGGCAGTTGAGACATGCGCGAAACGCGCCTTGACGCCCCGGTTTCACCTCTGTAGGACACGCCCCTTCGAGCCGGCCGTAAGCTTCTGCTTAGACGCGGTTCGCAAGCTACGCTGCAGCTTCCTCGGACAAGCGGGGTTGAGCGCGCGGGGTCGAAGGCCCCGCAAGATCAGCGTTTTTTGCGATCCACGCTTTCAAAGCGCCGTCCTGCTCGGGGCGGCGTTTTTCTCGTCGGCGAGCTTCAAAAGAAGCGCGTCGCCGAATTTTGCGTTCAGCGATGCAAGTCGCGGCGCAGGTGAATTTGGGAAGACTTTGCGATGATGCAGCAAAACATCCGGATCAGGCTCAAGGCCTTTGATCACCGCACGCTTGATCTGTCGGCGAAGGAAATCGTGTCGACGGCTAAGCGCACGGGCGCGACGGTCATCGGCCCGGTGCCGCTGCCCACGCGCATTGAGAAGTTCACGGTCAACCGCTCGCCGCACGTTGATAAGAAGAGCCGCGAGCAGTTCGAAATTCGCACGTTCAAGCGCGTGCTCGATATCGTTCAACCGACTCCGCAGACAGTCGATGCGCTGATGAAGCTCGATCTGTCCGCAGGCGTCGACGTTCAAATCCAAGTGCTGGGTTGATAGCGATGGCTAAAGAACAATCCCGTCGCACTGGCGTGATCGCCAAGAAGGTCGGCATGATGCGCGTCTTCGGTGAGGACAACGCGCACATTCCGGTCACCGTGCTTGATCTCGCCGGTTGCCAAGTCGTCGGCCGCCGCACGGTCAACGCCGAAGAGTACAAGAACGCGGAAGGCGAGACGGTCGCACTGAAGCCGAAGAAGTCGCGCAAGAACGCGAAGGGCGCCGCGCCCGCGCGCGAAGCGAAGGGCGATGGTTACAACGCCGTGCAGCTCGCCGCTGGCGCCACGAAGGCGAAGAACAAGACCGCCGCTGAGCGTGGTCAATTCGCGCGCGCCAAGATCGAGCCGAAGGCGATCGTTCGCGAATTCCGCGTCAGCGAAGATAACCTGCTGCCGGTTGGTGCGGTGATTTCGGCTGAACACTTCGTTCCGGGTCAAAAGGTTGATGTCGCCGGCATCAGCATTGGTAAGGGCTTCGCCGGCGCCATGAAGCGCTGGAACTTCGGCGGCCTGCGCGCCACGCACGGCGTCTCGGTCTCGCACCGCTCGCACGGCTCGACCGGTCAGCGCCAAGACCCGGGCAAAGTTTTCAAAGGCAAGAAGATGGCCGGTCACCTCGGTGACGAGCGCGTCTCTGTTCAGAATCTGCAAATCGTCCGCGTCGATGCCGAGCGCGGACTTTTGTTTGTCCGTGGCGCAGTGCCCGGCGCCGAGGGCGGCTGGGTTGAGGTGCGCGATGCAGCGAAGGTCGCTCTTCCGAAGGAAGCGCCGAAGCCAGCTGGCATCCGCCAAACACAAGCCGCGGCTGAGTGAGGGCGGATATGAAACTCGACGTTCAGACACTCGATGGCAAGAAGGGCGGCTCTGTCGATCTCGACGAGACGATCTTCGGCATCAAGGAAGTCCGCAAAGACATCCTGCATCGCATGGTGAAGTACCAACTCGCCAAGCGTCGTGCGGGCACGCACAAGACTCAGTCGCGTGGCGAAGTCTCGCGCTCTCACTCTAAGCTGTACAAGCAAAAGGGTACGGGCCAGGCGCGTCACGGCGCGGCGAACGCCCCGATCTTCCGTGGGGGTGGTCATGCGCACAATCGTCTGCCGCGCGACTATTCGCACGATTTGACGAAGAAATTCCGCGCGCTCGCGCTGCGCCACGCTCTGTCGGCCCGCGCCAACGCCGGCGACATCATCGTGATCGACGCGCTGACGGTGAAGGACGGCAAGACCGCTGCTCTGCAGAAGTCGCTGACCAACCTGAAGCTCGAAAAGGCGCTCTTCATCGCCGGTGACAAGGTCGATGCGAGCGTCGCTCGCGCGGCCCGCAACCTGCCGCATGTCGATATCCTGCCGAACGCCGGCCTCAACGTTTATGATGTTCTCCGCGCCGGCAAAGTAGTGCTGACGCAGGACGCCGTGAACGCCATCCACGAGCGCTTCAAGGGCAAGACCGGCGAAGCGAAGGCCGCGCCGAAGAAGCGTGCTGCGCCGAAAAAGAAGACTGAAGAAGGGGCCGCGGCATGAGCGCGCTCAAGAACAAACACTACGACACCATCCTCGCGCCGGTGATCACGGAAAAGGCCACCCTGCTTTCCGAGCAGAACAAGGTTGTCTTCCGCGTGCCGCTCACGGCGACGAAGACGGACATCAAGGAAGCTGTTGAAGCTCTTTTCAAAGTCAAAGTGGGCGCGGTGAACACCATCGTCCGCAAAGGCAAGACGAAAAACTTCCGCGGCACGCCGGGCAAGCGTTCCGACCACAAAAACGCGGTCGTGACCCTGCTCGACGGTTACTCAATCGACGTGACGACGGGGCTCTAAGATGGCGTTGAAGACTTTCCGCCCGACCTCGCCTGGCCGCCGTCAGCTCGTGATCGTTGATCGCTCAGAGCTGCACAAGGGCAAGCCGGTGAAGGCGCTGACCGAAGGCCTGACGAAGTCGGGCGGCCGCAACAATGTCGGCCGCGTGACTGCGTTCCGCACCGGCGGCGGGCACAAGCGCTCGTACCGCAAGATCGACTTCAAGCGCCGCAAGTGGGGCGTTGAAGCGAAGGTCGAGCGGCTTGAGTACGATCCGAACCGCACGGCGTGGATTGCTCTGATCAAGTACACGGACGGCGATCTGGCCTACATCATTGCGCCGCAGCGTCTGAAGGTGGGCGACAGCGTCGTCGCCGGTGAGAAGGTCGATGTGAAGCCGGGCAATGCGATGCCGCTGAAGTCGATCCCGGTCGGCACCATCGTTCACAACATCGAACTGAAGCCGCTGAAGGGCGCCCAGATGGCGCGCTCGGCCGGCACTTACGCGCAAGTCGTTGGCCGTGATTCTGGCTTCGCTCAACTCCGCATGGCCTCGGGCGAAGTGCGTATGGTTCAGGACGTCTGCATGGCCACGATTGGCGCCGTGTCGAACCCCGACAACATGAACGAAGTCTGGGGTAAGGCTGGCCGCACGAAGTGGTTGGGCCGCAAGCCCAGCGTGCGCGGCGTCGCCATGAACCCTGTCGATCACCCCCACGGTGGTGGTGAAGGCAAGACCTCGGGTGGCCGTCACCCGGTGACGCCCTGGGGCAAGAAAACCCGCGGTCCTAAGACCCGCAAAACCAAGCCGTCGGATCGTTTGATCATCCGTCGTCGTCACTCGAAGAAAGTGAGCTAAGCGAATGCCGCGTTCTGTTTGGAAAGGCCCGTTCGTTGACGGTTATCTGCTCCAGAAGGCTGAGAAAGCCGCTGGCGGCGGCCGTCGTGAGCAGATCAAGACGTGGTCGCGCCGCTCCACCATCATGCCGCAATTCGTCGGCCTCACCTTCCAAGTTCACAACGGCAAGCAATTCACGCCGGTGCTCGTGAGCGAAGACATGGTCGGCCACAAGCTCGGCGAGTTCGCGCCCACGCGGAACTATTTCGGCCATGGCGCCGATAAGAAGGCGAAGAGGAAGTAAGCCATGATCGCCGCCTCACAAAAGCAGCGCACGCCGGACGGCAAGAATCGCCGCCGCGAAGCTTCGAACGAAGCGAAGGCGGTCCTGCGCACGCTCCGCATTAGCCCGCAAAAGCTGAATCTGGTCGCTCAGTCGATCCGTGGTCTCTCGGCCGAGAAGGCCGTGAACGAGCTGCGCTTCAGCCAGAAGCGCATCGCCAAGGACGTGCTGAAGTGCCTGAAGTCGGCGATCGACAACGCCGAGAACAATCACAGCCTCGATGTCGACAGCCTCGTCGTCGCGCAAGCGCATGTCGGCAAGAACATCACCATGAAGCGCATGCACACGCGCGCTCGTGGCCGCGGCGTTCGCATCGAGAAAATGTTCTCTCAACTCACCATCGTGCTGCGCGACACCTCGAAGCAGCCCGAAAAAGCTGAGGCCGCCTAATGGGTCAGAAAGTCAATCCGATCGGTCTGCGCCTGGGCGTGAACCGCACATGGGATTCGCGTTGGTACGCCAACACGAAGGACTATGCGCGTCTCCTCCACGAAGACATCAAGATCCGCGCGTTCCTGCGCGAAAAGCTGGCTGCCGCCGGCATTTCGAAGATCATCATCGAGCGTCCGCTGAAGAAGTGCCGCGTTACGGTTCACACCGCAAAACCTGGCGTCGTCATCGGCAAGAAGGGCGCCGACATCGAGAAGCTCCGCAAGGAACTCAGCAAGATGGCGCCGGGCGCCGAGGTTCACCTGAACCTCGTCGAAGTCCGCAAGCCGGAAACCGATGCGATGCTGGTTGCCGAAGGCGTTGCCCAACAGCTCGAGCGCCGTGTTGCGTTCCGCCGCGCCATGAAGCGCGCGATGCAATCGGCGATGCGCCTCGGCGCGCAAGGCATTCGTATCAACGTGTCGGGCCGTCTCGGCGGTGCGGAAATCGCGCGTATGGAATGGTACCGCGAAGGCCGCGTGCCGCTGCACACGCTCCGTGCTGACGTCGATTACGGCTTCACCGAAGCGGATACTGCGTACGGCAAGATCGGCGTGAAGGTCTGGATCTTCAAAGGCGAGATCCTCGAGCACGATCCGATGGCGCAAGATAAGCGTTCGCTGGAAACCGGCGAGAGCCGCGAGCGCCGCGATCGCGATGACCGTGGCCCGCGTGGTCCGCGTGAAGATCGTCCGCCGGGCGATCGCCCGCGTCGCGGCCGCCGTCCTTCGCGTGACGAATCTGGCTCAGAGTCGGAGGCATAATCCACCATGATGCAGCCGAAGAAGACCAAGTTCCGGCGCGCCCATAAGGGCCGCATCAAAGGGAACACCAAGGGTGGCAGCGCCCTGAACTTTGGCCAGTTTGGCCTGAAGGCGCTGGAGCCGAACCGCGTGAACGCGCGTGAAATCGAAGCTGCTCGTCGCGCGATTACTCGCGAGATGAAGCGCCAAGGTCGCGTGTGGATCCGCATCTTCCCGGACGTGCCGGTTTCGCAGAAGCCGGTCGAAGTCCGCATGGGGAAGGGCAAGGGCGCGGTTGAGTTTTGGGCCGCGCGCGTCGCGCCTGGCCGGATCATGTTCGAAGTCGACGGCGTGCCGGAGGCAGTGGCGCGTGAATCGCTGCGCCTCGGCGCTGCGAAGCTGTCGGTTCGCACCAAGATCGTCGCGCGGATTGAGGGCCTCTGATTATGGCAAGCCAAGACATCAAGACCGTCCGCGATAAGGACGCCGCCTCTCTGAAGGACGAACTCGCCTCGCTGAAGAAGGAGCAGTTCAACCTGCGCTTCCAGCAAGCGACCGGTCAGCTCGAAAAGTCGTCGCGCATCCGCCAAGTCCGCCGCGCCATCGCCCGCGTGCAGACCGTGCTGCGTGAGAAGTCACCGAAAGCGAAAGTTTAAGCCGATGCCCCGCCGTGTAATGACCGGAACCATCGTGAGCGATAAAGGCGACAAGACCGTCGTCGTGCAGGTGGAGCGCACCTATCTGCACCCGCTGCTGAAGAAGACCGTTCGTCGGTCGGCGAAGTTCCACGCCCATGACGAAACCAACGCCTTCAAGACCGGCGAAAAGGTCGAGATTCAAGAATGTCCGCCGAAGTCCAAGCTGAAACGCTGGGAAGTCGTCGGCCGCGTCGGAGCATAAGCTCATGATCCAGATGCAAACCAATCTCGATGTCGCCGATAACAGCGGCGCCAAGCGCGTGATGTGCATCAAGGTGCTCGGCGGCTCCAAGCGCCGTTACGCCACCATTGGTGACACGATCGTCGTTTCCATTAAGGAAGCGATGCCCCGTGGCCGCGTGAAGAAGGGCGATGTCCGCAAGGCGATCGTCGTGCGCGTGTCGAAGGACATCAAGCGCAAGGACGGCTCGACCATCCGCTTCGACTCGAACGCCGCGGTTCTGATCAACAACACTGGCGAGCCGATTGGCACGCGTATCTTCGGACCGGTGCCGCGCGAACTGCGCGCGAAGAACCAAATGAAGATTATCTCGCTCGCGCCGGAGGTCCTCTAATGGTCGCCCGTATCCGCAAGGACGACACCGTCATCGTCATCGCCGGCAAGGACAAGGGCCGCTCGGGCCGCGTCCTGAAGGTGCTGCCGAAGGAAGACCGCGTGGTCGTCGAAGGCCTTAACTTGGCGAAGCGTCACACCGCACCGAACGTCACGCATCCCAACGGCGGCGTAATCTCTAAGGAAGCCTCGCTTCACATTTCCAACGTTGCGCTCCGCGACCCGAAGACGGGCAAGCCGACGCGCGTTGGCTTCAAGACGAACGACAAGGGCGTGAAGGTCCGCGTGGCCAAGGGCTCGGGAGTTGAGATCGATGTCTGAGACCGCCGCTGAGAAGGGCGCGAAGGCGAAAGCCGCTGCTGCGGAAAAGAAGGCAAAGGCAGCTGCCGGCGCCTCGAAGCCGCGCGCGCCGAAGCCGGCTGACTACACGCCGCGTCTGAAAGAGCGCTACACCAAAGAGATCCGCGCCAAGCTGAAGGAAGAGTTCAAGTACACGAACGAGATGCAGATTCCGCGTCTCGAAAAGATCGTGCTGAACATGGGCGTCGGCGAGGCGACCGCTGACTCCAAGAAGCTCACGTCGGCGATTGAAGCTTTAACCGCTATTTCCGGTCAAAAGCCGGTGGCGACAAAAGCCCGCAAGTCGATCGCCGCCTTCAAGCTGCGCGAAGGTATGTCGATTGGCGCCAAGGTCACCCTTCGCAAGGATCAGATGTACGAGTTCCTCGATCGCCTGGTCACGATCGCGCTGCCGCGCGTGAAGGACTTCCGTGGTCTGAACGGCAAGAGCTTCGATGGCCGCGGCAACTACGCCATGGGCATCAAGGAACACATCGTGTTTCCCGAAATCAATTACGACCAGATCGATCAGATCTGGGGTCTCGACATCGTTGTCTGCACCACCGCACGCACCGATGCCGAAGCCAAGGCATTGTTGAAAGAATTCGATTTCCCGTTCCGGAACTGATCGCGACAGCGATCCACCCCAGAACGCACCGGGAGAGAGTAGAGAGTATGGCCAAGACCAGTTCTATTGAACGCAACAAAAAGCGCGAGCGCCTGGCGAAGCAGTACGCTGCCCGCCGTGCGAAGCTGCGCGCCGCAGCGCTGAACGAAGACCTTCCGCTGGAAGAGCGCTTCGAGGCCCGCCTCAAGTTGGCGCAGCTGCCGCGCAACTCGTCGCCGACGCGCATCCGCAATCGTTGCGAGCTGACGGGTCGTCCGCGCTCGTTCTACCGCAAGCTGAAACTCTCGCGTATTGCGCTCCGCGAACTGGCCTCAAGTGGTCAGATTCCGGGCATGGTCAAGTCGAGCTGGTAAGGGAGCGTCGATAGATGAACATCAACGATCCCGTCGGCGATCTGATCACCCGCATCCGCAACGCACACCTGCGTGGCCGCTCGAAGACGCTCTCTCCGGCGTCGACGCTGCGCGCCCGCGTGCTGCAAGTCCTGAAGGACGAAGGCTACATCCGCGACTTCCGCGAAATCGAGAACGAGGGCCGCAAGGAACTCGAGATCGAGCTGAAGTACTTCGAAGGTACGCCGGCGATCCACGAGATCACCCGCGTTTCGAAGCCGGGCCGCCGTGTCTATTCGTCGATCAAAGATCTCCGCCTCGTGCGCAACGGTCTCGGCATCTCGATCATCTCGACCCCGAAGGGCGTGATGAGCGATAACGCCGCCCGTGACGCGAACGTCGGCGGCGAGATCCTCTGCGAGGTCTATTAAGATGTCCCGCCTCGGTAAAAAGCCGATCCCCGCTCCCAACGGCGTCACCATCACGGTGAAGGGTCAGGACGTGAGCGTGAAGGGCCCGAAGGGCACGCTGAACTTCCGCGCGCACGACGACGTTGAAGTCGCGTTCGGCAACGGTGAGCTCTCGGTAAAGCCGCGTTATGAAACCACGCGCGCCCGCGCTCTGTGGGGCACGACGCGCGCCGTTCTCGCGAACAACGTGAAGGGCGTCACCGAAGGGTTCGAGAAGAACCTCGAAATGACCGGCGTCGGCTATCGCGCGGCTATGCAGGGCAAGAACTTGCAGATGAACTTGGGCTACAGCCACGAGATCATCTACCAGCCGCCGGAAGGCATCACGATCGCGGTTCCGAAGCCAACTGAAATCAAGGTGAGCGGCATCGACCCGCAAGTGGTCGGTCAAGCCGCCTCCGAAATCCGCTCCTACCGTCCGCCGGAGCCCTACAAGGGTAAGGGCGTGCGTTATGTCGGCGAATACATTCGCCGCAAGGAAGGCAAGAAGAAGTAAGCCATGGTCCGCAAGCTTAACCCCACCGAGCGCCGCGCGCAGCGCAACCGTAGCCGGCTGAAGAAGCTCGCAGGCGAAGGCCGTCTGCGCCTCTCCGTGTTCCGCTCGTCGAAGCACATTTCGGCGCAGCTCATCGACGACGAGAAGGGCGTGACCGTCGTTTCCGCTTCGACGCTGGAAGAAGCCGTCAAGGCGAAGAGCTCGAACAAGGAAGGCGCCGCCGCCGTCGGCAAGCTGATCGCTGAACGCGCGCTCGCCGCTGGCAAGAAGGCGGTCGTGTTCGATCGCGGCCGTTATGTATTCCATGGCCGGGTGAAAGCCCTGGCCGACGCCGCCCGTGAGGGCGGTCTCGAATTCTGAGGACGTTGAGATGACGGACGAAACCGCAGGCGGCCCGCCGGCCGACGCTCCAGGTGCAGATCGCCCAGCTCGTGGCTCGCGTGGTCCCCGCCGTGGTGGCCCGGGTGGCGGCGCTGGCCGTGGCCCAGGTGGCGCAGGCCGTGGCCCGCGCCGCGATGACCGCAACCGTAACGCCGCGCCGGAAGAGCGCGCTGATGGCGAACTCGTTGATAAGCTCGTCGCCATCAACCGGGTCGCCAAGGTTGTGAAGGGCGGTAAGAACTTCGCGTTCGCGGCGCTCGTCGTCGTTGGCGATAAGAAAGGTCGCGTTGGCTATGGCCACGGCAAGGCGCGCGAAGTGCCGGAAGCGATCCGCAAGGCGACGGAAGAAGCCAAGAAGTCGCTCGTCCGTGTTCCGCTCCGCGAAGGACGAACGCTGCACCATGACGGCAACGGCCGTTGGGGCGCAGGCAAGGTCATGCTGCGCGCGGCCCCGGCCGGCACAGGCCTCATCGCCGGCGGTCCGATGCGCGCTGTGCTCGAAGTGCTGGGCGTGTCTGACGTCGTTGCCAAGTCGAAGGGGTCGTCCAACCCGTACAACATGGTGCGCGCCACGATGGACGCGTTGAAAGAACAAAGCTCGCCGCGTCAAGTTGCCAATCGCCGTGGCCTGAAGGTTGCCGATCTTGTCGCCCGTCGTAAGGACGGCGCGAGCCTCGGTGAAGTGCCGGCGGAGGGTTGATAGATGGCGACCGCAAAGAAAACTGCGAAGGCGAAGTCAGGTGCGACCGTGAAGGTAAAGCGGATCGGGAGCCCTATCCGCCGTGAGTTCGATCAACGCAGCACGCTGCTGGGCCTCGGCCTCAAGCGCGCCAATCAAGTCGTTGAACTTGAGGACACGCCTTCGATTCAAGGCATGATCCGCAAAGTCGCGCACTTGGTCGAAGTAGTGAAGTAACGAGACGGCCTCGCCGTCGGAGCAAGTACGATGAAACTAAACGAACTGGCCGATAATCCTGGCTCAACCAAGAAGCTGATGCGCGTTGGTCGCGGCGTCGGCTCGGGCAAGGGCAAGACCGGCGGACGCGGTGTGAAGGGGCAAAAGTCCCGTCGCGGCGTCTCGATCAATGGTTTCGAAGGCGGTCAAATGCCGCTGCACATGCGTATGCCGAAGCGCGGCTTCAATGCGCTGAACAGCAAGAAGACGCAGTGGATCAACCTGACGACGCTGCAAAACGCCATCGATAACAAGAAGATCGATGCGTCGAAGGACATTACCGAAGACACGCTGGTCGAGGCCGGCGTGCTGCGCCGCAAGAAAGACGGCGTGCGCCTCCTTGCGCGCGGGGAGCTAAAAGCCAAAGTGAACATCACCGTTTCTGGCGCGTCCGCCGCGGCTATCGCCGCCGTGGAAAAGGCCGGCGGGAAGGTGACACTGCTTAATCCGCCTGCAGCGGACGAAGCAGCAGCCTAAGGTTCGCTCTCCGGACGGGGAGTTTTCCGGCCTCGCCGGATGAAAGTCGGAGCAGCGCGCCCACATGGCATCAGCCGCAGAACAACTAGCCGCAAACATCAACTTTGCGGCGTTCGCAAAGGCCACAGAGCTTCAGAAGCGCATCTGGTACACGATCCTTGCGCTGATCGTTTACCGCGTCGGCACGTTCATCCCCATTCCGGGCATTGATCCGGCTGCTTTCGCGCAAGCCTTCCAGCAGCAGGCCGGGGGCATCCTCGGCATGTTCAACACGTTCTCCGGCGGCGCCGTGGAACGCATGGCCATTTTCGCGCTGAACGTGATGCCGTACATCTCGGCGTCCATCATCATGCAGCTCTTGTCGACGTCGATCCCGTCGCTCGAGCGCCTCAAGAAAGAAGGCGAAGTCGGTCGCAAACAGATCAACCAGTACACGCGTTACCTGACGCTCGTTCTGGCCATCGTGCAGTCCTACGGCATCGCCATGGGCCTGCAATCGAGCACCGGCGTCGTCACCAATCCGGGCTGGTTCTTCGTGGCATCCACCGTCATTACTCTGACGGGCGGCACGATGTTCCTGATGTGGCTCGGCGAACAAGTGACCGCGCGCGGTGTCGGCAACGGCATCTCGCTCATCATCTTCGCAGGCATCGTCGCGGAAATGCCGCGCGTCATCATGCAGACCTTGGCGCTCGCGCGCGCGGGCGACGTCAACATCTTCGGCGTCGCCATGCTGACAGCTGTGCTGCTGGCCGTGATCGTCTTTGTTGTGTTCATTGAGCGCTCGCAACGGCGGCTCGTGGTTCAGTACCCGAAGCGCCAGCAAGGCAACCGGATGTTCATGGGCGAGAGCTCGTTCCTACCGCTCAAGATCAACACCGCGGGCGTCATTCCGCCGATTTTCGCTTCATCGCTGCTGTTGTTGCCGACCACGATTGTCAGCTTCGCCGGCATGGGGGCGAACACGCCGGAATGGGTGAACCAGCTACAGGGATATATCGGCTACGGTCAGCCGGGTCACATGGTGCTTTACGCGCTCGGCATCATCTTCTTCTGCTTCTTCTACACCTCGATCGTGTTCAATCCGGAAGAGACCGCTGACAATTTGCGTAAGTACGGCGGTTTCCTGCCGGGCATCCGGCCGGGCAAGAAAACTGCTGAGTATCTCGATTACGTGCTGACCCGCCTGACCGTTATCGGCGCGGCGTACATCACGGCGGTCTGCTTGCTGCCGGAGATTCTGATCTCCTACTACAGTGTGCCGTTCTATCTCGGCGGCACTTCGATCCTGATCGTCATCTCGGTGACGCTCGATACTGTTGCGCAGATCCAATCGCACCTCGTCGCGCACCAGTACGAAGGACTCATCAAGCGCTCGAAGCTCCGCGGATCTGGCGGCGGGATCGTCAAGAAATGAACCTGATCCTGTTCGGCCCGCCGGCCGCCGGCAAAGGCACCCAGGCCAAGCGCCTCACGGCCGAACGGGGCTATGTTCAGCTCTCTACGGGCGACATGTTGCGCGCTGCGCGCAAGTCGGGCTCTGAACTCGGCCAGAAAGTCGCTGCGATCATGGACTCTGGTTCCCTCGTGTCCGATGAGATCGTTATTGCGCTGATTGAGGATGCGCTGGCGCGAAACGAAGGCGCGCCAGGATTCATCTTCGATGGTTTTCCGCGAACAGTCGCGCAGGCCAAGGCGCTTGACGCGATGCTCGCGCGCCACGGCAAGCAAATCGATCGCGTTGTGAGGTTGGAAGTCGATTCGCAAAAGTTGATGGATCGTATCGCCAAGCGTTTCGCGGAAGAGGGTAGGGCCGACGATAATCCGGATGCCTACAAAGTGCGGCTCGACGCCTATATTGCGCAGACGGCGCCACTGGTGCCGTATTATGAAGGCCAGGGAAAAATGCGCAGCGTCGACGGCATGGCTGACGTCGAAACTGTCGCCAAGGGCATCGCGACGTCACTCGACGCCTAAGAGAAGCCGCCACGCGTTTTTGCGCACGGCGGCTTCAGTTCGAATCTTGCACGCGGCTAAAATTTGAGAGCCGGCTTGCGTAACCGCGCGATCCAATCCGCGAATTTCGCTACGAAGTCTTCAAGCAAGCCAACGAAGC
>CALBST010000418.1 GCA_937967425.1 uncultured Caulobacteraceae bacterium
TTCGCCGTCGGGGTCACGATCAACGACGTCCATGACGCCGGATTCCGGCAGTGCTTGCGCATCGGCGTAGCGTTTGCGGCCGGTGCGGCCGAGCGCGCCGGACTCTTCTAGCTCGCGCAGGATATGGCGCAGCTCTTTCTTCTGATCGCTGCCGATGCCGAGTTCGCGCGCGATGTCGCGCTTCTGCGCCTTGCCGCCGGCTTTGCGCAGCGCCTCAAGCACGCGCTCGCGGGTGAGGGGTTCGGGGGCTGGTGGTCGGGTCTTTGCCATTATCCCCTCCCCTTGAGGGGAGGGGGCAGGGGGTAGGGTGAAGCGCTATGTGCGATCATTGTTCTTCATTGCATTCCAGATGATGAGGCCAAGGTCGTACGCCACCACGTAGGTTCCCCACATCGCAGCAAGTAGTTGGCGTCGTCCCATCTGAAGACTGGGCCGCTATTCAATCCGACTATTCGGAAAACGATCACGAGCAACCATGCCGGCAAAACAGTATGCCAGCTGAAACCACATTTGCTTGCGCTGCAATCACGATTGCATGTTATCCGGTTGTAGGCGAGGTTCACCCCACCCCCAACCCCCTCCTCTCAAGAGGAGGGGGCTTTGAGGGTCAGCCCTTCGCACTCTTCTTGAGCGCTGCCTTCTTGGCAGCGGTTTTCGCCGGCGCCTTTTTCGCAACCGCCTTCTTCGCGGCCGGCTTCTTCGGCGCGGTTTCCTTCTTCGGAGCCGCTGCCTTCTTCGCTGGCGCTTTCTTTCTCTTCTTGCCGCCGCCAGCTTCCGCACGCGCGGCCAGCAGCGAAAGCGCTTCATCCGCCGTGATGTCTTCCGGCTTCTTGTCCTTCGGCACGTTGGCGTTGGTTTCGCCGTCTGTGATGTACGGGCCGTAGCGGCCGTTCAAGACACGCACCGGTTTTCCGGTCACCGGGCTCTCGCCGAACTCCTTGATCGGCGGGGCGGGGGCGCGGCCGAAGCGGCCTTTGCCGCCGCCAGCTTTCTTCTCTTCGATCAGAGCGACGGCGCGGTTCATCTGAATTTCGTGCACGTCGTCGGCGCCGGGCAGGTTCACGTAGAGATTGCCCATTTTGATGTACGGCCCGAAGCGGCCGATGTTGGCGACAATCGGTTCGTTCTCGCTCGGGTGCATGCCGATCGTGCGCGGCAGCGAAAGCAATTTGATCGCGGTCTCCAAGCTTACGTCCGTCGGCGCCTGGCCCTTCGGCACGCTCGCGCGCTTCGGTTTATCCGGATCGTCTGGATTCGGTGTTTCGAAATACGCGCCGAAGCGGCCGCTCTTCAGAAGGATTGGACCGTTAGGGCCATCGCCGACGAGTAGTCCGTCGGACGGGATCGCTTGCTCAGCTTCGTCGCCCCCCGCCAGTGGACGCGTGAATTTGCACGGCGGATCGCCGTTATAGTTCGAGCAACCGACGAAGGCGCCGTACTTGCCGAGGCGCAGCGAAAGCTGGCCGACATTGCAGAGCGGGCAGAGGCGCGCGTCCTTGCCGTCTTCGCGCGGCGGGAAGATGTGGGGCCCGAGCACTTCATTGAGAGTGTCGAGCACCTGCGTGATGCGCAGATCGCCGATCTCTGTGATGGCGCCGTTGAAGTCCTTCCAGAAGTCGCGCATCAGCTTCTTCCAGTTGAGTTCGCCGGCGCTGACTTGGTCGAGCTGGGTTTCGAGATCGGCGGTGAAGTCGTATTCGACGTACTTGCCGAAGAAGTTTTCGAGAAACGCGATGACGAGACGGCCGCGGTCATCCGGGATGAAGCGGTTCTTGTCCATCTTCACATAATTGCGTTCGCGCAGCTTCTCGAGGATCGCCGCGTAGGTCGAAGGCCGGCCGATGCCGAGCTCTTCGAGCTTCTTGACGAGCGAGGCTTCCGAATAGCGCGGCGGCGGTTCGGTGAAGTGCTGATCGGCCTTCACGTCTTCGACTTTGACGCTCTCGCCTTGCTTCAGTTGCGGCAGGCGGCGGTTTTCTTCGTCTTCCTCGTCGTCGCGGCCTTCCTGGTAGAGCTTCAAGAAGCCGTCGAAGAGGATGACTTGGCCGGTGGCGCGGAGTTCAACTTTGCCAGTCGGCTCGGTGAAATCGACGCTGGTGCGTTCGATCGACGCCGCTTCCATTTGGCTGGCGACGGCGCGCTTCCAGACGAGATCGTAGAGCTTCGCCTGGTCGCCATCGAGATGCAGCGATTGCGGCGTGTTTGTCGGATCGGTCGGGCGGATGGCTTCGTGCGCTTCCTGCGCGTTCTTGACCTTCGAGACGTACTTGCGCGGCTCGGCCGGCACATAATTGTTGCCGAACTGGCTGCCGATGGCGGTGCGCAATTCGCGGATCGCGCCTTCGTCCATGCTGACGCCGTCGGTACGCATGTAGGTGATGTGGCCGGATTCGTAGAGGCGCTGCGCGGTTTGCATTGTGCGCGAGGCGTTGAAGCCGAGCTTGCGGGCGGCTTCCTGTTGCAGCGTCGAGGTCGTGAATGGCGGCGGCGGATTGCGGCGCGTGGGCTTCGCCTCAACGGCGCTGACCGTAAACTTGCCGTTCTTCACCGCGTCGCGCGCGGCGTGCGCCATCTCCTGGTTCTCGATGTCCAGACGCTTCAGTTTCTTGCCTTCGAAAGCCGAGAGGCGCGCCGTGAAGCTCTCATTGCGCAGCGAGAGCATCGATGCGTCGACCGACCAGTATTCTTGCGGCTTGAAGCGTTCTATCTCGACTTCGCGGTCGACGATGATGCGCAGCGCCACCGACTGGACGCGGCCGGCCGAGCGTGAACCGGGGAGCTTGCGCCACAGCACCGGCGAAAGCGTGAAGCCGACGAGGTAATCGAGGGCGCGGCGGGCCAGATAGGCGTCCACCAGCTCCATATCGATGTCGCGCGGGGCGGCCATCGCGGCTTGGATGGCCGGCTTGGTGATGGCGTTGAAGGTGACGCGTTTGACGCTCTTGCCCTTCAGCGCCTTCTTCTGATTGAGCGCTTCTAGGACGTGCCAGGAGATGGCTTCGCCTTCGCGGTCGGGGTCGGTCGCCAGGATCAGATTGTCGGCGCCCTTCATGGCGTCGGCGATGGCTTTGACGTGCTTGGAGGACTTGGGGTCGATCTCCCAGGCCATGGCGAAATCGTCGTCCGGCTTCACCGAGCCGTCCTTGGGCGGCAGATCCCGGATGTGGCCGTACGAGGCCAGGACCGTATAGTCCTTGCCCAAATACTTGTTGATTGTCTTGGCCTTAGCCGGGGATTCGACGACGACGACGTTCATTCTGGACGGGGGCTTTCGCGGAAAAACGGGCCGGAAACTGGGGGCGGTGACCCCCTCTGTCAACGCGCGCAGATGAGGCCGGGGCCGTCTTTATGCGAGAGGGGGGCTAATTTTCCCTTGTAGGCCCGTTGGTTAGCACAGGGTTCAGAAATCTAGCCGCTGCAACTGGAGCGTGCTAATATGCAATTATAAATTGTGTGGGTGAAGAATGGCTGAGGCTGACCTGGATGGCGGAACAAACGGCGCTCCGACTAGAAGCGAGGTCGCAGAATACGTCCACGACCTGGTCAGCCAACTCGCTTGCATGGCCCGGAGCGCTGGTCTGAACGAGACGGCGGACGCGCTGGCCAAAGTGCGTGCGGTCGTTGAGGGCGAGTTCTGATCGGATCGTACGGCCTAGGTGAAGGCGGCGCGCGCCTGCGCGGCGTAGCCACCGGGCAGAGACGCGGCGCGGCCCTCTAACTCAAGTTCCGTCAGTGCGGCAGCGACTGCGCCGGCGGGAGCTTCGACCAAACGCGCCAGATCGTTCACATGGATCGGCGTAGGCGAGAGCAGCGCTGCGATCTTCTTCGGCAGTCCGGGGAGCATCGTTGGCGGCTCTGCGTCAGCAAACAAAGGCCCGGCCGAGAGCGGGCGCAGAGGTGGCGCGCTGTCGCCGATTGCAGCGATCACATCGGCCGCGTCTTCGATCAGAGTGGCGCCTTGCTTAATCAAAGCGTTCGAGCCGCGCGCGCGTGGATCGAGTGGCGAGCCGGGCGCGGCCATGACCTCGCGCCCCTGATCGGCTGCGGCGCGTGCGGTGATGAGGGAGCCGGAGCGCAGCGCGGCCTCGATGATAACCACGGCGCGCGACACGCCGGAGATGATCGAGTTGCGGCGCGGAAAGTCACGCGCGCGAGGCACGCTGCCGAGCGGCGCTTCGGTGATCACCGCGCCTTGCGTGCAGAGTTCGTCGTGCAGTTTGAGATTCTGGGGCGGGTAAGGATGATCGAGGCCGCCGGCCAGCACGCCGACTGTCCCTGTCGTCAGTGCGCCGCGATGGGCGGCGGCGTCGACGCCGCGCGCCAGCCCTGAAACGATCGTGAACCCGGCTTGGCCCAGATCGGCGGCGATGCGCTCCGCGAGCATCAGCGCCGAACCCGAGCCTTCGCGTGACCCGACAATCGCAACCGCCGGCCGCTTCAACCATTTGGGATCGCCGCGTAGCGCGATCAGTGGCGGCGGCGCATCGAGTTGCGCCAGCAGCGGCGGATAATCGGGCTCGCAGCAGGCGATGAGCCGGGCGCCAAGCGCTTCGACGCCTTCGATCTCGGCGTGGGCGCGCTCCTCGGGCTGGGCGCTCAGGTTGGAAACGCGCGGCAGAGCCTCAAGCGCGGCGGCGGCCGTGCGGAAGCGCGCAATTAAGCGATGGAATGTAAGCGGCCCAATCCGCGGCGTGCGCGCCAGCCGCGTCCAAGCGATCAGCTCAGGACGCGACAGTGAGCGGGTCATGCTTCCGGCTTGGGTTCGGGCGGCGGCTCGGACGCGGTTTCGGCGACAACAGGCGCTGGCGCGGCGGACACGGGCTCCTCCGCCGCCTTCTTCTCACCCATGCGCGGCTCCGTGCCGGCGCGCAGACGTGCGATGTTTGCCGCGTGACGCCAGAAGATCAGCACAGCGAGCGCGACAAGGCAGATGATCTCCGCTGTCGAATAGCCGCCAACGAAGGCGAGGATCGGCGCCAGCGTCACTGATACCAGCGCCGCGAGTGACGAGATGCGGAACATCATCGCGACGGCAAGCCAGGTGATGCCGATGACAACGCCAAGCGGCGGCATGCCCACAAGCAGCAGGCCGAAATAGGTGGCGACGCCCTTGCCGCCTTTGAATTGCAGCCAGACCGGAAAGCAATGGCCGATAAAGGCGGCAAAGCCCGCGACGAGGCCCAGTTCAATCTGGAACGGCGCGTCAGTGCCGACGATCAGCCGCGCCAAGAAGAGCGCGATGCCGGCCTTGCCCGCATCGAGCACCAGCGTGGCAAGCGCGATGTCTTTCCTGCCAGTGCGCAGAACATTGGTCGCGCCAATATTGCCGGAACCGATCGCGCGGATGTCGCCGAGGCCCGCGGCCTTGGTCAGCACCAAGCCGAACGGGATCGAGCCCAGGAGATAGCCGCCAACCGCGGCGAGAATGAAATAAAGCGTCAGCACGGGCGCTTCCTAACAGGCGAATGCACGCCTGTGGAGAGGAGAGTTTGCACGCATGGAGCGCGGGCGTCCTCGCCCGCACGGTCGAGGCTCGC
>CALBST010000419.1 GCA_937967425.1 uncultured Caulobacteraceae bacterium
ACGAAGCCGGCAAAGTCCCACATGTTGGCAGCGAAGCTGGGCGGCGCATCCTCTGTCGCCACCGGCGCCGCAATCGAGCCGATCCACACGCAAAAATACGCAAAGTCCCCGAAGCCCGAGCGCAGCAGCGGCCGCGCATCGAACAGAATGCGTAGCGCCGCGACTCCAATCATCGCCGGCCCGGCGACCACCCACATCGCGAAACTCAACTCAGCGATGTTCAGCGCATCACCTTCGAGCATGAAGGTCGCGAGATAAATGCCTGCGAGGTTTAGCGCCGCCAGCACGCCCAGCAGCACCAGCGCGTCCGCCACGAAGCGTCCTAACGCAATCGCCACGCGCGATCCCGGCGTCGCTTCCTCGACCTGCCACGGCTGGCGCCGCGTCGTGTTCGAACGCAGGTAAAGCCACGCAATCGGCAACACCAAGGTTGAAACAATGATGCCGAGCGAAACGCCGAGGAACGGCGATGTCATCAGCGGCAGCGCGTCGCCCACCGCGATCTTGATGCCGCCGCCATCTTCAAACGGCAGCATGTACCGCGCGCCCAACGGCGCCACGAGCAGCATCAGCCATAGCGCCCGGCTGCGCCCATAACGCAGCAAAGATGTCTTCAGCGACGATCCGGCGATAACAGCGGCGTTCAAGCCGCGCCCTCCAGCGCCCGCGCCGGCGCCGGCGTGACGGCGCCATTCTCGACCCGCAGCACCGCCCGCGCATGCGGCGCAAGCTCATCGGCGAGATGCGTCGTCATCACCACGATCGCGCCAGCGCGCGCACGCTCGACGATCAGCGCGCCCAATTTCCGCGCCGTCTCTCCATCCAACTCCGCCGTCGGCTCATCGAGCGCCAGCACTTGCGGCTCACCCAGCAGAGCTTGCGCAAACACCAAACGCCGGCGCATGCCGCCGGAGAAACTCGCGATCCGATTGTTGATGTCCGCGTGGAGCCCAATCGCGTCCGTGATGGCGCCAAACTGCTTATCCGCTTGGCCGAGGTCCAAACCTTTGAGCGCCGCGATGTGCATCGCAAATTCGCGCGCGGTCAGATCTTCGGGCAAATCCACCGCTTGTGGTGCGTACCCAAGCGTACGACGCAGGGCGCCGCGCCCGCCGCCCCAAACGATCGATCCCTTGTTCGGCCGCTCCGCCGTCGCAATCAGCCGCAGCAGCGTCGATTTCCCCGCACCACTCGGCCCCACCAGCAGCGTCAGCCCAGGTTCGAACGTCAGCGAAATATCCTGAAGCACGCGTTTGCGGCCGTAGGCTTTGCCCACGCCCTTCAATTCAAGCGACGTCATCCCCGTCCTCCGGCCCTCCGAGCAGGCCTTGTGCCTCAGATGCGAGGATTGGGGGAACTGGATGCAATCAATCCTACCGCCCCCCGACGCTTCATCACGCTTCCCGGACGCAACCCCGGCCTAGAGCCGGGGTGCGATCCGGGACCCAGGGGCTTCAAGCGCTGCGCTCTGTCACTCCCTGGATCCCGGCTCTTCGCTGCGCTTCGGCCGGGAAGCGTGAAGTGGCCCGCCTCGTGCGACGTGCTCGCCAACTATTTTTGGAGTTGCGCCAATATGAAACGCGCCGCGTTGATTGCTTGCCTGCTGGCGTTTGCCACGCCGGCTTTGGCGCAAGCCCCGTCCGCCACGGGCGGGCCGATCACCAACCAGGCCGAGCGCGACGCCATCGCCGCGCGCGTCCGCAATGGCGCTTCCTGCGCCGGCTGCGATCTCTTCCAGATCAGCCTCGCCTACCAATCCGTCGCCGGCCGCAACTTCGCCGGCGCGCGCATCCGCCAAGCCGATCTCTCGCTCGTCACCGCCGATCGCACCCGCTTCCACGGCGCCAACATGTCGCTGACCAATTTCTTCGGCGCCCGCCTCTCCGGCGCTGACCTCACCGACACCAATCTCGAAGGCGCGACCTTCGTCGGCGCCTATCTCGGCGGCGCGCGCTTCGGCGGCGCAGTGCTTACCGGCGCGAACTTTTCTGGCGCGGAACTCGCTGATGCCGCAGGCCTGACCCAAGCCCAGCTGAATACTGCCTGCGGCGATGCAACAACCACGCTGCCAGCCGGGATGACTATCCCCGTCTGCGGTAACAACCAGTAACAATTCTCGCTTACTGCAAGTTCACTGGCGACTCTTCTTGGGCGCGCCTACGCCCGGCGCCGTGTTGACACAATTGCGCCTGGCCGTTTTCGCGGCCGCTGCTCTCGGAGCAGTTTCGGCGAGCCAGACCGCTCTCGCGTTCTGGCCGTTCGGCGCCGATGCGCGTCTCGATCTGGCCCCGGCCTATGGCGGCGTCTGCGAAGA
>CALBST010000420.1 GCA_937967425.1 uncultured Caulobacteraceae bacterium
TTAATCAGCGGGTCACAGGTTCGAATCCTGTATCACCCACCATCCTTCGCTCGCGAAGCGAAGCGAAGCGAAGGATGTCCTCCGAAGCCTTGGCGTAGGAGGACTGTTTATCCCACCCGCGTAGCTTCGGATGGCTGACGCCTATCCCGCCTTCTCCCGCGCCACATCACCCAAAACTTCACGCAGCTTCGCCGCCAGTTCACGCCGCCTGTACGGCTTGCGCAGCAGCGTCACGCCGGGCGCGAGATAGCCTTCGTCGTTCATCATCGTTTCCGGGTGGCCGGACGTGTAGAGCACCGGCATATCCGGCGCGATGGCGTGGGCGAGCGCGGCAAGCTGCGAGCCGGTCATGCCCGCCATCACCACGTCCGTGAACAGCAGATCGAACACCTCGCCTTCGCGCAGCATCTGCAGCGCCTCCGCGCCCGAGCGCGCGCTGACGACGCGATAGCCTAAATTCTGCAACTCACCGCCGACTTGCGCGCGGAGCAGATGATCATCCTCAACCAGCAAAATGCGCTCGCGCCCGGTTGCCGCCGCTCCCGTGGCTGCGCCCGCTTCCTCGCGCCGGGCTTCGCGCGCACGCGGCAGATAGAGCTTCACGCTTGTGCCCGCGCCGAGCGCGCTGTCGATGACGATACGCCCCTTTGATTGGGTGACAAACCCATAGACCATGCTGAGGCCAAGGCCTGAACCCTTGCCGACTTCCTTGGTCGTAAAGAACGGCTCGAACACACGCGCACGCGTGGCTTCATCCATCCCCGTTCCGGTGTCGGTGACAGACACCATCACGGAATCGCCGGGCGCGGGGCCGGCGCCATCTTCCACGTTCGCGACTTCGATCGTCAGCAAGCCGCCGCCGGGCATGGCGTCGCGCGCGTTGATGCAGAGATTCAGGATCGCGCTTTCAAGCTGCAGCGCATCGATCTGCGCGTCCCAGACACCCTCATCCGCGATCATCCGGATTTCGACCTGCTCGCCAAGCGCACGGCGCAGCAACTGATCCATGCCGCGCGCGAGCGCGCTGACATCAACCGGCTTCGGGTCAAGCGCTTGGCGGCGCGAGAACGAGAGCAAGCGACTGGTCAATTCGGCGCCGCGCTCGGCGGCGAGCCGCGTCATCTCCGCCAACATGTGCAAGTGCTCATCGCCGGCGAGCCGCGACTCCAGCAATTCGGCGTTGCTCAAGATCACCGTAAGCAGATTGTTGAAGTCGTGCGCCACGCCGCCCGTGAGCTGGCCGACGGCTTCAAGCCGCTGCGATTGCCGCAACTGTGCTTCCAGTTCGCGCTGCGCGGTGACATCGATCATCGAGCCGACCATCCGCACGGCCCGCCCCTCGCTGTCGCGAATAACCGAGCCGCGATCGACCACATGTGCGCAAGAGCCGTCGGCGCGCAGGAAGCGGTACTCGTCCGCCCATTTCTCGCCCGCCCCCTCGATCACCGCGTGAATGCCCGCAACGACGCGCTCGCGGTCATCGGGATGAAGCGCGACCGTCCAGGATTCCGATGTCGGCGCGCGGTTCTCGGGCCCATAGCCAAACAATGTGGCCATGCCGTCGCTCCACCACATCGTGTCGTCGACGAGGTTCCAATCCCAGACGACGTCGGCAGTTGCTTGCGCGACGATGCGGAAGCGCTCGGTGGATTCCTTCAACAACAAATCGGCGCGCTTGCGCTCGGTAATGTCTCGGGCGACGACGACAATGTGAGTTGTCTGGCCATTGTCCGTGGTCAGTGGGAAGAGTTCACCCTCCACCCAGAACTCGCGGCCGCCCTTGGCGTAATTGATGATCTCGGTCCGCGCTGTCCGGCCTGCGGCCAGCAGAGCGCGTGCGCGTGCGAGCTCATCGGGATCGGTCTTCGGCCCGTGCAACACGCGCAGCGGTTTGCCCAGCACTTCGACCGGCGTGTAGCCGGTCATGGTTGTAAACGCCTCGTTCACAAACACGATTGGCGGCCCTTCTTCGATTGGCCCCGCCTCGGTGATGATCACCACGTCCTTCAGCCGCGAAATCGCCGTTTGCAACAAGCGCATCGTCTCTTGCGTGCTGTGGCGCTCGGTAATGTCCCGGAAATAAATCGCCAAGCCGCCCTGCGATGCAAAGGCGCGCACCTCAAGGCGCGTGTTCAAAGGCGGGTAGTCGAGCTCAAACGTCGTCGAGCCGCCGCTGCGTTTGACCTTCGTATATTCCTGATAGGCGATCGTATCGACGCCCTCGGGAAACTCGTCCCACATGCTCTTGCCAAGCAATTGCTGGCGCTGCCGCTGTAGCAGCAATTCTGCCTGGGCGTTGATGTAGGTGAAGCGCCAATCGGCATCGAGCAGGATGAAGCCATCGGGCATAGTCTCGAGACTGGCGCGGAGCTGGCCCGCCAAGCCCTCGCCATCGATCGCCGCCTCAGATTCGTCAGCGCCGCCCATGAGCCTTTGCGTACGGCGTGCGCGCGGGCGGTTCAAGGCGCGAATGTAAACGAAACCCTAATCGCTATGGTTTCGTTTCGCGCGCTCACAACCTCCGGCGGAAACGTCTCGGAAACACATTCACGGTAAACCGGGAACCGCTCGCATCATGACGCAGAAGCGTCAGGAGTGCGTGTGGGCTGACTGAATGTCGGCTCTCTAGACCAAGAAGGTCCGCGAATGTCGATCTCGAGCTTGTCCGCCGCACAAATTGCGGCGCTTTCGGTCACGGCTGTCCAAAGCCTCTCCCCGACCACTTTAAGCTCCTTCGCACCGACACAAATCGCGGCCCTCAGCGCCGAAGGTATTGGCGCGCTCTCCAACACGCAGGTCGCGGCGCTCTCCACCACCCAGGTGAAGGCCCTCACGACCACGCAGATCCCGAACTTTTCCAGCGATGTCGTGTTCTCGTCGAACCAGCTGCTGGCGCTGAACCAAGCGCAACTGGGCGCCTTTAACACCACCCTCGTAGCCAACATCAGCTCGACCGCGGTGGCTGCCTTCGCGGCTACGCAAATCCAGGCCTTCAGCGCAGCCAACATCTCCGCGCTTGATGAAACGCAAGCCGGCGCACTGACCGCCGCCCAGATTTCGAGCCTCACCACTGGCCAAGTCGCCGGCCTCACCGCTACCGACATCGGTGAGCTGAACACCACTCAGGCGCGTGCGTTTACGGCAACCCAAGTGGCGCGCCTCACCGATGAAGCGGTCGCCGCCTTCGATGCGACCCAGTTCGCCTCGCTGACCACGACACAAATCAAGGCGCTGACCACCACGCAGATCGCGGCGCTTGACGCCGCCGACATCGGCGAGTTCACCGCCACTCAAATCGCCGCGCTCTCGACCACGCAAGTCCGCGCGATCACAGCCACGAACATGGCCGCGCTCAACGAGACGCAGGTCGGCGCACTCACCTCGGCTCAGCTGCAAGCGCTCACCAACACCAACTTGGCCGCGCTGGTCGACACGCAGATCGCGGCTCTCTCGACGGGGCAGGTCGCCGCATTCACGGCCGCGCAACTCACCGCGCTCGACGCCACCAACATCGCGGAATTCACCTCCGCGCAGTTCGCGGCTTTCACGACAACGCAAGTGAAGGCGCTCACAGCCACCAACATGGCGGCGATGGCGGATACGCAAATCTCGGCCTTCACCGCCACGCAGATCGCCCAATTCACGGCCACGACGCTCTCCGCACTCGCCGATGACCAACTGGCCGCCTTGACGACGACGCAGATCGGCGCGCTCTCGGCCAACCAGGTGAAGGGTCTTAACGCCGGCAACATCGAGGCGCTGACCGAAACGCAAGTCGGCGCCTTCAACGCCACGCAAATGCAGTCGTTGACCGCCACCGCCCTGTCCGCCCTGGCGGATACGCAAGTCGCTGCGCTCAACACAACGCAACTGACGGCGCTCAAGAACACGCAACTCGCGGCGCTTTCGGCGACAGACATTGGCGAATTCTCGACCGATCAAATCGCCTCACTCTCGACCGGCCAGGTGAAGGCCTTCACCGTCACCAATATTGGCGATCTGTCAGAGGCGCAGGTTGGCGCGCTGACAGCCGCGCAGTTGCAGGCTCTGACCAGCACTCAGATCGCGACGTTTGACGCCAGTCAGCTCGGCGCGCTTTCGACCACGCAAGTCGCGGCTCTGACCGCGAGTCAGATCCGCAACCTCAACGCCACCAGCATCGGCGCGCTCGCTGACACACAGGTCGGCGCCATGACCGAAACCCAAATCGCTTCGCTGTCGAGCACGGCGCTGGCGACTCTCGACAGCAGCCAAATCGCCGCCCTGACGACGACACAAGTCGCCGCCCTCACCCGCGCGCAGATTTCCAACCTGACCGCCACGACCGCCTCGGCGCTCGACGGCGCGCAAGTCGCGGCCTTCAGTTCAACGCAATTGCGCGGATTCTCGACGACGCTGATCAGCGCCCTCGACGCCACCGATATCGCCGAGTTCACCTCCACTCAACTGACCCAGCTGGCGACGACCCAAATCGCTGCCTTCACCGCCACCAACATGGCGAGCTTGACCGAAACGCAGATCGCCGCGCTCGCGAACACGCAGATCGCCTCGATCTCCGCCTCTAACCTCTCCTCGCTCGCCGAAAGCCAGATCGCCGCCCTCACCGCCAGCCAAGTTGCGGCGCTGAAGACGTCGCAGATTGCCGGTCTGGACGCCTCCAACATCGCCGCGCTGACAACCACCCAAGTCGGCGCGCTGACGGCGGCGCAGATGGCTGCGTTCTCCACCACGGCTGTTTCTGCCTTTGACGCCAACCAGTTCGGTACGCTGAACGACACTCAAATCCGCGCGCTCACCGCCACGCAGATCGGCGCTCTCAACGCCGGCGACATCGCCGACATCACCACAACGCAGATCAGCGCGCTGACCAACACCCAGGTCACGGCGCTGACGGCCACCAATGTCGGCGATCTGAGCGAAACCCAGATCGCTACGTTCTCAACCACGCAGCTGCAATCGCTCACGACCACCAATCTGCGCAGCTTCGCCGATAGCCAAATCGCGGCCCTAACCACCACCCAGATCGCCAACCTCACGGCGACACAAGTCGGCACACTGACGGCGACGAATGTGGGCGCGCTGACATCGGATCAGGCCGCTGCACTAACGGCGACGCAGGTTAGCCAGCTCAGCGCCACCAATGTCCACGCCCTGGCCGATACGCAGATCGCGTCCATGAGCACAACTCAGATCAAGGCGTTCAGCGCCACCCAGATTGCCGCACTCGACGCCACCGACATGGCCGAGTTCGCCGCAACACAGATCGCGGCGATGACGACGACGCAAATCAACGCCCTCTCCAACACCAATTTCGCCGCCCTCGCCGACACCCAAATCGAGGCGCTGACAACGACGCAACTGGCCGCCGTCTCAGCTGCAAAGATCGCAGCGATGACCGAAACGCAGACCGGCGCGCTCACCACCACCCAAATCGCCTCGATGAGCACGACACAAGTTCGCGCCTTCACGACCGACAATCTCTCGGCGCTCGATGCCGATCAATCTGCGGCGCTGACCGGCGCCCACATTGCAGCGCTCACCAACACTCAGATCGCCAGCCTGACCTCCAGCGATGTCGGCGATCTGACCACGACGCAGATTGCGGCAATGGCGACGACGCAAATCCGCGTTCTCACCGAAACCACTCTTGGCGCGCTTGCGGACACGCAGATCGCCGCCTTCACGACCACGCAGATCGCCAACCTGAGCACGACCAATATCGGCAATCTGGCTGATACACAGGCCGCCGCCCTCACCGCAACGCAAGTCGCCGCGATGACGACATCGCAGGTCAAGCAGATCTCGGAAACCAACCTGGCGGCCTTTACCACCAGCCAGATGGCCGCCTTCACGGCTACGCAAGTCAAGGCGCTCACCAACACGCAGATCGAGGCGCTGGCCGCCGGCGATGTCGCTGAGCTGACCGCGGGCCAGCTGAGCGCACTGACGACGACTCAGATGGCCGCGCTCAATGAAACCAACCTCGCGAGCCTCAACGAGACGCAAATCGCCGCTTTCGGCGCGTCGCAGGTCGCCCGCCTCAGCACCGACGCGCTCAATGCGCTCGACGCCACGCAAATGGGCGCGCTGACGACGACGCAAGTCAAGGCGCTGACCGCCACGCAAATCGGCGCGCTGGAATCGACGGATGTCAGCGAAATCACGGCCACCCAAATCGGCGCCATGAGCAAGACGCAAGTAGCGGCGCTCAGCGAAGCCAGCCTCGCCGGCCTGACCACGACGCAGATCGAAGCATTCTCGACCTCGCAGGTACAAGCCTTCTCCGCCACCAGCATCTCCGCGCTCGACGCCGCGCAGACAGCCGCGCTGAAGACCACGCAGATCGCGGCGATGAATACGACTCAAGTCGCCGGCCTCAATGAGACGGACATCGGCGAATTCGCCGCCACGCAGGTTGGCGCGCTGACCGCCTCGCAGATCGCCGCCCTCTCCAACGATGCAGCCTCGGCGCTCGACGCCGACCAGATGGCGGCGCTCAGCACCACCCAGGTCAAAGCCTTCTCGACGACGCAGATCAGCAACCTCAGCGCCACCGACATCGCCGAACTGAGTGCTACGCAGATCGCAGCGCTGCACACCACGCAAGTGGCGGCGCTGACGTCCGGCAACATCGCTGACCTCAACGAAACCCAGATCGCCGCGTTCACGACCACCCAGGTGAAGGCGATCTCGGTGACCAACCTCAGCGCCTTCGCCGACAACCAGATCGCGGCGTTGACCGCGACACAGATCGGCGCGCTCTCGACGCAGCAAGTTAACGGCCTCAACGAAACGAACATCGCGGCCTTCACTGAAACGCAGGCCGCGGCGCTCACCACCACGCAGATTGCGGGCCTCACCGCGACCGCCGCCGGCGCGTTTGGCGCGAGCCAGATCGCAGCCATGAGCACGACGCAAGTTCGCGCCTTCAGCGCCGCTCAGCTCTCCGCGCTCGACACCGCCGACATGACGGAGTTCACCGAGACGCAAGTCGGCGCGCTGACGACAACGCAGATCCAGGCGCTCTCCAACACCAACCTCGCCGCCCTCGCCGACACCCAGATCGCCGCCCTCTCCGCCACCCAAGTGCAGGCGATCTCGACCGGCGGCGTCGCCGCGCTCACCGAGACCCAAGTCGGCGCGCTGACAGCCACGCAGATCGCGGCGATGTCGACCTCGCAAATCCGCGCCTTTACCAACGAAAACCTCTCGGCCCTCACCGCCGATCAGGTGGCGGCGTTGACCGGCGCGCAAGTCGCGGCGATGACGGTCACGCAGATCAATTCGCTCGAATCGGAGGACATCGGCGAGTTCTCCGGCGCTCAGATCGCGGCGATGACCTCGACGCAGATCGCCGGCCTCAACACCGGCAATATCAACGACCTGAACGAAACCCAGGTCGGCGCGATGACCACGACTCAAATCGCCGCGCTAAGCGCCGCCAACGCGCGCGAACTGGCCGACACCCAGATCGCCGCGCTCTCCGAAACCAAGATCGCGGCCATGACGACCACGCAAATTGCGGGTCTCGACGAGGCCGACATCGCGGAATTCGCCGCCACCCAAATCGCCGCGATGACCACGGCGCAGGTGCAAGCGATCTCGGCCACCAATTTGGCCGCCTTCGCCGACACCCAGATCGCCGCACTGACCACAACGCAGCTGGGCGTCATCACAGCCACGAAAATCGCAGGCCTGAACGAAACCCAGGTCGCGGCCATGACGACCACGCAACTGGCCGCGCTCTCGACCGGCCAACTGGCCGCCTTCAGCGCCGCCAACATCTCGGCGTTGGCTGATACCCAAGTCGCGGCCCTCTCCGCCACGCAAGTGCGCGCGCTGTCGGCCACCCAGCTGAATGACCTGCAATCCGCCGACATTGCCGAGTTCACGACCACGCAAATCGCCGGCATGAGCAGCACGCAGATCGCCGGTCTGAATGAAACCAGTATTGGCGCGCTCACCGATGACCAAGTCGGTTCGCTGACTGCCTCGCAGCTGCAGGCGATGCTGGCCGCCAACGTCCACGCACTCACTGAAACGCAAGTCGCGGCGCTCAGCACCGCCCAGGTGGCGGCGTTCAACACCACCCAGATCAACGCTCTGGATGAGACCGACATCGCCGAGTTCAGCGCCGATCAGATCGCGGCGATGACCACCACCCAGATCCGCGCCTTCAACAGCACGAAACTGGCGGCGTTGAGCGACTCGCAGGTGGCGGCGCTGACCAACACGCAGCTGGCGGCGATCACGACCACCAACATCTCGGCCTTCACGGCCACGCAGATGCAGGCGCTGACACTGCTGCAAATGGGCGCCTTCTCGGCCCAGCAAGTCGCGGCCTTCTCGGATGAGAATCTGGCGGCGCTGGCCGACACCCAGATCGCCGCCCTATCGACCACGCAAGCAAAGGCGATCACCGCGACCCAGCTCGCCGCGCTTGCCGCCAATGACGTCGCGGAGTTCACCACCACGCAGCTGGCGGCGATGAGCACCGGCCAAGTCGCGGCGCTGACTTCGACCAACGTCACCGCCCTCGCCGACACCCAGATCGCGGCGCTGACGGCGACGCAAATCGCCCGCCTCGGCACGGAGGCGTTCGCCGCCCTTGAAGCAGCTCAGATCGCCACCCTGAACTCGACGCAGGTCCGCGGGCTCACCGCCACACAAATGGCGGCGCTCACCGCCAGCGACATCGCCGAGTTCACCGACACCCAGATCGGCGCGCTGACGACAACGCAGATCGCGGCCTGGTCGACCGATGTCATCAGCGATCTCGGCGCCGGCACGATCGCGGCGCTCGACGTGAGCCAGATCCCATCCTTCACGGCGACGCAGTTGGATCACCTCTCGACCACCAACATCGCCAATTTCAACGCCACCCAGCTCTACGCCTTCACCTCGACGCAGGTGGCGAGCTTGGACGGCGATCAGATCGAGGCCTATCTCGCCGCGATTTAACGGGGGCAATTGGGGGCCCTTGGACGCCCGGCGCATGACCCGCGCCGGGCGTTCATGCATTAAGATTTCGGCAACGCAAATCACCGGATTTTCGCGCGCGGGCGCGTAGGCTCGCGCTGGCGAGCGGCTATCCTCATGTCTCAGACAACGTTCGTGACGGCGTTGCAGAAAGTCACGACCGGAGCGCTGCCGCTCAACGAACTCATCGTCGCCGCCCAACAATTGACCGGCGCCGGCCAAACCGATCTCGCGCGCCAGCTCTACCAGGTCTGGATCGCGATGAACGCCGAGCATCCCCTGCTCTTCATCGCCCACTTCAATTGCTCAACACTGCTGGCCCAGAGCGGCGATAGCGCGGGCGCCCTGGCGTCGCTGCGCGCCGCGCTGGTGGTCAACCCGGATTTCGCGCCGGCCCACATCAATCTGGGCAGCGCCTTGGAGCGCGCCGGCGACGCCGCGGCCGCCGTCGAGCAATGGAAGGCCGGCCTCGAACGTATGGCCGCCGTTACGGGCGACAGCATCGAATACAAGATCACGCTTCTGAAACAGCTGAGCCGCGTGCTGAGCGATAACCAGCAGCACGAAGCAGCTGAAGCCGCGCTCCAGCAATGCCTCGACCTCGGCCTGCATCAACGCGATGTCGTCGAGCAGTACGCAGCGGTGCGCCTGGCTCAGTGCAAGTGGCCGATCGCAACGACGCCGACAAAGCTCACGCGCGGCTCGTTCGTCTCGCGCTTTCACCCGCTCTCATCCTGCGCCTATTCCGACGATCCGCTGCAGCACCTTGGCCTCGCGCGCCAATACGCCCACGCGGTGGCGCCCGCGATCACCGGCGCCAGCGACCGCCGCCACGCCCCTATCGCGCAAGGCCGCCGCCTGCGGATTGGTTATGTGTCATCGGATCTGCGCGCGCACGCGGTTGGCTATCTGATGGCCAATCTGTTCGAAGCCCACGATCCGAAAGCGATCGAGGTTTTCATCTATTATTGCGGCATTCCCGCCGATGACGGCATCAACCAACGCATCAAGGCCGCCGCCGAACATTGGACCGACATTCGCAGCCTGAGCGATGACGACGCGGCGGCCGCGATCGCCGCCGATGAAATCGACATCCTGATCGATGTAAACGGCCACACGCGCGATGCCCGCCTCGGCATCTTCGCGCGACGGCCCGCGCCGATCCAAGTGAATTGGCTGGGCTATCCCGGCACGATGGGAACGCCTTATCACCATTACATCATCGGCGACGACTGGGTGATTCCCGCCAGTCACGAGCTCTACTATTCAGAACGCGTCCTGCGCCTGCCCTGCTATCAGCCGAATGACCGCAAACGCGTTGTCGACGCCACGCCGCCCCAACGCAGTGAGCATGGCCTGCCCGAAGATGCATTCGTGTTCTGCTGCTTCAACGCCGCACACAAAGTGACCCGCTATTCCTTCGAGCGCTGGATGGCGATCCTCAGCCAGACGCCGAACAGCGTGATCTGGCTTCTGGACTACAACACCGAAACCAATACGCGCTTGCGCGCAGCGGCGGAAAGCTACGGCGTTTCCGGTGATCGTCTTATCTTCGCGAAGAAGGTCGCCAATCCGCGCCACCTCGCGCGCTATCCGCTCGCCGATCTCTTTCTCGACACTGCGCCCTACGGCGCTCACACGACAGCCTCTGACGCGCTTTGGATGGGCGTGCCGGTCCTCACCTATATGGGCCGCAGCTTCGCCTCGCGCGTTTGCGCCAGCCTCGTGCGCGCCGCCGGCGTGCCGGAGCTGATCACCACGTCGCCCGACGCGTTCATCGCGCGCGCCGTAGCGCTGGCGACAACGGATCGCCTCGGCCTCCAAGAGCTTCGCCAGCGCCTGACCGCCAATCGCGACACCTGCACCCTGTTCGACATCGACGGACTCGCCCGCAATCTAGAAGCGCTCTATGCGCAGATGGCGGACGAATATCGCGCCGGCGCATTGCCGCGTCCGAACCTCGCCAATCTCGACACCTATCTCGATATCGGCGCGAACCTCGATCACGACACGGTCGAGATCGGCGCTGCCGGCGACTATCACAACCTCTATCGCGCCGCCCTCGCCGCACGCCACTACAACACGCCGATGCAGGCCGACGGGCGTTTGTGGGGCGAACACGAAATCGGCGCGGCCGAAGCCGCGCCGATCGCAAATCCGTCGTCGCGCGCCGCTTAGAAGCGGAAGCGGATCGCGGCGTTGATGCTGTGACGCTCGATCTGATCGCCGAACTCGCCTTCGTAACCGAGCGAGAACGTCGAATAGCCGTTGGTGGCGTCGAAGCCGATGCCGATGAGCGGGCCGCCATCGCCGACGCCTTCGTCGGTCAGCGTGAACGGCGCGCCGCCTGACACGAACTGCACCGTGCGCTCGGACTCAGCATCGAGCACGTTGGCGCGATAGCCGCCATAGATGCGCGGCGAAACCACGGTGCGGCTGCCAAAGCGCATGTTGGCCGCGAGTTCGATGCCCACATCCGCCCACAGGCGCTGCGAGAATACGCCTTCGACGGCATAATCGATGGCCGCGCCGCCACCCTCTTCTTCGTAGTCATCTTCCGAAATGCCGACATAAGTCAGCGCCGCGCGCGGCGTAATCGTGAAGGCGTCCGAGACCGCCATCGGCACAGAGGCGCGGATCGCGCCGTGACCTTCGAATGCCAGCCACTCGGCTTCCGTCTCCGCGCTGAACGCGATCGGGTTGCCGATCTCGACGACGCGGCGCGATTCCATCTTGCCGGCGCCGAAGCCGGCGATGAAGTCGAGGTCAATCGGGCCCATCGCTGTCGCGTAATAGGCGTTGGCTTGACCGAACCAGGTCGAGATCTGGCCGTCCGGACGGCCCGGCTCTTCCACTTCCGACGCGATGAACGACGCGGAGAGGCCGAACAGGCCGCCATTGTTGGTTGGGCCGTCGATACCGAAGGCGAAGCCAAAACCGTGGCCGCGGAATTCCTGCGCATTCGTGCTCGCCGGCTCGCGGTTGATGCCGTAGGCGATTTCCTGCCCCCAGACCGAAACTTCGTCCAAGCCCTGCATACGCGTCGCCGCCATGCGGTTCGACGTGGCGCTCTGCATTTGCTGGATCGCCGTCGCCGCGATTTCAGTCGCGCCGGCGGCGTAGTTCGGCATCAAGTCTTCGTAGGCGTCAAAGAACTCATACTCGGTCGTGATCCCCGCCATCGCCGCGGCGGCAGCCGTATCAAGACGCAGCGCCGCAAGGATCGGATCGAACGCGATCGCTTGGTTGGTGGAGAGGCCGAGCTCGGCGGCGGTCTTCAAGTCGAACGTAACTTCAAGACTGTTGGCCGCGCCTTCGACGATCGGGTTCGTCGTGTCGATGATGATGTCATAGAGATAGGGCGCGGTCGGACCCGTGACTTGGCCAATCACGTTGGCCGCGCCGAACATCTGATTGGCGCTTAAGAACACCTGCGAGCCGAACACCGGCAAGCCTGCAGGCAAGACAGGCGTGAGTTGAGCCCCGGCGGCGAATGTCACCGCGCCGGTCGCGGTAATGTCCGTGGTTTCCCCCGGCACATTGGAAAGCAACGGATTGAAAGCGCTGCCGGCGCCGAAATTGGCGCTGGTGATGGTCAGCGTGCCGCCACTGTAGTTCAGCGTGCCCTGCTGGACATCGATCGCGAGGGCGCCGTCAGTATCCGTGAAGCTCCCCGTGAAAACCGCGCCACCGTCGATGTTGAAGCTGTCCGCGCCCGCCCCGAACGCGACGTTGCCGGTGATCGTACCGAATTGCAGGTCGAGCGTGTCGCCGCCGGAGCCGAACAGAATGTCGCCCTCGATCCTCGGCGCAGCCGCGACGAGATCGTCAAACGCGTCGTCGTCCGTAAAGACCGTTGGCTCGATCTGCTCCACCAACACGCCCGAACTAGAAGCTGACACATCGATCGCGATCGCCGAGCCCGTGATTGGCGGCGGCGGGATATCGTCGGTCGGGTCATCGTCGGTCGCTACGATATTGGCGCTGATCTGACCGGAGTTCGTGATCGTGGTCACCGTGCCGGACTGGTCGCTGATCGCGATCGCGTCGCCGGTTTCGCCGAAATATGTCGCGCTGATTGAGCCGCTGTTGTTGATCGTCGGCGCCGATGCGCCGCTCTCGAGCCGGATGCCGTATGCTGTGAACGCCGGGTCGGAGCTGGTGATCGCTTGCACCGAGCCGCGCACCTGCAACAGGGGCGTGATCGAGTCCGCTCCCATACGAATGCCGTAGCTGCCGGCCGCCCGCGAGTTCACCAAGATATCGCCATCGACGGAGATGCCGCCATCGATCGTCGCGGTCGCGCCGAGACCATCGCCTTCGATCTGCAGTCCGGTCGCCTCAAAGCCCTCAAAGGCGCCAAACGAATTCAGATCGCCACGGATGAACAGGCCATAGCCCTCAGCGCCCGGTCCAACGACGAGGTTCGAGCCATCCGCCTGAATTAGCATCGCGGGGGCGGAACCGACATTGTTTACGGTCGCGCCCGCATTGTCGTCAGCCTCGTTGATCTCGCCGTCGTCATCGTCATCTTCGTCGTTTTCGACGCCAACGCCTTCGAGCGTGATGCCGCCAGCTACGCTGCTGTTGATGAGAATGGCCGCGCCCGACTGCTCGAGATCGTCCGGATCGAGCTGTGACTCATCGCTCACGATAGTTTGCAGATAACCTGTCACGTTGTAGGCGCCGCTGATGCTCAGTTCGCCGCCGATGTCGCCATTGACGTGGAGGCCGACGCTGTTCTCCCCTGTGACACTCACGGTGCCGAGAACGGAAACATCGCCCGTGACGCCGCCATTGATGGCGATGCCGACGGAATTGTCCCCCCGAACCTGGATGCCGCCCGTCGATTCAAAGTTGCCGTTCAAAAGCGCGTCGAGCGTGATGGCAGACGAGTTGTTGCCTTCTATGGTGATCACGCCGGAATTGATAATGTCGCCGTTAAACGTGGGGCCCGCCTGCAAGAAGATGCCATGACGGTCGGTTCCAACGGCGACGTCGCCATCCAGATTGCCGTCGGAGTCACTGTCCGCGAGCGTGTAGTCTTCAAGCAGATTGATCGTGCCCGAGTTCTCGATCGTGTTCGGCCCGACATTGCCGCCGAGGATCGAAATGCCGGTTACGTTGTCGGCGTTCGTCGTCGAGGCAATCGTGCCTCCGTCGATCAGCACGTCATTGCTGGAGTCGACGGTGATCGCCGTCTCGCCGGCATCGATCGTAATTGAGCCTGTCGAAGCGACGGTAATGTCGCCGGCCACCGCGCTGCCGTCCGGGTTCGACGTGACGAGCGGCGTGTCGATCGCGGTGCTCACCGTCCGGTCGCCGGCTTCTGCCGTGCCGGCCACGCCGCCGGCCAGAGCGACCACGAGGCCAGCGAGTTCAATCTTACGTCTGATGCGCATCCCGGCTCCGTCCCCTGTTTCGGCGCAAGCGGGAGCCGGCTTCGGTCAAGCCGCCTTGGACGGGCCCTTCAGGCCCCGCCCATTCCTCCCGCTGGCGGCCGCTCTCCTCGGAGCGGCGCAGTGGGGTTGGCATGCCGACTTCTCGGAATTTTGTCCATAGCCGGGCGCATGGCCGAAAGCTCTGGATACGGGGCGAAAATGTCACTCAGCGCACACCCGTCAGGCTGTGAGCAACGCGCCTTGCTGCAGCGCATCAAGCGTGAGCCGCCGGCGCCTCAGCTGCGGCGCTGAGCCCGCAGATCGGCTACCGGCGCAGGCTTCGTTTCGGTCTTCTGGCTTTGGAAAGCGCTGTGCAGTTCGGCCACCTGCGCGGCCGGCACGGCTTGCGAGAAGAAAAAGCCCTGAAGCTCGGTGACCCCCACCAGGCGCATGACGGAAGCCTCGGCCTCGGTTTCCACACCTTCCGCGACGATCTCCATGCCCAGGCCCCGGCCCAGGGTCACGACAGATTGAATGATGGTCATGGCGCGCTTGCGCTCATGGATGCCGGTCACGAAGGCGCGGTCGATTTTGATTTTGTCGAAACGGAAGTCGCAGAGGTAGCGCAGCGACGAGTAGCCGGTGCCGAAATCGTCGAGCGCGATCTTGAATCCCATCGTCCGCACCTGCTCGAGGATCTGGCGGTTGCGTTCGGTGGACTCCATCAGCACGCCTTCAGTGACCTCGAACACGATGCGGCGCGGCGAGACGTCGTGCTTCTTCAGCAGGCCCTCGAGCAGCTCGACCAAGTCGACGTGACGGAACTGGACAGGCGAGAGATTGATCGAGACTTCGAGCTCGGGCCAGTTCTTGGCTTCCTCGAACGCGCGTTCGATCACGAAGGCGCCGAGCGCCGGCATCAAGCCCGCCTCTTCCGCGATCGGCACGAACACGCCGGGCGAGATGTCGCCCTTGGTCGGGTGGTTCCAGCGCAACAAGGCTTCAACGCCAGTGATCCTGCCGTCAGCACACGAAATGAGCGGTTGGTAGTGCAACTTCAGTTCGCGCGCTTCCAGCGCGGCATGGAGTTCGATTTCCACTTCGCGGCGTTGCTCGACCTCCGCCGCCATTTCGGCGCAGAACACCATGGCGCGGTCGCGGCCCTGGTTCTTGCCTTGATAGAGCGCGATGTCGGCGTGGCGCATCAACTCCTGCGGCGACATGCCGTGATCCGGGCTCATGGCGATGCCGATCGAGGCGGTCATGCGGATGTGTTGCCCGTAGACATCGAAGCTCTCTTCAAACGCCTTGCGCAGGCGCTCGGCCAGTTCTTCGGCAGCTTCGGCGCTGTTGGCGCAACGCATCACGGCAAACTCGTCGCCGCCAAAACGCGACAGGAAATCCTCGCGCGACAGCGTTTTCTGCAGACGCTGGGCGACGCCCATGATGAGCGTATCGCCGGCGGCGTGACCCATCGTGTCGTTGACGTCCTTGAAGCGGTCGACGTCGATATAAGCGACGACAACGCGGCCATTATTGCGGGTCTGGACCAGGTTATCGAGCTGCTCCTGCAAATGCTCGACGAAGTGATGGCGGTTCGGCAGACCCGAGAGCGCATCGTGCAGCGCTTGGTGGCGCGACTGCGCTTCGCGGTCGGCGAGTTCGCCGGAGGCGCGCTTCAGGCGGTTAATCATGAGATATGTCAACCATCCCGCGCCGAGCACGCCGAAGGCGACCAGCGGCAGGATGAACAGCAGCAGCGAGCGGCCAGGCTGGCGCGGCGTCCAATTGAGATAGCCCATTGGCGTGCCATCGTCGGCGACGAACGGCTCCGACAGCGCCCCCGAACTGGCAACCTCATTCTGTGACAAGCTGAGATCGGGGATCAGCAACGAACCACCGACCTGCGCCATGAAGGCCTCGTCGATCTTGACGACCGAGAGCAGCAAGTGCGGCTCGCCTTGCAAGAGGTCGGCGTCGAGGTTCGGCACGATCGAAATCGTCGTCACGACCGCCGGCTCGCCGTCCACACTCATGATGTGGCCGGCCCAGCGGCCGAAGCTCGCGCCCAGGAGCGCGCTGTAATTGCCTTGGCTTTCGCCGAATTTCTGATCGCGCCGCCGCAGCCGGTCATCGGCGCCTCGGCGGGCTTCGGTGACAATTTGATCGAAGATCTCGCGGTGCGCTTCGTACGCCGCGGCGGCATCGCTGCGCTCGCCGTTCACCGTCGCGTAGATCGGCTGATCGTTGCTATCGATGATGAAGACTTCGTCGTGACCGTAAGTCTCGAAGAAATAGAGCCCGATATTGGTGTCGATCCAATCGAGATCGAGCGGGCGGCGCTGGGCGTTGGCGACGGCGTCATCCCACCAGGCGATCGCCTTTTGCTGGTCCAGCACCGAACTCACGCTCTGGTCGAGCGCGTTTTCCACAAGCTGGCGTTCACGGACGATGGCGGTCCGGTTCGCCGACCATCCGGCGTACGCGACGATGGCGACCAGTAGAGCCCCGAACAGCACGAGGGCCGCGCCGATCACCGCCGTCAGCCGACGGAGGTCGTTCTTGTAGTGAACAGTTTTGGCGCTGCTCGGGATCATGACTAAGCCAATGTAAACGCGTGCAAGGACGCTTAACCGGCGGAAAGTACCGCATCCAATACGAAAATAATGTTACGGAGCACCCGGTTTTTATTTGAATTCAGCCCCGGAATACTTTGCTAACTATATTTAGGCGCTCAGGTAACGGATGGCTGCAATGCTCCGTTAATCTTCGTAAATACAGATTTAGGCTTGTGTTTTTGAAATTTACTCCTTATTAGGGAAAACGCTACGCCCAAGAAACGCTGGGGTCATTGCCGGGTAATCACTGGGGCGGCGCAAGTATAGTTAACGAGAGATTGGTGGACCCATGACGCGGTTCGTCGTGAAGACGCGCGCCGACAGCCCCGAATTGCGCAAAGCCGCAATGGCCATCGAACAGGCCGCGTGGGGCGCGCTGGGCTTCCTCAACTTCACCAAGGCGCACTTCGCGCACTACCAGGAGTTGTTGGACCAATACGCCGACTACCAGTTGTGCCTGGTCGACGAGGCCACGGGCTATCCGGTCGCCGTCGGCAATTGCGTGCCGCTGGCGTGTGACTTCAATGATCTGCCGCCCGAGGGCTGGGACTGGATCGTCGAGACCGCCGCCAACAACAACGGCAAGCACCGCAACGCCGTCGGCGCGCTCGCCATCTCCGTGCCGAAGATCCACCGCTCCAAGGGTTTGGCGCGGCTGATGATCCAAGAATTCTCAAACCTCGCCGCACGCAACGGCCACGACGGCGTCATCGCGCCGGTGCGGCCGTCAGCGAAGCATCTGCATCCGTTCATTCCAATGGGCGAGTACATCACCTGGAAGGACGAAAACGGCCGCTTGTTCGATCCCTGGCTGCGCAGTCACGCGTCGGCCGGCGGCAAGATCATCAAGCCGGCGGATCGTTCGATGGTTGTCGATGAACCGGTGGCGTTCTGGGAGATGTGGCGCGGCAGCCCCTTCCCTCAGACCGGCGAATACAAGATCGAAGGCGCGCTCAATCCGGTGTCGATCGATCTCGAGCGCGACAGCGGCCGCTATGTCGAACCGAACGTGTGGTTCGCGTATCAGGCGGCTTGATCAGCCGACAGCGCGGAGGGGCGAGGCGGCGTATAGCGGCAGCTCGGTCGCAGCGCCGTAGAGGTACCCTTGCGCGAGTTCGCAGCCCATGGCGCGAAGCGCTTCCGCCGTTTCCTCGTCCTCGACGCCCTCAGCCGTGACCTTCAAGCCCAGCGCCTTGCCGAGCCCGACGAGCGCGCCGACGATCGTCGCGTTTTCGCGATCCGTCGTGATCCGCGCGACAAACGAGCGGTCGATCTTCAATTTGTCGATCGGCAGCTCGCGCAGCAGAAACAGCGATGAATAGCCGGTGCCGAAATCATCGAGCGCAATCCGCACGCCCTGGTTTTTCAGCGACATCAGCGAAGACTTCGCGCGCGCGACATCGCCGATCATGGCGCTTTCCGTCACCTCGATCTCAAGGCGTTGCGCCGGGAAGCCGGTTTCGCGCAGCGTCCGCAGCACCTTTTCCGGAAACCATTGATCGCGCACTTGGCTCGGCGAAATGTTGACCGCGAGCACAAACTCGCCTGGCGCATCGAGCGCCTTGCGGCACGCTTGCGCCAGCAGCGCCCAGAACATCGCATCCACCAGCCCCGCGTCCTCGGCGACCGGGATGAAATGCACCGGTGAGATCATGCCGCGCTCGCGGTGCGGCCAGCGCGCCAGAACTTCGAAGCCGGCGAGTTCGCCGGTATCGACCCGCACGACCGGCTGGAAATACGGAATGATGTCGCCGTTCGGAATCGCCGAACGCAATTCGGTTTCGAGCGCGGCTTTCGATTTCAGCTCTTCGTCGATGCTTGAATCGAAGAACTTATAGGCGCCGCGATCTTCCTTGGCGCGCAACATGGCGGCGTCGCCACGCTGCAGAAGCTCAGCTGCGTCGCGCCCATCTTCGGGACAAAGCGCGACGCCGATCGACGCGCCGACCGTAAGCTTCAGGCCGTTGACCAGGATCGGCGCGGAAAGTTCATGCAGAATGCGGCGCGCCGCGGCGGCGACGGCTTCACGCCCGCCCGGCCCTTCCAGCAGCACCGCGAATTCGTCACCGCCTAGACGCGCCGCGAAGCTATCGTCACGAATGCATCCGGTCAGCCGCGTGCCGATGACTTGCAATAATTGATCGCCGATGGCGTGACCGTGGACGTCATTGATCGGCTTGAAGCGATCGAGGTCGACGAACATCAGCGCGAAGGCGTTCTCTTCGCCGCCCACCAGCGCAATGCGGCGGTCGAGTTCTTCGAGGAAGTGGCGGCGGTTCGCGAGGCCGGTCAGCGGATCGTGGCGCGCCAGCGATTGCGCGCGCGCCTCGGCGGCTTCGCGCTCGCTGATTTCGGCGGAAAGCGTTTCGTTGGCGCTGACCAGATCCTGGGTGCGTTGCTGAACCGTCTTTTCGAGATTGTCGCGGATGGCGTCGAGTTCGAGCACCGCTTGGCGGCGGTCGAGCTGCGCCTTCACCCGCGCGGTCAACACGCGCAGATCGATCGGCTTGGTAATGTAATCGTTGGCGCCGCCTTCGAGCGCCTTCGAGACGATATCGCCGTCATCAAGCGCCGTGACGACAATGACCGGAACGTGCTCGGCGTCGAATAATTTGCGGATGCCTTGCAGCGCATCGAGCCCCGAGCGCTCTGGCATCATCCAATCGAGCAGCACCAATTCGATGCCAAGTTCGGAAATAGCTTCTTCGATGCCGACCGCGGTTTCACGCAGCACGACCTCGTAACCGCGACGCTCCAGCCTGCGGCCGAGCATGTCACGGTTTTGCGCCTGGTCGTCGACCAGGAGAATACGTCCGAGGCGCGTCGCCGCGGACGCGCCTTCATCGCCTTGCGCCGAGGACATTCGTCCTCCCCTGCACCCATGTGCCCATACCAGACGAGCAATTTACCGTGAGATGGGTTTAGGCCGCGCTAATGACGCAAGGGTCTTTGCAAAATTTGGATAGTTTAAATGCGCTAACCATAACAGGTATCAGGTGTCAGGTGTCAGAAGCGGCCCAGCGTGTCTTCGACACCTGACACCCGCTAAGCCGCGTACTTATCGATTAGCGCCACGAGGCCGGCGAAATCGACAGGCTTCGTCGCGAAGTCATCGCAGCCGGCGTCCATGCATTCCTTGCGCGCGCTTTCCATTGCATGCGCGGTGAGCGCTACGATCTTCACGCCCGCAACGTCCGGCGTCGCGCGGATGACCTTCGTCGCTTCGATGCCCGACATCACCGGCATCGAGATATCCATGAGGATGAGATCCGGCGCGCAGCTCTTGGCCATCTCAACGGCCTCCGCGCCGTTTTCGGCGCAGTGCACTTCGTAACCTTTCCGCTCGAGCCGGCGGGTCAGCATTTCGCGGTTGTCGGGATGATCTTCAGCGATGAGTATGCGCATGGGAGGGCCTTTCACGCCGTTTTGGCTACGTTGGACTGTGCCGGCGTCTCGGCCGGCGCTGCACTATCGGGGGCGCGCGCAAAGCGAAGTGCGGCGGCGGCGAGCACGTCCCGGTCGGCTGGTTTGACCAGATGTTCGCACGCGCCTGACGACAACGCGCGCTGACGGTTGTCGTCGATCGAATGAATGATGACCGGAATATCGCCGGCGTCGCCCGTGCTCAGCACGGTGAGCACGTCCCAACCGGTGACGTCGGGCAAGTTGATGTCGAGCAGAATGAGGCTTGGGCGCAGACTGCGCGCCATCTCGATGCCTTCGCCGCCGGTCGTCGCCGTGCGAACCTCGAAGCCGAGGCGAACGAGCGAGCGCGCCGTCAGATCGCGCGCGGTTTCTTCATCGTCGATCATCAGCACAAGGCGCTGATGGCCCTGCCCCGCCACGGCATTGGCATCGACGCGCGCAAGCACCGGCGCCGCATCCATCCGCACCGGGAAGCGCAACGTGAACACCGATCCCTTGCCGTACTCACTGACGACCGATACGTCGCCGCCGAGCAATTGCATGATACGGCGCGTGAGCGCGAGACCGAGGCCCGTGCCCCCATAGCGGCGCGCGGTCAGCGCGTCGGCCTGCACGAACGCATTGAACAGGCGCCCAACCTGTTCCTCCGTCATGCCGATGCCGGTGTCAGCGATATCGACGCTGACGACCTCGCCCTCACGGCGTGCGCGAACGGAGATGACGCCATCCTTAGTGAACTTCGCCGCGTTCGAAAGCAGATTGAGCAGGCACTGATTGAGCTTGAAGGAATCGGTCGAAACGAGGCCAAGGCCGGGATCGATTTCGAGCGTCAGTTTGCTGCCGTTCTTCTCGACATTCGGCCGCACGGTTGCAGCCGCTTCGTCGATCAAGCCGGCAAGATCGAACTCGGACGCGGTCATATCCATGCGGCCGGCTTCGATCTTGGACAGATCAAGGATGTCGTTGATGAGGTGCAGGAGATGGCGCGCCGAACTCAGCACGCGCTGCAAGTCAGCGACATCGCTATCGCGGCTGTCGGCCTCGGCCTCCTCCATAAGCATTTCGGAATAGCCGATAATGGCGTTCAGCGGCGTCCGCAGCTCATGGCTCATCGAGGTGAGGAATTGCGATTTCGAGACGTTCGCCGCCTCCGCCTCTTCGCGCGCGGCGCGCAGATTGGCGAGCGTTTCGGCGAGCTTTTGATCGCGCGCGTTCATCTCCGCCATGATGTTGTCGAGGCGCTCGTACATTTCCGCGACATTGACCGCCGCTTCATCGATCGCTTCGGCAGTGGCCGCGGTTTCGCCCAGCAGCGCCCGGCGCGATTTCAGTTGTTCCTCGGCGCGATGCATGGCGGCGATGAACGCCGCCTCCTGACGTTTGCGTTCGGTGATGTCCTTCGAGATGACGACGATCTTGCGCACGCCGCCCGAGCGGCCCATCACGCGCTGCGCCCACGCCTCGACCCAGCGGACATCGCCGTTCTCGCTGAGCACCCGGTGCTCCATGCAACCCCCGCCGCCGGCGCCGACGCGGATGAAATAGTCACGCAGCGCCAGGCGATCTTCTTCGTGCAGGAAGCCGGTGCGGCTTTCCATGAACTGATCGAAGGTGAAGGGCCGGTTGTAGAGCGCCTCCACATCGCCATGCCAATTGATCGAGCGCGATTTGAAATCGACTTCCCAGACCAGGCTCTTGGCGATCTTCAACGCCTGCATGAGGCGTTGTTCGTTCGCTGCGGCCGCCCCGCGCGCTTGAACGAGTTGGGTGATGTCGCTGCCGTGCGAAACGACGCCGATGATCTCATTGTCGGCATTGCGCCACGGGCGCGCCTCCCAATTATACCAGCGCGTCCCTGAAGACATCCGCGTTTCATCTTCTTCGTAGCGCACGACTTCGCCGCTCATCGCGCGGGCAAACGCGTCGCGCCAGCGATCCGGCGCCCAGTGAATCAGGTCTTCGAACTTCTTGCCGATCGGATCGGCGGTGCGGATCGCCTCGCGCATCGACTTGCTCATGGCGATGATGACGCCCTCTGAATCCACCAGCATGGCGGCGGTGGCGCCTTGATCGAGCATGAGCTGCGCGAGCACTTGTTCCTGGCTCGTATTCTGCTTCGCTTCGCGCAGCGCCCGCTCAGCCTGGGCGGCGCTGACGCGGGCTTGCGTGACGTAGGCCATCAGCGCCCCGCCCCCGACCGCGGCGATGAAGGCGAGATCCCAATCCGGCTGATGCGTCATCGCCGCGAGCATCAGCGGCGAGGCAAGCAGTGAAAGCGCCGGCGGCGCAGCGCCGGCGGCGGCGATCGGCAGCGCGCCGGACGCGCCAGGACTGAAGTGACGCACAACGCCGGCGACCCAAAGCAACATCGCGGCGGCGGCGCCCGCGGCCTCGCCATGCAGCCAGAGCGTGATCGGCAACAGCGCGTAGAAGCCCGAGCTGAACGCGGCCCACAGGCAAAGCCCCGCGAGCGTGCGGCCCTCGATCTTAGTCTCGGCGGCGTCTAGGCGGCGATACAGTTCGGTGTCGAGGATCAGGAGCACCGACATCACGGCGCACCAGCCCACCGGCCATGGGCCGCCCATGATGGCGGCGGCGATGCCGCCGGTGAGGATGGTCAGCGCGATCGAGGCCGGCATCTCGCGCCGCCGCGTCTCGGCGGCGCTGGCGAGCGCGGTGGGCGGCTTAGAGGTCATGCGTGGCGGGCTCCGCGCCGAAAATGGTTCGGGCGACGCTGCCAGCGCAGGGTGAATTTAGGCTAAACCATCTTCCGATTTCGGGGCTTAGCTGGCCCCAATCGTTGCAATCTCAGATTGCGCGGTGGGCAAGGATGATGGCCACGTTGGCCACAAAGCACAGCACCGAGAAGCTGAAGAGCCAGGGAAAGCCATGCCGGTGGGTGCGCCGCGCCGCCAGCTCGAGCCAGCCGCCGGTCACGACCAGGCCAGCCGAAGCGGCCAGGATCCAGAGCTCGTGCTGGTGCAGGAAGTGGTGAATTTCCTCAAAAGAACCAGCAAGTAAGGCAACGCCAGAGGTCGCCCCCGAGAGCGCAGCGGCCACCATCGCCAGCGCCGGCAGGCCGCAGCAAAGCGCGTGCAACCCCATGACGGCGGCGTGGGCCAGGTGAGCCCGGCGCGGGGCGCTGTTATGTTGTAACGTCACACGCCGGAATTAGGCGTCGGCCGCAGGCCGGTCAAGCCAGGCTGCATCCAATTGTAGTGGAGACTTCATCATTCGGCGTAATACACGGAACTGTAGCTTGCGGTTCGAGGGCGAAGCGCGCACATACCGCGTGTTGCATCGAGGTTGAGGGCGATGTTGGCTTTCCTAGTGATGGTTCGCGACGCGTTGATCGCCATGGCGTTGGCCTGGGTCGGCGTGACGCTTGAGCAGCGCAGCGTTGAGCAATCCGCCTGCGCCGGTGAAGCCTGCCAGACGAACGACCGCTAAGAATTTGCGACAAACGCGCGATCTTTCTGATCGTTAGCTTGCGTTTGCGTGCATTCGCCCTTGAATGGCCGCACTTGTTTCGTTCTCGTTTACCTTATGAACGCGCCCTCCCTGCGCGCGGACGGAATTGTGCTCCATGACCACGACCACGCCTGAGGCCGAGCGTAACGGTGATCCCGGGGCGTTGATTGGCGTTCTCGGCATGGTGGTCGCCGGCCTTTGGGTGCTTGGCAGCTTGGCCGGCGCGGTGGTGCTGATCGGCCCGGCGCAGATTTCTTCTCTGACTATTCCTGAATACGGCGCTGTCGGCGCGGTGGCGGTGTTGCCGGCCCTGATGGCGGTGATTTCCGGCATCGCCGCGCGTGACAGCGCACGCGCCCGGGCCGAGGCGCGCCGGCTGGCCGATGCCGCCGACCGGCTGCTGAACCCCGAGCGCAGCGCCGAGAGCGCGGCGCGCCAGCTGGCCGAAAGCGTGCGCGGCGAAATCAACCAGCTCGACCAGGCGCTGCTGCAGACGCTGAAGCGGCTGCAAGACGTCGAAGGTCAGATCGCGCGCCAAGCCAAGGCCGTTGATGAGATGGCCGACCAGGCCAAGGCCGGCGCCAATCAGATGATCGCCGGCATGGAGCGCGAGCGCGAAGAGTTGCTACGCATTTCGCGCGACCTCACCGGCCAAGCGCAGGCAATCGGCGACTCGATCAGCAAGCACACGCAATCGATTTCCGAAGCGGCGCGCGTGGCCGAAGCCGAAGTGCGCGCGGCCGACCAAGCGCTCGATCACCGCCTCACCTCTTTCGGCGCCGCGGCGGCGCTCATTTCCGATCGCACCAACGGCCTTTCCAGCGCCGCGCAAGCGAGCGCGGATTCGGCGCTGCGTCTCGAGCAAGCGCTCTCCAATGCGCTCGACGTCCTCGCCAAAGCGACAAGCCTGACCGACGCGGCGCGGCAATCGGCGGAAGCGGCGACCTATGCGGCGAACTCCACCGCCGGCGCCGTGCGCGAGACAACCCATCGCGCCATCGACGACGCCAAGCGCGCGGCAGAGCTTATCCGCGGTGAAGCCGTGAATGTCGAGCGCGAAGCAGCGGTCGCGCTGGAGCGTCTGCGGGACGCAGCCAATGCGGCGCGTATCGCGGCGCGCGGCGCGCGTGATGCGGTGGCCGATGACGAAGCTGCGCCCGGCTACGATCGCTCCTGGCGCGATGAAGCGGCCGATCCGCTCGAACTGCCGCCCGCGCGCAATCGCAACGATCCGCCGCCGCCCATGTTCGGCGACGAGCCGCCGGAACAACCGCAGCAACCGCAGCGCCAGCGCGCGCCGGCCGCCGATAAGCCGGTGCCGGGCGATTGGACGTGGCGCGATCTGCTCTCCAACGTCGATGGCCCCGAGCACGGCGCACCCGCCGCCGCGCAACGCCGCGAGCCCGCCGCCGATCCTGTCGCCCACCTCCGCCGCCGGATCGCGGAGCCACGCACCGTGAGTTTGCCGATTGTGGAGACGATCGAACACGCGGGCTTGCGCCTGGACGATGTGTTCTCGCCGTCCGCGCTCGAACGCATCGCCCAGCGCGCCCGCTCGGGCACGCAAGCGCGGCGGCGCGCGGTGCGCGATGCAGCGCCGGAAGCGGCGCGGGTGATGGGCGATTTCCTCCATCGCGATGCCGCCGCGAACCAAGAGGCGATGCTCTTCCTGCGCAACGAAGGCGCACGCATCGCCGAACAAATCGGCCGCGGCCGCGCCCAAATGAACGCCGAAACCACGCGCGCCTTCCTGCTGATCGACGCAGCCGCAGGCTAAACGCGGCCCTCGCTAACGGCCAAACCGCCGTTTCACGCCAATCGCCGTCCTTCAGCTACAGCGAATACCGACATCCAGATCAATGTAGGCGGAGACCCGTTTTCGCCGGGCCGGAACGATAGGTAAGCATCCGCACCCGGCGTATAGAGAACGCCGTATCCCACTTGATAGAGTTGATAGCGCGGACCTTGAGCCGTTTGTATAGTCGGCCCCGCCTCGTCGATGCCGATCTCTACGTCGCCGATGCCTGGCAGACGATAACGCCCAACGAGCGCCTCAACGTCTACCTCCCTTTCCTCGGGCGGCGCCAACGGCCGCGGCTCTGCTGCCCGCCCCTCGGCGATCGCCACAAGGCTCCGCATGAGCCAAGGCTGAAGCGGCGGCGCCATCGTATTGTTGCTGACAAACACCACACTGATCCGCTGCGACGAGTCCCAATAGACCAGGTTGAAGAAAGCCTGATGGTGACCGGTGTAGTAGCAACGCGCGCGATCCGGCGCGCAGTACCAGCTGGACAGGTTCAGCGCGGAGACGTCATCGCCGACGCGCGCGGGCGCCAAGGCGTTATTGAGTACGCCTTCCGGATGTACACGGCCATCAACCCAAGCGCTCGCCCAAGCGTGCAGGTCGCGCGCCGTGAAATAGATGTTGGACCCTCCATAGATCGCTTCATTATCGTAGACGTCGAACTCATCGGCGCCGGGCAGGCTGGAACGAAAACCCAAAGTCCGCGGTTGGGGCCAATCCGCGAACCGCGCAGGCCGTACGAACGCATCACCGGCGCCGATGCCTCCAAGCAAACGCCCTATTTGCTCCTGGTACGAGTCGCCGGAAACGCGCTCGGTTAGAAGCGCAAGCGTGTCGTAGCAGGCATTGCAGTAACTGAATGTTGCGCCGGGCTGCCGCAACGGGCGAGACGATAGGCGCCGCATGAAGGCCGGCAACGCCACGTTTCCAGTCGCAGCATCCGCCTCGGGCAGCGGCTGGAAAGGATCATAATCCGGCGCTCCCGATGTGTGGCTGAGTAAATGCTCGATGGTGACGTCTGCGTAGGGAAACTCAGCAACGTGCGCTTGAACCGGATCATCGAGCGCTATTCTCCCCTCATCGATCAAATGCCAGATGAGCGCCGCCGTGACTGTCTTTGCAAGCGAAGCGCCGTCAGCGGCGGTGTCGAGTGTGAAGGGACGCGTTCGATCGGCCGCTCCGAAAGCTCCTTCGTAAACGACAACGCCGTCGCGCGAGATGATGACAGCGCCACTGAAGTCCCCAGCCTCATGCAAGCGCTCCAACAAAGTATCGGCACGGCCGTGAAGTGTAGCTGTATCCCGGAGATCTGCGCAGCCGCCAATCGCCAGCGAAACAGCGGAGATAATGCCATGAATCGCAAGTCTCATTGCGCGCCTCCCGTACCGACGCGCCGGACCTTAATCGAAAATCCCAGGACACACGCGCCGAAACGCTCTCTTGCGCCGCAACAACCTGCTGAAAACGCCGAACAAGGGCCACGGCGTGCCCATTCACAATATTTCGCGACCGCCTGACTCAAAAATTCGCCGGGAGCCGCCGTTGAGCCTCGTCTGAGGAACCGAGGGAGCGCGCGAGGTCATGGCGGGGCTTTGGCGCTCATGCCGAGACGCGCGCGCATCCAGAACTCCGTCGGCGCGCCACGCTTACGGCGCGACTTCTGGGAGTATCCGTCACGCCCACATCTGCACGCGTCTCTTTATTCGACGAGCTCCAAACCCGCATCCAGAACCCCGCTACGAGCGCGGCGCTGAGCAACGCCGCGCTCGCTTGCACCTGGTTCCAAGCGACGAACTGCGCCAAACCCGGCATCGCCAGCTCAAGCCGCAACCCGAAGCGCGCTCGCCGCATACGCTTCGATATTGACGGGCATCCGCTTCATTTCGGCAAGATCAAGCGCACGCGCGGCGGGCGTTGGCGGCTGGGGATGCTTCCAAATTTCGGTGGGCACCAGGTCCGGGTAGGCTACGACGACTTGCGCACCGCGTCCCGTAAGCGTGACGCGCCGGCCTTCGGCGGGCAGAAAGATCGCTTCGCCCCTCGCCAACATCTGACCATCCACCGATACGCCCGGCGTTAACGCCGCGAGCACATGGCACGTCTCGCCGTCGGGCTCGAGAAAGCTCACGTCCGGCAACGTCCAGAGTTCGACACTCATCGCCGGATCGCGCAGCCACGCGGCGCGGTGGCGCTTTTCGTTTGCCGCGGGCAAACGTTGCGTTTGTACGGCGCCCGGTTGATTGCTCGGTGCAAAACTTGCGCGTGCTTCGAGCGCGGTGACACCGCTTGGAACCACAAGCTCAGCGCCATGGCTGAGGCGCAACAGATCGCCGCGGCGACAGCGCACCTGGCGCGGCGCGCGTCCGGCCCTGTCTCGGATCGTGACGCTCGCATCGAGCGGCGCTTCGATGATGCGCCAGAGCGTGACTGGCCCTTCGGCGCGAATGGGATCGCTGGGTTCATCGGTTGCGACCAAGCGGAGCGATGGCGGCGCCCGGCCAAGGTCCCCCAACATTTCTTGTGGGGCATTCGCAAACGTCGCGCCAAAATGGTCGCCGTGGCTTGTCGTATTGTGCGCATGTGCGAGCCATACTTCGCCAACTGGCGTCGGCGGTCGATCGGCATTGGCGCACCAAGCGTCGAGTTTTTCGCGGCCCCAGCGCCGCGGCAGAAAACGGGGGCGAAGCCGGATCGGCTCAGCAGAAAATCCCATAGGGGTTGCTCCTCTTCCTCCTTTCAATTCAACCCATGGAGCGCCGCGCGATGCGAAACCGCGCGGCGCGTCTTCGGCGCATCGATCAATGCGAGATCGCGATGCGCTTTCTTCGGCTCTGCTCGCGCGCGATCTTGGGCAGAGTGACGGTCAAGACGCCGTTGCGAAAGCGCGCCTCCGCGCGCTCGTCGTCGACCTCGGCCGGAAGCGCGAGCCTTCGTTCGAAGCGGCCGTAGTAGCGTTCGCTGTAACGGCGCTCTTCGTCGTCGTGCTCATGGCGCTTCTCGCCAGCGAGGATAAGCACATTGTCTTCCACTCGCAGCTCGATGTCCTTTTCTTCGAGCCCCGGCAGTTCGGCCGTGACGCGCACTTCCTTGTCGCGCTCAACGACATCCACCTGCGGCCAACCGATGTTCTGGTCGAAGCCGGTGAGGCCGAAACCGCGGAAGGCGTCGTCGAACAGCCTGTCCATCTCGCGCCGTAGCGTGAAGAACGGGCTTAAGGTGGCGTCATGATGAGGCTCGCCTTGGCGCGCAGGCGCGCGCGAACGGCCCCAGGGGATTAAGTCTCGCATAGTATTTCTCCGCGCTTTGTTCGTCCTTTAGGCCGCAGTCTCGACCTGGGCGTCGCCAGAGCGGACCTCGTTCGAGACGCGCGCCTGGCTTGTCCCGATCTCAATCCGGCGCGGCTTCATCGCCTCAGGGATCTCGCGTTGAAGTTCGATACGCAGGAGGCCGTGCTCCAAAGAAGCGCCCGTCACCTTGACGAAGTCGGCCAAGTCGAACTGGCGGCGGAACGCACGTTGATCGATGCCGCGATGCAGGAATTTGCGGCCGCTATCGTCCCCGTTCTTGCGCCCTTCAACCAAAAGCGCGTTGGGCTCGGCCATGATCGAGACTTCGTCTTTGCCAAAGCCCGCGATCGCCATGGTAATCGCATAGCGATCTTCGCCCTGACGCTCGATGTCATAGGGCGGCCAGCTCTCGTCAGCGTCCCGGCGCTGCGGCGCGCCCAGAAGATCAAGCATCCGGTCAAATCCCACCGACGACCGGTAATAGGGTGAAAAATCGTAGGTCCTCATCTCCATATCCTCTTGCAAAGCAACATGGGTCACGAGGAGCGCCGGACGTCGCCAGCGCCCGCGGCCGGGCCCTATCCGGCGCCCGGCGCGACAAGATTTTGGGAGGCTCCTTTCACCCTTCAACACCCCCACCCCGGGATTTTTGCACCGGCCCACCGAGCGCTGGCGGGTCGCAGCAAGGGCCGTTACCCGGCCGCAAAAATGCGCCGTGCATCCGCCCAAAATTTTCTGAAAGGACCTCTTGAACCCGCCTTGGACGCGCCCAAATCCTCGCCCGACATTTTAGCAGTCGCCGGCGACGGATGCTAATTTGCCAGCGGCTGCCGAACTGTCAGGGACGACAGGAGAGGCAGGCAGATGTTGCTTCCATTCAAGAAGAAATCCAATCGCGCCGCCCTCTTCCCGTTTGCAACTGAGAAGAGGAGATCAAGGCTTATGCAGTTCAGACCCCTTGGCGATCGCGTTCTGGTGCGCCGCGTTGAGGAGGAAGAAAAGACCCGCGGCGGCATCATCATTCCCGACACGGCGAAGGAAAAACCGCAGGAAGGCGAAATCGTCGCCGTCGGCCCGGGCCATCGCGATGACGACGGCAAGCTGACGCCGCTCGACGTGAAGCCCGGCGAACGCATTCTCTTCGGCAAATGGTCGGGGACCGAAGTCAAGATTGACGGCGAAGACCTGTTGATCATGAAGGAATCCGACATCTTGGGCGTCGTCGAGCGCGACAGCTCAACGAGCCGCAAGGCCGCTTAAGAGCAACACAAAGATCAAACCAAAGGACGAAACACCATGACTGCGAAAGTCGTGCACTTCGGCGCGGATGCGCGCCAGCGCATGCTGGAAGGCGTCGATATCTTGGCCGATGCTGTGAAGGTCACGCTGGGCCCGAAAGGCCGCAACGTGGTTATCGAAAAATCGTTCGGCGCCCCGCGCACCACCAAGGACGGCGTCACTGTCGCCAAGGAAATCGAACTCGCCGATAAGTTCCAAAATCTTGGCGCGCAATTGGTGCGCGAGGTCGCGTCGAAGACCGCTGACGGCGCCGGCGACGGCACCACCACCGCGACCGTGCTTGCGCAAGCCATCGTGCGCGAGGGCATGAAGGCGGTCTCAGCCGGACGCAACCCGATGGATTTGAAGCGCGGCATCGACAAGGCCGTCGCCGCCGTGGTCAAGGACATCGAATCCCAGGCCAAGAAGATCACCACCAACGCCGAGATCGCCCAGATCGGCACGATTTCGGCCAATGGCGACCGCGACATCGGCGACATGCTGGCGCGCGCCATGGACAAGGTCGGCAAGGATGGGGTGATCACGGTCGAGGAAGCCAAGTCGCTTGATAGCGAACTCGAAGTGGTCGAAGGCATGCAGTTCGATCGCGGCTATATCTCGCCCTACTTCATCACCAACGCCGACAAGATGGAGACGGTGCTCGAAGACCCTTACGTGCTCTTGCACGAGAAGAAGCTCTCTTCGCTCAACCCGCTGATCCCACTCTTGGAAAAGATCGTTCAGACGGGGCGCCCGCTCGTCATCGTGGCCGAGGACGTCGAGGGCGAAGCGCTGGCGACGCTCGTCGTCAACAAGTTGCGCGGCGGCTTGAAGGTCGCGGCGGTCAAGGCGCCGGGCTTCGGCGATCGGCGCAAAGCGATGTTGGAAGACATCGCCATCCTGACCGGCGGCCAAGTCATCAGCGAAGATCTCGGCATCAAGCTCGAAAACGTGATGATCGAGCAACTTGGTCGCGCCAAGAAAGTTCGGATCGAGAAAGACGCCACCACCATCGTTGATGGCGAAGGCAAGAAGGCCGACATCCAAGCGCGCATCGCGCAGATCAAGGCGCAGATCGAGGAAACGACCTCCGACTATGACCGCGAGAAGCTGCAGGAGCGGCTGGCGAAACTCTCTGGCGGCGTAGCCGTCGTCCGCGTTGGCGGCGCCACCGAAGTCGAGGTCAAGGAGCGCAAGGACCGCGTTGACGATGCGCTTCACGCCACCCGCGCGGCCGTTGAGGAAGGCATCGTCGCTGGCGGCGGCGTCGCCCTGCTTCGCGCGACGAGCGCCTTGAGCAAAGTGACCACCGACAACGACGACCAGGCGATCGGCGTCAACATCGTGAAGAAGGCGCTCGAGGCCCCGCTTCGGCAGATCGCCGAAAATGCCGGTGTCGAAAGTTCGATCGTGGTGGGCAAGCTCTTGAGCGAAAAGAACGCCGTGATCGGCTTCAATGCGCAGACCGAAGAATATGGCGACATGTTCAAGGCGGGCGTGATCGATCCGGCTAAGGTCGTGCGCTCTGCGTTGCAGAACGCCGCCTCCGTCGCGGGCCTCATCATCACGACGGAAGCGTCGATTGCCGAGGCGCCCAAGAAGGAAAAAGCGCCGGCTATGCCCGCCGGCGCGGATATGGATTTCTGAGCCGAAGACTCGGAAACCCACGGCCGAAGCGCGGTGCGGGCAAGCCATTGCCCGCACCATCCGGCCCGAAAACAACTCAAACCGCTAGGAGGACGTTCAGATGCGTAATCATCTCGCCGCTGCACTCGTAGCCACGGCATTGGTATTCCCGCCGCTCCACGCTGGAGCATCCACGCCCGGCGACACCGCCGCTGACCAGGGCAAACCGGAAGCCGCCGCCGCTCAAGCGGCGGAAGAGCGGGCCGAGGTCACGAGCGCAGAGACGACCACGACGAAGCCTTCGGAGCAAACGGTTGTCGAAACCGTTTCGAGCGCAGAGTCAGGTTCTACTGATGGCTCTACGCAAGCAAACGCGACAAAGCCCACCGCATCTGAGGATAACGCTTCGGCCACGAAGCCCTCCCAACTCTAATGCGCGGGACGCGCCATCCGCGGCTCTCTGCAAAGAGCCGCGGACGGCGCACCGGTCGACACCGCCCCCGCCCCGTTCCGCACGCAGCCGCAGGCTAAACGCGGCCCTCGCTAACGGCCAAACCGGCCATTCGCTAAGTCCCGGTATTCGGTAGAACGCCGCCGATTGCCACCTCCCCACGAACGTTCAGCGCCTAGGCTATTTGGCAATTTTTCTGTCAAGCGTCCGCGCAACTGCGATTGCGATTAGCCAATATAGAAACACGGGACCCCAAACGATCGCGATCAGAATGTTCTGGTCAATTGCTGGGTAGAATATGATACCCGCGAGCACTGCGAGGAAAGCCAGGGGCAAGACCACAACGAAGCCAACGACGGCGAGTCCAACAGCCCACCCCGGTCGGCCTCGGAAGTGAGCAGCCAGGCCCGAGAGAGCGGCAACCAATGCTGGCAGCAATATCCAAAAGTTGAGCAGTTCGTCCGTCACAGGCGCACACTATTGCGTTCACGCTCTTTGCCTAGGCACTGACCGAAACGGGCCAACTCTCGCCGCTTGGACAGATTATTACGAGCGTCCGCTTCCCGCGCCCGGAAAACAGCCAGCTCCGCTCCCGCTGCAAACGTAGATCCCAAAAACTCTGCGGCCAATCGGATCCTCAATCCGGCCGATTCACGCAGCCAACCCGCTGAATCAAAACCATTTGCAGTTGAATCAATCCGGCGGCGCCGGAA
>CALBST010000421.1 GCA_937967425.1 uncultured Caulobacteraceae bacterium
CTGCCGCCACCGCGTAGCGTGCGGGCGGAGGGGACATGGACGATTTCGCCATCTGGATGATCGCAGGCGGCGCTGCGGCGATCCTTATACCGCTGGCGTGCTATGTCCTGCCGGCGCAGACGAAAATCATTATCGATACGCCAACCTCGACCGCGCGCGCCGAGATGCGCTTGCTATGGGGCCTGGGCCCAGTGTCGATCGCGCGCGCCTTGCCGAAGGGTGATCACGGCGCACCGCTCGCCGTCTTCAACGACGTCATCCGCATCGGCCACGCCTTGATGACGCCCGGCATCGCCGATGCAGCTTATGCGGGTCTTAGAAGCATCTACGCCCTGCAGCCGCGCGTCGTTGACCTTAAGCTCGGCGTCAATCTCTCGGACAGCGCGCAAACGCGGGTCGTGCAAACCGCCGTGCAGGCGGCGCTCGCGGCGGCCCCCGCGGCGTTGCGGGAAAGGGTCGTCGTGGTCGGCAGCGAAGCGCCGGGCGCCGAACTCAGCGGCGAGATCAAGGTCAATGTGTCTCCGGCGCAACTCGCCGGAATTTGGTCCCGCTTCAGAAATTCGCGCGCGGCGCAGGAATTCCGCCGCCGGCTGACCAAGAAGCAGAAGCCGAGTAAGAAGGGCGGGCGCGAAGTGCGCGTGTCTTGAGTGCTCCCACATGACGAACGTACTCCCGCCAACGCAGCGCGAATACTGGAACGGCAAGGTCGGCGACGAGTGGGCGCGGCAAGCCGATCTCATGGACGCGATGCTGGCGCCGCTCACCGCGCCTGCGATCGATCTGCTTGCATTGAACCCCGGCGAACGCGTGTTCGACATCGGCTGCGGCGCCGGCTCGACGACATTGCAACTGGCGGAGCAGGTTGGTCCCTCCGGTTTGGCGCTTGGCGCTGACATTTCCCAACCCTTGCTGCGCCTCGCCAACGAGCGCAGCGCTAGCGCCGGCGTGAGCGCGCGCTTCATCGAGGCCGACGTCGCCACGGCGGAGATTCCCGGCGCACCGTTCGACGCCGCGTTCTCGCGCTTTGGCGTCATGTTCTTCGAGGACACGACCCAGGCCTTCGCCAAGATCCGCGCAACCTTGCGCCCCGGCGGCCGTATCGTTTTCATCTGCTGGCGCACATTCGCTGAGAATGCCTGGTCTTACGCGCCGCTCGCCGCGCTCACACCTATTCTCAAAGCGCCGATCGCGCCCGCCGATCCCAACGCACCCGGCCCGTTCCGGCTACAGGATGCCGAAACCACCAAGACCATGCTCACTGTGTCGGGCTGGCGCGACGTTACGATTACGCCGTGGGACGGCGATGTGCTCGTTGGCGGCGGCGGCGACGCAAATGCCGCCGCAGCCTTTCTCTTGAAGATCGGACCCTGCGCCCGCGCCATCACCGATCAGCAGCTCGATCCCGCGCAAGCCCAGCGCCTGCTGGCTGATTTCCTCCGCCAAAACGAAACGCAGGAGGGCGTCGCACTACGGGCCGCATGCTGGATTGTCCGCGCCGAGGCGTGAGGCGGGCGCCAGCTATGCCCTTGGCGTTATTGACTTCTCAACGCTTTACCCCGATATGCCGGGTCAGCGACCGTTCCGGGCCACTATGAGCCCGTGAACGCGGTCCCACTGGAACGCCACCATCGACGTTCGGCTTTGAGCGCCTTGCTCGCCGCCTTTCTTCGCCGTCGCATCGTTCCTGACCTGATTGGGCCCACGCGATGACGCGTGCCGGCTCGAAAGAGTTTTTGTGACCACATTCCAAGATCTCGGCGTGTCTGCGCCGATCCTCAAGGCGCTTGACGCCGAGGGCTATACCCAACCTACGCCGATCCAAATCCAAGCCCTGCCGATCGTGCAGAAGGGCAAGGACCTCATCGGTCTCGCCCAAACCGGCACCGGCAAGACCGCCGCCTTCGCGCTGCCGATTCTCGATCGTTTGCACAAGGATCGTAAGTATCCTGGCGAGAAGGCGTGCCGTGCGCTGGTGCTTGCGCCGACGCGCGAGCTTGCCGCGCAAATCGGCGACAGCTTCCGCGCTTACGGCAAGTTCCTTGGCCTCAGCACCGCCGTCGTTTTCGGCGGCGCTTCGATGCACAAGCAGAAGCAAGCCATGTTCCGCGGGGTCGACATCCTTGTCGCTACGCCGGGCCGTCTGCTTGACCACGTCAGCCAGCGTTCGATCCGTCTCGACAAGGTTGAAATCCTCGTTCTCGACGAAGCCGACCACATGCTCGACATGGGCTTCATTCACGATCTGCGTAAGATCGCGACGATCCTGCCGCGCGCGCGCCAGACGCTGTTCTTCTCCGCAACCATGCCGCCGGCGATCGAAGAGCTCGCCGCGCAATTCCTGGAAAACCCGGAAAAGATCGCGGTGACGCCGCCGAGCACGACTGCCGAGCGCGTCGAGCAGGCTGTCGTTCACGTCGATCAATCGAAGAAGCAGGATCTCCTGCACGCGATGCTCGCCGACAAGTCGATCAAGCGCGCGCTGGTCTTTGCCCGCACCAAGCACGGCGCCGATCGCGTCGCCAAGAAGCTGGAAAGCGCCGGTTTCAGCGCCGATGCGATCCACGGCAACAAGAGCCAAGGCCAGCGCATCCGTGCGCTCGATGGCTTCAAGAAGGGCCAGACGCGGATTCTCGTCGCCACCGAAGTCGCCGCGCGCGGCATCGACGTCGACGACATCACCCACGTCTTCAACTTCGATCTGCCGAACGTGCCGGAGCAATACGTTCACCGCATCGGCCGCACCGCGCGTGCCGCGCGCACCGGCATCGCCATTTCGTTCTGCGCCCCTGATGAGCGCGCTTATCTGCGCGACATCGAGAAGCTGACCAAGCAGCCCGTGCCGGTGCTCGAAACCGACATGTCGCTCCGCGCCCCGCGCGCGGACGAGAAGGTCGTGCGCCCGAAGGGCCCGGCTGGACGCTCCGTGCATCCCGCCCGCAAGCAGCGCGCGCCGAAGAAGCATCACGCTTCAGACGCCCACGGGAAGGCCCACGCCAAGCAAGGCCACGGCCCGACGCGTGCGCGCGACGAAGGCGACCGCCGCGACCGCAAGGGCAACGCCGTCTGGTCCAACAGCGGCGCGCCGCCGAAATATCGCAAGCAGCGCAAGCCGGCGAAGGTCTAACCGCGC
>CALBST010000422.1 GCA_937967425.1 uncultured Caulobacteraceae bacterium
CGGTTCAAGAATTCCGGACGGAAGCGAGCGCGGATTTCGTTCATCACCGGCCCGCGCACATCTTCGACGTCTGCGCCTTCCGGCTGTTCGGCCAAGAATTGCGCGCCGGCGTTCGACGTCATGATCAGGATCGTGTTCTTGAAATCGACCGTGCGACCTTGGCCATCGGTCAGGCGGCCATCGTCCAGCACTTGTAGCAAGACGTTGAAAACGTCCGGGTGCGCCTTCTCGATCTCATCGAACAGCACGACCTGATACGGCCGGCGGCGGATCGCTTCGGTAAGCGCGCCGCCCTCTTCGTAACCGACATAGCCCGGAGGCGCGCCGATCAGCCGCGCGACCGAGTGCTTCTCCATGTATTCCGACATGTCGATGCGGGTCAGCGCATGCTCATCGTCGAAGAGGAATTCCGCGAGCGCCTTGGTCAGTTCGGTTTTGCCGACGCCCGTCGGACCCAAGAACATGAAGGAACCAATCGGCCTGTTCGGATCCTGCAGACCCGCACGCGCGCGGCGCACCGCATCCGCCACAGCACGCAGCGCCGGCTCTTGGCCGATGACGCGGCTGCGGAGAGAATCTTCCATCGCCAGGAGCTTCGCCTTCTCGCCCTCGAGCATTTTCTCCACCGGCACGCCGGTCCAGCGCGAGACGACAGCAGCGATCGCTTCGGCGTCCACCACCTCCTTCACGAGGCCGGCGCCATCGCCGCTCGCTTTCTCAGCATCAGCGATTTGCTTCTCAAGCTGCGGGATACGCCCGTACTTCAGCTCCGAGGCGCGCGCGAGATTGCCCTGGCGCACGGCCTGCTCATACTCAGTCTGCAGCTTCTCCAGCTCTTCCTTCGACTTCGAGGTCACCTGCAGCTTCTGCTTTTCGGCGGACCAGCGCGCCGTCAGCTCAGCCGAACGCGTCTCAATCTGCGCGATCTCGGCCTCGAGTTTCTGGGTACGATCTTTGGAAGCCGGGTCCTTCTCCTTCTTCAACGCTTCAAGCTCGATTTTGAGCTGCAGGGCGCGGCGATCGAGTTCATCCAGCTCCTCCGGCTTGGAGTCGACCTGCATCCGCAAGCGCGAAGCGGCCTCGTCCATCAGGTCGATGGCTTTATCCGGCAGGAAACGATCGGTGATGTAGCGATGCGAAAGCTGCGCCGCCGCGACAATCGCGGCATCCGAAATGCGCACGCCATGGTGCTGCTCGTAGCGATCTTTCAGGCCGCGCAGGATGGAGATTGAATCCTCCACCGTCGGCTCATCGACGAACACCGGCTGGAAACGCCGCGCTAGCGCCGCGTCCTTCTCCACATGCTTGCGATACTCATCCAGCGTCGTCGCGCCGACGCAATGCAGCTCGCCGCGCGCCAACGCCGGCTTCAGCAGGTTCGACGCGTCCATCGCGCCATCGGCTTTGCCGGCGCCAACGAGCGTGTGCATTTCATCGATGAAGAGGATGATGCCGCCTTCGGCCGCCGTGACCTCGCTCAAAACCGCCTTCAAGCGCTCCTCGAACTCGCCACGGAACTTCGCGCCCGCGATCAGCGCGCCCATGTCGAGCGCCAGCAGCTTCTTGTGCTTCAAGCTCTCCGGCACGTCGCCGTTGACGATGCGCAGCGCCAAGCCTTCGGCGATGGCGGTCTTGCCGACGCCCGGTTCGCCGATCAGCACCGGATTGTTCTTGGTGCGGCGCGAAAGCACCTGGATCGTTCGCCGAATTTCCTCATCGCGGCCGATAACCGGATCGAGCTTGCCCTTGCGCGCCTCCTCGGTGAGATCTCGGGCATACTTCTTCAACGCGTCGTATTGATCCTCAGCGGAGGCGGATTGCGCCGTGCGCCCCTTCCGCAGCTCAGCGATCGCGGCTTCGAGCTTTTGCGGGGTGAGCCCCGCCTTCTTCAAAATCTCGGAGGCTTTGCCATCAGCAATGGCCAAGCCGAACAGCAGGCGCTCGGCGGTGACATAGCTATCGCCCGCCTTGGACGCGGCCTGATCGGCCGCATCGAGCGCCCGATTGAACGACATGGCCGCATACATACGGTCGCCGCCGCCTTGTACTTTTGGAAGCGCCTGAACGGCCTTGTCGGCCTCATCGGCGGCCTGGCGCGCATTGGCGCCTGCGGCGGTCAGCAAGCTGGCTGCGAGACCTTCGCGGTCATCGAGCAGCGCCTTCAGCAGGTGCTGAGTTTCGAGTTGTTGGTTTTGTTCGCGTATCGCGATCGTCTGAGCAGCCTGCACGAATCCGCGCGCCCGCTCGGTGAGCTTTTCCATATCCATGACAGACCCTTACGGCGTCCCACGTTAACCCCCATTGCGGCGGATCAACATGGCATGAGTGTTGTTGTGCCACTGACTTAGTGTGGCGGCGGGGGCACACAAGGGTCCCTCAACTGATTTATCCGCGCATCACATAGCCGTGGCGGCGATTGCTGAGAAGGCCGCCTCGCCGACGGTAGGCGGCCTTTTTCCTGGGTCAGCCGATCATGTGCCGCGATATCGAAGAGACGCACACTTCACCGGGCCGTTAGCGTCGCCGAGCGGTGCGAAGCCGTGTGCGCGCTCCATATCTTCCGGAATTTCCGGCCGGGTGAGCCCGTCCCTAGTGCGCCATCAGCAACGGCACGGTCGTTGTCCGTAGCAGGTCACGCGTGGCGCCACCGAAGACGAGTTCGCGCAGACGCGAATGCGCATAGCCGCCCATGACAATGAGATCGGCGTTGAGCGAAACGGCTTCATCGAGAATCGCCTGCGACGCCGAGCGCCCCATACTATCGACGTTCTGCACTTTCGCCGGCAAGCCGCGGCGCGCCAGATGGCCGGCAATGTTGGCGCCCGGCTGATCGCCGTGGCCAAACATCTTCGGCTTGGCGTCAACGGTCACGACCGTAACGGCTTCTGCGAACTCCAACAGATCGTCTGCCTCCGAGAGCGCCCGCGTCGCCTCACGGCTTGCGTCCCAAGCCACCACGACGCGCTTGCCGATGCTGGTTCCCTTCCAATCCGGCGGCGCTATCAAAGCGGGGCGCCCGGAGTGAAACAGCACGCCTTCGATAATCTCCTCGCGCAGTTCGACGCCGGCGCCTTCGCTGGGGCGCGTCATCACCGCAACGTCGGCATAACGCGCATGCACAGCAGCCACACGCCCAAGATCGCGCGAGAGCGCTTCGGCGGCGCGCAATTCAGTCCGCGCCGCCGAGCGGTTTAGACGGGCTTCCACCTTCTTACGCTCGGCCTCCGCCTCTTGGCGCGCACGGCCCAGCAATTCCGCCCACACGCCCGCAACAACGGTCGGCTCGTACGCCAAAGGCTCGTCGGGTAGCGGCGTCAGGAAAGCGGCGGCGAGGTGGCAATCCTTGCATTGCCCCGCAAGAATTTCCGCCAACGCAATCGCTGGCTCATCCGCTTCGGCCTCGGACACGATGACCAGAATGTCTTTCCAGCTCATGGGCACCTCTTCGCGCTTCCTGCTATACGCCGCGACGACGCGGCGCGCCACTTTTCCCGAATGGTTTGGACCAAGGGCTTGAAGCCGCGTTGAGGCTGCGCAATGTCCTCATGACTTATTCAAGGAACACTCCAATGAGCCCATCGTTCCGTTCGGACGCCTATATCGACGGAAAATGGCGCGCGGGCGCGAAGCGCTTTCACGTCTACAACCCGGCGACACAGGAGGTAATCGCCGACGTGCCCGATCTCGGCGCGGCTGAGGCTGAAGAGGCGATCGCGGCCGCGCATCGCGCATTCCCGGGCTGGGCGGCGAAAGCCGCGAAAGAGCGCGCGCAGATCATGCGCGCCTGGTTCGATCTGATGATCGCCGATTTGGATAGGCTCGGCCGCTTGATCTCCCTCGAAGGCGGCAAGCCGATCGCGGAAGCCAAAGGTGAAGCGGCGTACGGCGCGAGCTTTATGGAGTGGTTCGGCGAGGAAGCGAAGCGCGCCTATGGGCGCGTCATCCCAACGACGACCGCCACCCGGCGCTATGTGACGATAAAGCAGCCGATCGGGGTTTGCGCGGCGATCACGCCGTGGAATTTCCCGATGGCGATGATCACCCGCAAAGCCGCGCCCGCCATCGCCGCGGGCTGCACTATCGTGCTGAAGCCGCCGCATCAAACACCGCTCACGGCCCTGGCGCTGGCTGAGCTAGCTGAAAAGGCGGGGCTGCCGCCTGGCGTGTTTAATGTCGTCACCACCGAGAACGCCTCCGCCGTGGGCAAGGTGATGTGCGAGAGCGAATTGGTGCGCCACTTCTCGTTCACTGGCTCAACCGAGGTCGGCAAGAAGCTAGGCGCGGCATGCGTGGGCTCGACCGTGAAAAAGGTCGCGCTTGAGCTCGGCGGCAACGCACCGCTGATCGTCTTCGCCGACGCCGATCTCGATCTCGCCGTCAAAGGCACGATTCAGTCGAAGTTCCGCAACGCCGGCCAAACCTGCGTCTGCGCCAACCGCATCTTGGTCGAAGACTCGATCTACGACGCGTTCTCCAAGAAGCTCGCCGACGCCGTGGCTAAGCTGAGAGTTGGCCCGGGCGATCAGGAGGGTGTCGAGATCGGGCCGCTGATCGACCAGAAGGCGATCGAAAAAGTGGAGCGCATGGTGGCGGAAGCTCTCGCTTCCGGCGCCACCGCCCTTACCGGCGGCAAGAAGCACAATGCCGGCGCGCAGTTCTACACCCCCACGGTGTTGGCCAACGTCACCCGTGACATGCGCGTGAACACCGAAGAAATTTTCGGGCCGGTCGCGCCGCTGATCCGTTTCAAGACCGAAGACGAAGCCGTCTCCATCGCCAACAGCACCGAGTTCGGCCTCGCCTCCTACTTCTTCACCAAGGACGTCCACCGCGCCTGGCGTGTGGCCGAGCGCATCGAGAGCGGCATGGTCTCGATCAATGACGGCATCTTCTCAAACGAAGTGATCCCGTTCGGCGG
>CALBST010000423.1 GCA_937967425.1 uncultured Caulobacteraceae bacterium
GGCGGCCTCTTGGGCGGCTTCACCACCAACATCTTCGAACGCATCGCGGCGTTCTAAGCATGAATCTCACGCTCTACGGCGTAGAAATCTGGGCCACCGCGCTGCTGTTCGCGCGGATCGGCGGCATGATCATGTTGCTGCCGGGTTTCGGCGAACCGGCGGTGCCGGCGCGCGTGCGCTTGGGCTTTGCGCTGGCGATGGCGATCGCACTTGGCCCAGCGCTCGCGACCGCCGTGCCCGAACCCGCGAACACAGCGTGGGGGATGGCGTTCCAGATCGGCGCGGAAGTGTTGATCGGCATTCTGCTCGGCGCCGCGGCCCGAATGCTCGTCTCGTCGCTGGCGACAGCGGGTCAAATCGTCGGCCTCGAACTCGGCATCTCCTTCGCGCAAACCGCCGACCCGACAGCCACAGGCAGCGGTCAACTCGTGGCGGTGTTCTTGGGCGTGATGGGTGTGGCGCTCATCTTCGCGACCGGCCTGCACCACATGTTTCTGGAAGGGATCGCGGGCTCATACCAAGTGATCTCACTCGGTGCGCAACCGCCGGTTGGCGATGCGGCAGAGCTTGCGTTGGATGCGACGGCAACGGCGTTCCGCGTCGGCTTTCAGATCGCTGTGCCGCTCATCGTAGCGGGCATGATCTTCCGCGTAGGGCTCGGCGTGCTGTCGCGTTTGATCCCGCAGATTCAGGTGTTTTTCGTCGCGCTGCCGCTGCAAATCATGGGCGGACTCGTCGTGTTTGCGCTGGGCCTCTCCACCGGCATGCTGATCTGGCTCGATAGTCTCGAGCGCTATGCGACGTGGTTGCGATGAGCAGCGGCGCGTTTTCCTCCACACGTTTCCCGGCCGAAGCGCGTAGCGCGAAGAGCCGGGACCTAGGGGCAAACACTCTGCTTGCGGCTCCTGGGTCCCGGCTCGCCCCCCGGCTCAAGGCCGGGGCTGCGTCCGGGAAACGTGGTTGGTTCGTCAGGAGCGCTGACTGATGGCGGCTGATGACGACGACAAGACAGAAGAGCCGACGCCGCGAAAGCTCGAACAGGCGCGCGAGAAGGGCGACATCATCTACACGCAGGAAGTCGGCTCGGCGCTCTCGCTGATCGCGCTGACCGGCATCGTCGCGTTTATGGCCGGGCCGATCGCATCGCAGTTGGCGCACGCGTTCATCGGCTTCCTGTCGATGCCCGATCAGTACTCGACGCAACCGGCCGCGCTTGAACACATCCTCGGGCAGATCGGCCTGAAGCTGCTCGCGATTTTCGGGTTGACGTGCCTGGCGCTCGCGGCGGCGGGCGTCGCTGCGCGCTACATTCAGGACAAAGGCACGTTCACCGGCGAACGGCTGACGCCAAAGCTTGAAAAGCTCAATCCGATGGAGGGCTTCAAGCGTGTGTTCGGCAAGCAGGCGTTCGCCTCGTTCCTCAAATCGCTGGCGAAGCTTGCGGTCGTTGGCGGGGTGATGTTGTGGGCGCTCTGGCCAAAAGACTCGACGCTTGAAAACCTGTCGCTGCTCGATGCCAACGCTTTGTTGCCCTATGTGCAGGACCGCGTTGTCGCGATGCTGATTGCGTTGACCAGCGCCTCCGCATTCATCGCCGTCGTCGATTATGTGTTCACGCGACAATCCTACATGAAACGCCAGCGCATGAGCCGGCGCGAAATCAAGGAAGAACATCGCCAGCAAGACGGTGATCCGATGGTCAAGGCGAAGCTGCGCCAAATCCGGATGCAGCGCTCACGCCAGCGGATGATGCAAAACGTGCCGCAGGCTAGCGTGATCATTACGAACCCGACCCACTACGCCGTTGCGCTGAAGTATGACCCGATCACCACGCCCGCGCCGGTCTGCCTGGCGATGGGCGTCGATGCGGTGGCGTTACGAATTCGGGAAGTGGCCGAAGAGCACGACATTCCGATCGTGGAGAATCCGCCGCTGGCGCGGGCTCTGTTCGCGACGGCGGAACTCGATCAGCCGATTCCAAAGGAACATTACGAGGCCGTCGCCAAGGTCATTGGCTTCGTTATGCGCCTCGCCCGCCGGCGTGGCGGCCGGCGCAGCAGTTTGTGAGTGGAGACGCCCTATGGCGGATGGATTTCCCATGAGCGGCCAAGGTGCTCGGCGCCCCGAATCGGGGTCAATTGGCGGCGCAATGACCGATCATGCACAAACCCCGGCGCCGCGCAGCGGCGGGCGGCTCGATCCGCTTCAGATCTTGTTCTGGTTCTCCGTCGCCGTTGGCCTCGGCGCGGCCGGTGTTGCGCTGACCGCCGGACAAGCCGTCGGCCAGGCGGGTGCGGTGTTGCTGATCCTGCTCGCGGCGGCGGGCTTAGTGCTGTTCTTCTGGATGTCGCGCGGTGCGGGCCGCCGCGTGGGCGCGTTCCCGGAGCGCGGCGCGATTGCAGCAAACTCGCTCTTGGGCGGCCGCAACGATTTCGCGTTCGTCGAGGCGCTCGATGAAGCGGCGCTGATCACGGACGCGCATCTCTCGCCACTGGTCGCAAATCATGCCTATCACCAGATCGCGGAGGCGGCTGGCATACTGGGCGAGAGCGATCGCCCGCCGATGATGAGCCGCTTGTTCGGCGCCGACCCGATGCTGTCGGCGCCGATGTTCAGGTTATCGAAGGCCGCGCAACTTGGGCAGACGCGGCGCGAGGAATTACCGGGCACTTCGGCGATCAATGGCAAGCACACGCGTTACGAAGCGTGCGTTGGTCCGATCCCGGGCGGGCATGTGCTGTGGCGGTTGCGTGAGCTTGGCGCGGCGGAGCAGGGCTCAAGCCCTGATGATGGGCGCCAGCTCTTCCTGGACGATTCACCGGTCGGCTTCTTCGCGGCGCGTTCTGACGGGCAGATCATCTACATGAACCGCTCACTGCGCGCGGTGCTTGGCCTAGGCGACGATCCGCAATTGCTGCGCGTCAAGGACATGATCAAGGAAGACGCAAGTCGCTTGATCCGCCGTGATCGCCGTGGCTTCGGGCCGGCGCGTGCGAAGGTGACGCTGAAGGGCATCGACGGCCAGGAGACGCAAGCCAGCGTGCTCAGCTTCGTGCCGATGGACGACATCGACGGCGCGGTGCGCGGTTTGGTGTTCTTCTCCGACGCAGAAACGCCGGAAGCGACGGTTGCGCCGCGCACGGCGGCCGTGACGAGCGCCGATGGCGTGTTCGCGCAGGCGCCGTTCGGAGTTGCGGTGCTCGATGGCATCGATCCGGGTTCGGCGGCGGTGTTGGATTCGAACGCCTCGTTGATGGAAATGACGCAAGGCCGGGCGACGCCGAGCGCGGCGTTCGCGGATTTGTTCGATGCGTCGGAAGGCCCGGCGCAATTGGCGCATCGTCTGCGCCAGGCGATGAACGATCCTGTCGAGATCACCTTGGCGACGACGCCGCCGACGGCGGTGCATGTGCAGTTGGCGCGTGGCGGCGATGGCCGGGCGTTGGCCTACATCTCGAACGTCTCGCAGCAGCGTGAACTGGAAACGCGGCTCGCGCAGTCCGAGAAGATGCGCGAGATCGGCGAACTGGCCGCGGGCGTCGCGCACGACTTCAACAATCTGCTCACGGTGGTGATGCAGACGTGCTCGTATCTCTTGCGCCGCCACCCAGTGGGGGACGCCGACTATCCGATGCTCAAGGAAATTGCCGATCACGCGACGACGGCGAAGGAGCTGTCGGAAATGCTGCGCGCCTATGCGCGCCAGCAGAATTTCGCGCGCGAAGTGTTCGATGTCGGCGACTTCCTCGGCTCCAAGCAGGAGCTCATCCGCCGCATCATGGGCGCGTCGATCCAGACGGAAATCCGTCACGGCCGCGATCTGCCGTATGTGAAGGTCGATAAGACGCAGCTTGAGCGCGTGATCGTGAACCTCGCCACCAATGCACGCGATGCGATGACGCCGAAGGGCTCGCCGATTGCGCGCGATGGCAAGCTGATGCTGCGCACCTCGGTGATCGAAGCGGCGCAGGCGCGCGCCATGGGTCACAACCCGATGGAAGACGGCAGGTACGTCATGATCGAGGTTGAAGACACAGGCGGCGGCATCAAGCCGGAGCACGCGGCGAAAATCTTCCGCCCGTATCACTCGACCAAGGAGGCCGGCAAAGGCACGGGGCTTGGCCTCGCGACCAGCTACGGCATCATCAAGCAATCCGGCGGCTATATCTTCTTCAGCTCGAAGGTCGGCGTCGGCACCACGTTCCGCATCTTCCTGCCGGAATACACGCCGACGCAGGAAGAGCTCGACGAGATCGCCGCCAAGGAACGCGCGCTGATCGCGCCGCCGCCGAAGGATGTCTCGGGCCGCGGCAGGATCCTGTTCGTGGAAGACCTCGTGCCGGTGCGCCGCGCGACGGTGCGCAATCTGAAAGAATGCGGCTACGAGGTCGAAGAAGCCGGCGACGGGCAGGAGGCGTTGGATATTCTGACGGCCAAGCCCGGCGCGTTCGACATCATCATCTCCGACGTCTCGATGCCGATCATGACCGGCCCCGAGATGCTGCAGGAAGCCGAGCCGGCGATGATCGGCAACGCCAAAGTGCTCTTCCTCTCCGGCTACGCGCCCGAGAGCTTCAGCGACATGCTGGAGAAATATCCGGTGCACTATCTGTCGAAGCCGGTGACGATGGAGCAGCTCGTCGGCCGCGTGAAGGAGCTGCTGGCGGCGTAAGCGCAGCGGGTGACATACGCCGCGGGGCAGCGGGTGACATACACTCACGCTCGACGTTCGAACTAACCTTCGCGATGACAGCCGTGAGTGTATGTCACCCGCGGTACCCGCTGTCGATCCAGCGCGCGATCGCTTCGGCGACGGCGGGATCGTTGTCGGTGCTGAGGGCGAAGCTGCCCATGGCGTCGAGCCCTGGCGCGGCGCGTTTGTAGAAGTGCTGGAGTTCTGGGAAGCGCGCGATTTCGGTGGGCAGGCCAGCGCGTGCGGCGGCTAGCGCATCGACCTGTTCGGGCGTCACGGATTGGTCGCGCCCGCCTTGGATGAGGAGTGTGCGCAGGCGCACGCGCGCGATGGCTTCGCACGGATCGACCGCATCGACTTCGCGCAGATAGACCAGCGCTTGCGGCGGCATTTGCGTGAGGCCTGCGAGCATCGGATTGGCGCGGGCGGCGTCGCTCAGCGGACGGCCGGCCCGCATGTCTGCGACGGCTGCGTCGAAGCCGCTCATATCCGCGCCCGGCATCATCGCGACGCTCTGCGCGCGCATGATGTCCATGATCCGAAGCGCGGGGCCGGAGAGGCTGATCATGCCGTCGATGCCTTCGTCGTTCCCCGCGCAGAGAAGCGAAGCAACGACTGCGCCTTCGCTATGACCAGCGACGAAAAGCGCCGCATCGGGTGTGGCCTCGCGCAGGCGCGCAACGGCGGCGCGCGCGACGACAACGCGTTCCTCAAAATGCTGGTGCGCCGATGACAGGGTAGTGTCGACGACTTCGCTCCCAGTGGCGGGTCCGATCTTGGCTTGGCGCATCGAGGCGATGCCGAGGGCGGCGAGTTGATGGGCGAGGTCACGATAGACGTGCGGGCGCACGTTCCATGCTGGGTAGTCGCCGTCCGCATCGGAGAAGAGCGAGCCGGGCAACAGGAGCACGGTGGCGCGCGCGACGCCGGCAGGTTTCGCGATGCGCCCTGGAATGCGGACGCCATCGACGATGAGGGTGGCGTCTTCTTCGATCATGGTCGTCTCCTGGGCGGCGGCAGGCGCCGCGAGGGCGCATGCGGCGGCGGCAATGAAGGTGCGGCGTTTCATGGGGCTCGTGTGAGGCCGGACCTTGGGGACGGCTCAAGCGTTATTATCAGCGCACCAGGATCAGCCATGTGCCTTATTGCGCTCGCGCGCCGCCCGCATATGTCTGGCGCGGGAGATTGCCATGAGAAAGCTCGTCGTCGTTCAGGATGCGCCGCGCCCGCATTGGGTCGGGGACGGGTTTCCGGTGCGCTCTATGTTTTCGCCGCAAACGCACGGCGCGGCTCTGTCGCCGTTCATTCTGCTCGACTATGCGCCGCCGACCGAGTTCGCGCCCGCGCCGCAGAAGCGTGGCGTCGGCGTGCATCCCCATCGCGGCTTCGAGACGGTGACGATCGTCTATTCCGGCGAAGTCGATCACCGCGACTCGACCGGCAATGGCGGCCATATCGGCCCGGGCGACGTCCAGTGGATGACGGCCGCGTCCGGCATTCTGCATGAGGAGTTTCACTCCGCTGCGTTCACGCAAAACGGCGGCACGATGGAGATGGTGCAGCTTTGGGTGAACCTGCCGGCGAAGGATAAGATGTCGCCGCCGGGCTATCAGGGCTTGCTCGACGCCGACATTCCGTCCGTCGATCTGGCTGATGGCGGCGGCCGCTTGCGCGTGATCGCGGGCGAGTACGCTGGTGCGCGTGGCCCGGCGCGGACGTTCACACCGATCAACATTTGGGATGTGCGCTTGAACGCTGGCGCGAAGACGGCTTTCACGCTGCCTGAGGGGCACACGCTTGCTGTGCTGGTTCAGAGCGGGGCGGTGAAGCTCAATGGCGGCGAGACCGCGCGCGACGCGCAATTCGCGATCTTCGAACGCGAAGGCGGCGCGATCGAACTTGAAGCCGAGAGCGATGCGAAAGTGCTGGTGCTGAGCGGTGAGCCGATCGACGAACCCGTCGCCTGGTACGGCCCGTTCGTAATGAACACCGAAGGGGAGATCCGCCAGGCAATCACGGACTTCAACGCTGGCAAGTTCGGCGACGTGCGCGCGTTTGCATGACTCTTGGCGCGCCGGCGTTGTCTGTCTCACGCCACAACGAGCGCTGATGCGTTAAGTGGACTGCCGGCGAGGGCGCAGGCACTTCAGGCACATCACCGATTGACCTTCGGCAGCCTTCGCGCCGCCAGGATCGCGAGCTTGTCGCTGGGCGGATAGACGACCACGCCGCCATCCGGGGTGGTGACGATCACCATGTTCGGGTCAGGCTTCTGGATCGGGCCGGCCGGGCGCGAAAGCGCGGCCGTTTTCACGCGGAAGGAGCTCATCGATTCCAGCGTGGCCGGAACGCCGCCGCGCGGCGGAATGGGCGCTAGAGACTGAGCCATCCGGCCATCCTCACCATTTCTCCCTCGAAATTACTTAACGCCGGGCCGCTTGCACAGGAGCGGGACGGGCCCCGCTTTAACCCTCAGACGCCCGAATCCGCCCAAACAAGCGCCCAACGAAGGCGCTCTCCGCGGGGGCAATGTTCCGCTTGTGTTCTCAGAACAAACGCGGTACAAATGATTCATCGGCGGCGCATGGGCGGGCTGATGGCCTTTAGAGCTGGACTCAGGGCCATATGGAGGGCGTGAGATGGCATCGAAGCTGAAGCTTGTTGAGGCGGAAGTGGAAACGGACAAGCAGAAGGCTCTGTCAGCAGCGCTGAAACAGATCGACCAAGCCTTTGGCAAAGGCTCGGTGATGCGCCTGGGCGAGAAGCCGGCGATGGAGATCGAAGCGATCTCCACCGGTTCGCTCTCGCTCGATATCGCGCTCGGCATTGGCGGCCTGCCGAAGGGCCGTATCGTGGAGATTTATGGCCCGGAAAGCTCGGGCAAGACGACTTTGGCGCTGCACTGCATCGCCGAAGCGCAAAAGTCTGGCGGTGTGTGTGCGTTTGTGGACGCCGAACATGCGCTTGATCCTGTGTATGCACGCAAGCTAGGCGTCGATCTCGACGATCTGTTGGTCTCGCAGCCGGACACCGGCGAGCAGGCGCTTGAGATCACGGATACTTTGGTGCGCTCCGGCGCGATCGATGTGCTGGTCGTGGACTCGGTCGCGGCGCTAACGCCCCGCGCGGAAATCGAAGGCGAGATGGGCGACAGCCTGCCTGGTCTGCAGGCGCGCTTGATGAGCCAGGCGCTGCGCAAGCTGACGGCCTCGATCAACAAGTCGAAGACGCTCGTCATCTTCATCAATCAGATCCGCATGAAGATCGGCGTCATGTACGGCAACCCGGAGACGACGACGGGCGGCAATGCATTGAAGTTCTATTCGTCGGTGCGTTTGGACATTCGCCGCACCGGCCAGATCAAGGAACGTGACGAAGTCGTGGGCTCGGAAACCCGCGTGAAAGTGGTGAAGAACAAGGTCGCGCCGCCGTTCAAGCAGGTGCAGTTCGATATCATTTACGGCGAAGGCGTCTCCAAGACAGGCGAGTTGATCGAGCTCGGCGTGAAGGCGGGCATCATCGATAAGTCTGGCGCCTGGTACGCGTACGGCTCGCAGAAGATCGGTCAAGGCAAGGAAGCCGCGCGCAGGTTCCTGAAAGAAAATCGCGCTGTTGCGATCGAGATCGAAGACAAGATCCGCGGCAAGTCAGCGGCGATGTCGGACGCGATGTATTCGCCGCCGACGGATGAGGAAGAAAAGGACGCCGCTGACGGCAATTGAGATTTGAGTTTCGCTGGCCGGTTCGGGGACGTTTAGCCGACCCGACCCCATGCCCTGGCGCGTTCCCGGGCCGGCCGGCGGATTACCTCTCGAGAGATGGGCGATGGAGCCGCGCGTTTCCTTGATCACATTGGGCGTAGCTGACCTCGCGCGGTCGCGCGCCTTCTACGAGAAGCTCGGGTTCAAGGCCTCGTCCGCCAGTGGCGACGGGGTGGTGTTTTTCCAGATGGGTCCTTTGGGCCTCTCATTGTTTCCGCGCGAGAGCCTTGCGTGTGACGCCAAGGTCCCGGCCGAAGGTTCGGGGTTTCGCGGCATTACATTGGCGCACAACGTGCGTGAGCGTGAGGACGTCGCTGCGGTCATTGCCGAAGCGGTGGCCGCTGGCGCGACTTTGGTGAAGCCTTCGGAAGAGGCGTTTTGGGGCGGCCAGTCCGGTTACTTCGCCGATCCTGACGGCCATCTATGGGAGGTCGCCTGGAATCCCGGTGCGCCGCTCGGACCTAACGGCGAGTTGAAGCTGCCGCCCTGAAGTTTGGGCTGACGTATCCGCAAGGGAGCCCGCGCGGTCCTGCCGCTTGGCGTTCATGCACGCACTACCTATACCAAGCCCAACTCCGATTTGGCTTGAGATCAGATGCCCAGCGTCAACGACATTCGTAAGCAGTTTTTGGATTTCTTCCACGCGCGCGGCCATGAGTTGCCGGGCTCGTCCTCACTCGTGCCGCAGGACGACCCGACGCTGCTCTTCACCAATGCCGGTATGGTCCAGTTCAAGAACTATTTCACCGGCGCCGCCAAGCCGCCATACCCGCGCGCGGCGACCAGCCAGAAATGCGTTCGCGCCGGCGGCAAGCACAACGACCTCGACAATGTCGGCTACACCGCGCGCCATCTCACCTTTTTCGAGATGCTCGGCAATTTCTCGTTCGGCGACTACTTCAAGGAAGGCGCCATCGATGCGGCCTGGTCGCTGATCACCAAGGACCTGGCGCTGCCGAAAGATAAGCTGCTCGTCACCATCTATCACGATGACGATGAGGCCGCCGCGCTCTGGAAGAAGATCGCGGGCCTCGGCGATGACAAGATCATCCGCATCGCGACGGCCGACAATTTCTGGTCGATGGGCGACACCGGTCCGTGCGGCCCGTGCTCGGAAATCTTCATCGATCGCGGCGATCACATCTTCGGCGGCCCGCCCGGATCGAAGGACGAGGATGGCGACCGCTTCCTCGAGTTCTGGAACCTCGTGTTCATGCAATACGAGCAGTTCAACGACGGCCGGCCGCGCGAGAAATTGCCGAAGCCCTCGATCGACACCGGCATGGGTCTCGAACGCATCGCCTGCGTGCTGCAGGGCGTGGATTCCGTTTTCGAAACCGATCTCTTCAAGACGCTGATCGCGGCATCGGAAGAGTTGACCAAGACGAAGGCCAAAGGCGAGCGGGCGCCGAGCCACAACGTCATCGCCGATCACCTGCGCTCGTCGTGCTTCCTGATCGCCGATGGCGTGTCGCCCTCGAACGAGGGGCGCGGCTACGTGCTGCGCCGGATCATGCGCCGGGCGATGCGTCACGCGCACATCCTCGGCGCCAAAGAGCCGCTCATGTATCGTCTCGCGCCGACGCTCATCGCCGAGATGGGTGAGGCGTATCCAGAGCTGAAGCGCGCGGCGCCGGTGATCGAGGCGCAGCTGCGCGATGAAGAAGAGCGCTTCCGCCGGACGCTGGCGAACGGTTTGCGGCTGCTCGATGACGAGTTGGGGTCGCTGAAAGAGGGCGAGAAGCTTTCCGGACGTACGGCGTTCAAGCTCTACGACACGTTCGGATTCCCGTTGGATCTGACCCAGGACATTCTGCGCGGGCGCGGGCTTGAAGTGGACGTCGCGGCGTACGACGCGGCGATGCAGGAGCAGAAGGATCAGGGCGCGGCGAGCTGGAAAGGCGCTGACGGCGCCGACAATCCGGCGATCTGGCATTCGATCCTTGAGCGCACCAAGGGCAACGAATTCCTCGGCTACACTGGCGAGGCCGGTGATGGCGCGGTGACGGCGATCGTCTCCGGCGGCGCTGAGCAGCATGAGCTGCGCGAAGGGACGACAGCTGCGCTCGTGTTCGACCGTACGCCGTTCTATGCGGAGAGCGGCGGCCAGGCGGGTGACCATGGCGTGATCACGTTCGCGAACGGCGCGGAGTTCGTCGTCGAGGACACGCTGAAACAAGCGGGCGCGCTGCACGCGCATGTCGGCCGGCTGGTGAAGGGCTCGATCAAGGTTGGCGATCAGGCCAAGCTTGAGATCGACCACGAACGCCGTGCGAAAATCCGCTCGAACCATTCGGCGACGCACTTGTTGCACGCGGCGTTGCGCAACACGCTTGGGCCGCATGTGACGCAGAAGGGTTCGTTGGTCGAGGCCGACTATTTCCGGTTCGACTTCAGCCATGGCCAAGCGATGACGGCGGACGAAATCGGCCGCGTGGAAGACGAAGTGAACGCCGTGATCCGCCAGAACGCCGAAGGCGTGATCAAGGAGATGGCGCCGGCGAAGGCGATCGAAGAGGGCGCGCTGGCGCTGTTCGGTGAGAAGTACGGTGAGACGGTGCGCGTGCTGCGCCTGGGCGATGCGCTGGCGCACGATGGCAAAGCGTATTCGGTCGAGCTCTGCGGCGGCACGCATGTGAAGCGCACGGGCGATATCGCCGTGTTCGCGATCCTGAGCGAAGGCGGCGTCGCCGCGGGCATCCGGCGCATCGAAGCGGCGACGGGCGCAGCGGCGTTGGCGCATCTGAAGGCGCAAGCGGCGCTGGCGAAGGCAATCGCGTCGAACATCAAGGCGCCGCTCTCGGAAGTGACGGATCGTGTCGCGCAACTTGCGGAGGAACGGCGCAAGCTTGAGCGCGAACTGGCGGAGACCAAGAAGAAGCTCGCGCTCGCCGGCAATGGCGGCGGCGCGGCGCCGGCTGGTCCGGAGAACATTGCCGGCGTGTCGGTGCTCGCGCGCGTGCTTGATGGCGTGCCGGCGAAGGAGCTGCGGGGCTTGGTCGATGAGGGCAAGAAGTCGATCGGCTCCGGCGTCATTGCTTATATCGGTGTCGAGGATGGCAAGGCTGCGCTCGCTGTCGGCGTTACCGATGACTTGAAGGGCAAAGTCAGCGCCGTCGATCTGGTCAAAGCGGGCGTTGCGGCGGTTGGCGGCCAAGGCGGCGGCGGGCGGCCCGACATGGCCCAGGGCGGCGGGCCGAACGGCGCCGAAGCGGCGAAAGCGCTCGACGCGATCCGCACGGCGCTGCAAGGCGTGCTGGCGGCGTGAGCGAAATTGCGTATCGCGATGCGGCCGCTGCGGATGCAGCGGAGCTTGCCGCATTCGCGGAGCGTACGTTCACGGAGACGTTCGGGCATCTCTATCCGCCGGAAGATCTCGCTTCGTATGTCGAAGCGAAGTACCGGACGGACGTGGTTGCGGCCGAGATCGCTGATCCTGAGACGCGCTATGTACTGGCGCTGCGTGATGGCGAGATCGTTGGCTATTCCAAGCTTGGTCTGGTCGACATGGATGTCGACGCGACTGACGCGTTGGAATTGCACCGGCTCTATGTCGATACGTCGGTGAAGGGGGCCGGTGTTGCGAAGACGCTGATGGATGACGGCCTGGCGTGGGCGCGCGGCAAGGGCGCGCGCGTCATGTATCTCAGCGTTTGGGAAAACAACGCGCGGGCGCAGGCGTTCTATCGCCGCTATGGCTTCGAGCATGTGAAAGAACACAAGTTCATGGTCGGGCGCGTCGCCGATCGTGATTTCATCTGGCGCTTAAATCTCTAGAGCCCTGAGCTTGGCGAAGGGCTGGCAGTTCCGCCGTTGCCGGCCTTCGACGAGCTCAGGCCTCGAAGTGAGTCAGGCTTCGCTTCACATCAATTCGAGTCAGTAACGTCTCGGAAACCAAATCAGTCGTTTTTGGACGACTCGATTCGGTGTGGGGACACGGGATGACTCAGAACGACGCGCTGGCCGCTTTTCTCGGGCCGGAATTATTCGAGCGGCTCGATTGGGGCCGACTCTCGCATGCACAACGTGACGCGATTCTCTCTGTGTTCCGAGTCGGATTAGGCGCCGGCGTACAGTCGGGCGCCGTTTCGACGATCGACGCGGTGTTGGCGCGCGGCAAAGTGCTGATCTGTGAGGACGGTTCGCAATGGCAGGCGCGCGAACGCGACGATGCCGAGATCATTGAAGATTGGGGCGCGGGCCAACTCGTCGCGATCCACCACCACATGATCTACAAGCTCGACCCTTACCAAGCGGCAGAGGTTGAGTTGCTGCGCCTTTGAGCTAGCGTGACGGCTCATTGCGGAGCCGTATCGATGCCCAGCTACGAAACTATCAAACTCGAAGTCGCCGATGGCGTCGCGACCATGACGCTCAACCGGCCGGACCGGATGAACGCGTTTACCGATCAGATGGTGCGCGACATGATCGCGGGCTTTGACGAGACCGACGCCAACGATGATGTGCGCGCCGTGATCGTCACCGGCGAGGGCCGCGCGTTTTGCGCCGGCGCCGATCTGGGTTCGGGCGGGGCAACGTTCGATTACGAGAAGCGGCTTGCCGCGCGCGATGGCGGCGCCTCCAAGTTCGACCCCGATCGGGCGCGCGATGGCGGCGGGCAGGTTGGCATTCGCATCTATGAAAGTTTGAAGCCGGTGATTGCGGCGATCAACGGCGCGGCGGTTGGTGTTGGCGCGACGATGACGTTGCCGATGGATATTCGCCTCGCGGTCCCGGGCGCAAAGATGGGCTTTGTGTTCGCGCGGCGTGGGATCGTGCCCGAGACGCTGTCCTCCTATTTCTTGCCGCGCTTGGTTGGCGTGTCCACTGCACTCGAATGGACGATGACGGGACGCGTGTTTCTGAGCGAGGAAGCAAAGGAGCGCGGCCTGGTGCGTTCGCTGCATGCGCCCGAGGATTTGTTGCCGGCGGCGCGGGCGCTGGCGCGTGAGATCGCCGACAATACAGCGCCGGTGTCTGTGGCGCTGTCGCGGCGGATGATCTTGGACATGCTCGATGCTGGCCACCCGATGGAGGCGCATCGCTTGGAAAGCCGGTTGATGGTCGCGCGCGGGCAAGCGGGCGATGCGAAAGAGGGCGTGACGTCTTTTCTTGAAAAGCGCGCGCCGGTGTATCCGGACAAGGTGTCGAAGGACATGCCGCAGCCATTCCCATGGCGGCCCACGCCGCCGTTCAAGGAATGATATGAACCGCCGGCGTCTCGCCGGCGGCGCTGTGGTTGAAGGTTGGGGCGCGCCGGCCGCGCAAGCGTCGCCGGAGACGACGCGCTCCCCACCCAATGCGCAGAAGCAAAAGTGCCGGCGAGACGCCGGCGATCCATATTGGGCGGCGCGAAGGTTGATGGTGAGCGGAGCTTGCATGCGCCGATGATACGGCTGCTCACGGGGGTGTAGGATACGATTTCTCGATTTTTTTTGGAGCATGCGTGCGTCGTGCTTCGACAGGATCAGCATGACGCAAAGGCGAAGCGCAAAGTCCATGATCCCCTGGGTTCCGGGGTCTCGGCTTTCGCCGAGCCTCGGAATGACGGAGATGCTTAGTTCGCTTTGGCCATCGCCTTATCGACATTGTCGGCGATGGCGTCGAGGAAGCCTTCGGTGGTGAGCCAGGTTTGGTTGTCGCCGACCAGCACCGCGAGGTCCTTCGTCATTTTGCCGGACTCGACTGTGTCGATGGTGATCTTCTCGAGCAGAAGCGCGTAGTCGATGAGCTTCTGGTTGTTGTCGAGCTTGCCGCGATGGGCGAGGCCGCGCGTCCAGGCGAAGATCGAGGCGACGGAATTGGTTGAGGTCGGCTCGCCCTTTTGGTGTTGGCGATAGTGGCGCGTGACGGTGCCGTGCGCGGCTTCCGCTTCCATGGTTTTGCCGTCCGGCGTGATCAGCACAGAGGTCATCAGGCCGAGCGAGCCGAAGCCTTGGGCGACGGTGTCGGACTGGACGTCGCCGTCGTAGTTCTTGCAGGCCCAGACGTAGCCGCCCGACCATTTCAGCGCCGAGGCGACCATGTCGTCGATCAGGCGGTGTTCGTAGGTGAGCTTGCGCTTTTCGAACTCGGCTTTGAATTCGCTGTCGAAGATCTCTTGGAAGATGTCCTTGAAGCGGCCGTCATAAGCTTTGAGGATCGTGTTCTTGGTCGAGAGATAGACCGGGTAGTTCTTCAGCAGACCGTAGTTGAACGAGGCGCGGGCGAAATCCTTGATGCTTTCATCGAGGTTGTACATCGCCATGGTGACGCCAGAGCCCGGCGCCTTGAACACTTCTTTCTCGATCACCGTGCCGTCGTCGCCGACGAACTTGATGGTGAGCGTGCCCTTGCTCGGGAATTTGAAATCGGTGGCGCGGTATTGGTCGCCGAAGGCGTGACGGCCAACGACGATCGGTTGCGTCCAGCCCGGCACCAGGCGCGGCACGTTCTTGCAGATGATCGGTTCGCGGAAGATGACGCCGCCGAGAATGTTGCGGATCGTGCCGTTGGGCGACTTCCACATTTCCTTCAGATTGAATTCCTTCACGCGGGCTTCGTCCGGCGTGATCGTCGCGCACTTGACGGCGACGCCGTATTGCTTCGTCGCATTGGCCGCATCGATGGTGATCTGATCGTTGGTGGCGTCGCGGCTTTCGATGCCGAGATCGAAATATTTGAGATCGATGTCGAGATAGGGGTGGATCAGGCGCTCCTTGATCAGCGCCCAGATGATCCGGGTCATTTCATCGCCGTCCATATCGACGACCGGATTGTCCACCTTGATCTTCGCCATGCTCTCGTACCTTCCGCGTTCGGGGATTTCGCGCGGGTGGTAGCAGCTTGGCGGCGGCGCGCAAACTGCGGCGGGGCGGCTCAGTCGCGGGCCTGGGAGATGCCTTCAAGTTCTGCGGCGCTCAGAATTTCGTAGTCGTCGGTTGGCGTGACGGCGGCGTTGAGTGGAATGCCGGTCTGGCGTGCGGGCGCGCGCTGACGTTGAACCGGCGCTGGCGGGCCCGCGAGGTCGGCGGCCACGTCTACGACGGGCGGGGTGGGTAGGACAGGCGGCGGGGTTACGGCTTGAAGCGGCGCGGCCGGCGGGGCCGTGGCTGACGGCGGCGCCGACATCTCCGGCGCCAGCCAGCTTGCGGCGATGATGCCGGCGATCACCACGACAAGCAGCAAGGCGTGCCGCAGGGTCCTTGACCACGCGCTGCCGCGCTTGCGGCGCGGCTTCGTATGCTGAATGACGTTCGCGGTCATGTCCCGATACGGCCTCAACCGATGACACGCGCACGAAACATGCCGCCTCCAATCGAAGAGGCGTGGCCGGCTGTGTGTCTGGTCCGTCCCCAGATGGGGGAAAATATCGGCGCGGTGGCGCGGGTTTTGTTGAATTTCGGCTTGGTTTCACTGCGGCTCGTGGCGCCGCGCGATCGCTGGCCGAACCCGAAGGCGGAGCAGGTTGCGGTCGGCGCCGACGTGGTCCTGAAGGCGGCGAAGGTCGAGTGGCGGATCGAAGATGCATTGGCCGATGCGACCTTGGTGCTGGCGGCGACGGCGCGGCCGCGCGGGTTGGAGAAGCCGGTGTGGGGGCCGCGCGAGGCGGCGTTGAAACTGCGCGCGGCGATCGCGGCCGGCGAACGGCCGGTGGTCATGTTCGGACCCGAGGCTTCGGGGATGGAGACGGACGAGATCGCCAAAGCCGATGCGATCCTGACGCTGCCGGTGAACCCGGGCTTTGCCTCGCTCAATCTGGCGAACGCGGTGGCGGTGTTTGCGTACGCGTATGCGGAAGCGCGCCAGGAGGCGGACATCCCGCCTTGGTTCACGTTCGACAGCCCGCCCGCGACCCAGGAGGAGCTCGAGGCGATGTTTGTCCACCTCGAGCAAGAGCTTGAACATGGGCGGTTTTTCCACCCGATGGACAAGGCGCCCCTGATGAAACGCAACCTGCGGTCGTTGTTTTTGCGGGCGCGGCTGACCCAACAAGAAGTGCAGACCATGCGCGGCGTCATCAAAGCGCTGACCATCGGCCGGGGCGGGCGCAAGAAAGATGACGTGTAGGAAATGACTTTACCCGCGCCAGGGGAATTGCTTATCCACAGGGCGGGGGACGTTCTGAGCGCATGCTGAAGGCCAAGCGTCGACAGGAGCCGAAACAGGCCGAGCCGCGCGCGCCATCGCGCGAGCTGGTGCCGTGGGGCGGCGAGCATGTTGATGTCGATCGCTTCTGGGCCGAGAGCTGGATCGACTTGCTGAACCGGCAGCGTTGGCTTTCGAAGAAGCTGAAGCTCGATACCGCGCCGTGGATGGTCGATCAGAACGCCGGCATCATTCAGTTCGAGCGCAAGGACGGCGCGCTGGTGACGGCGCCGATCCAGATCATCGGCGCATGGAATCCGCGCACCAGCATTTTCCGCTGGGGTTGGGATCACCCGCTGGTGGTGCAGCGCCTGCGCAACGATGCCGAACGCACGCGCTGGTTCGGCGACAAACACGACCTTGAAGAGCTGACGCAGAAATCGCTCAAGATGGACGAGAAGGAAGCGTGGCAGATGACTGCGCTAGCGATGAAAGTGAACGGCTCGCACGGCGTCTATCGCGCGCCGACCGAAGGGCCGGTGATCTTCATGACGCTCGGCGAGCCGAAGGTGCGGAAGTAGGCGGTCCGAAAAGACCGCCCTGGCCCGGATCGGACGTTCGGCCTGTAACGGGCATCAGGCCGGAATTCGCCGATTGCGGTCGCTGGCAACCGATGGAAGAAATGGCCGGTGCCCGACGCCACACCCCCCAAGAAGCGCCTCGCCATCTGGCAATGGGTGTTCATTTGTCTGGCCTCGGCATTCGCGCTGAGCGCGCTCGCCGGATTGCCGATCCGCCTATTCTTCGCGTTTCTTGATTACTGGGCCGCAAACGATCCGCGAGGGCACTAGCGTAACCGAGTGAACCTGGCCAAGGAGTGCATCCCTCACAAGCCAATGTCTCAATTGGGCCAGAAGCGGCCGATCAGACATATTCCTACCAATGTCCGCTTTCGACCCCGA
>CALBST010000424.1 GCA_937967425.1 uncultured Caulobacteraceae bacterium
GGTCGGTTGGGCCTTGCCTATTCTCACACTATACGCACGGAGGGCTCCCATCCCTGATGGCGCCTCCAGTTTGAGGGGTTCCCCTTCCCGTTGCGTATGCTTTGATGGCGGAAGGTAGGTCTTTGATGCGTTCGTTGGATGAAATGTTGGCGGCGCTGGCCGCACGGGAACCGGATCGCTCCCCGTTAGGAGTGGAAGCGCGGGTCTGGGCAACGATTGGCGAGCGTCAGCGTACACCGTCTGCCGCCACGCTCTGGGGTTGGCGCAGCGCCACGGCCGCGGTTCTGCTTACGGTCGGACTCCTCACCCAGGGCGCAACACTCGCGCAGGCCCCATCGTCGGAACTGGAGCTCTTCTCCTCGCGCGCGGCGCTCGCGCCGTCGACACTGCTTGGGGATACTGAGTGACGCCGGCGCAGCGGACAATACTGGTCACGATCGTCTTTGCCTTCATAGCTGGGCTTGGCGGCGTCGGTCTGGGCAAGCTTCTCTTCGAGCCGAAGCATCCGCCGAGCTTGCATGAGCTGGTGCATCATCAGCTGCAACTGACCTCTACCCAGGAAGCCCAGATCGAAACATTGGAAACCAACTTCGCCGCCCGGCGCCGGGCGCTCGAACTTGAGATGCGCGCCGCCAATGCCGAACTCGCGGCGGCGATGCGCGAAGAGCACGAATATGGACCCCGCGTGACCGCGGCGGTCGAACGCTTCCATCACGCGATGGGCCAATTGCAGAGCGAGACATTGCAGCATGTCTTCGCCATGCGCGAGGTATTGACGCCAGAACAGCGTGTCAGGTTCGACAATATCGTCGCCTCCGCTTTGACCGATGAGCCGCAATGAATGCGGGCGACGGGGACAAGGACGACGCCGCACTGATTGCTGCGGCGCTCAACGGCGACAACGCGTCGTTCTCCGCCTTGATGACGCGCCACAAGGACGCGCTCTATCGCTTTATACGCCGCTACGTGGGCGACGCCGACGAATCCTTCGATCTCATGCAAGAGACCTTCGTCGCCAGCTGGAGCGCGCTCAACACGTTTGAGAGCGGGCGGCCCTTTTCAGTGTGGCTCCGCCGCATTGCGCTGAACAAATGCCGCGACTGGAGCCGCCGGCGCCAAGTGCGCCGCTTCTTCTTTGGCGCAAGCCCTCTCGAAGCCGCCGACAGTGCGCCACTTACCAACGCGCCAGACGACAGCGCGCACGAGGAGCGGCTGGCCGCACTTGATGCCGCGGTCGCCGCCCTCCCCGCGCAGCTGAAAGAGCCGCTGCTGCTGACCGTGTTCGAGCACTTGTCGCAAGCGGAAGCCGCGTCGCTGCTCGGCATCAGCGCCAAGGCCGTGGAAACGCGCGTCTACCGCGCCAAGCAGCGGCTGCGCGAGGCGCTATCGGATGAGCAGAGCTGACGGGCTCTCGGTTGGCTATTGTTTTTGCACCACCGTGACCACGGACGTTTCGGTCGCGCTCTTCAACTCGAACGACACGGAATCTCCGACAGCGATGCCTTGCAGGATGGCCGGGTTCTCGGCGGTGAACTGCATCGTCATCGCCGGCCAGCTGATCGCTTCGATGGCGCCGTGATTGATGGTGATGGTGCCCGCGGCCGCATCGACCTGCGTCACCGTTCCGGTGCCGGTGATCGCTCCAGCAACGGCCGGCTCCGCCGCTCCGATGTTCATGCCCGGATCCGGCGTGGCGGGTGCTTGCGACGCTGGCGGCGAGCACGCCGCAACGAACAGCGCTATTGGCGCAATGAGTGATCGGAGCATGGTCAGTTTCCCTCTTGAATGGCGATCCGGTGTTGGTTTTTTGCGAGCGCACCGCGCTCGATCTCGCGGCGCCGGATCATGAGATAGGCCGCAGGCATTACGAACAAAGACAAAAGCGGCGCCGAGAGCATGCCGCCGACCAAGGGCGCTGCAATACGGCGCATGACTTCAGCGCCGGCGCCGCCTGTCCACAGAATTGGGAACAAGCCCGCAAGAATGACGGCGACCGTCATCGCTTTGGGGCGCAAGCGCAGCAGCGCGCCCTCGCGAACAGCCTCCGCGACAAGCGCCGGCGTGATCTCTTCGCCCCGGCCCATCCGCTCTTGGAGCGCGTTCTTGAGATAAACCAACATGACAACGCCGAACTCGGCGGCGAGCCCCGCGAGTGCGATGAAGCCGACAGCGACAGCGACCGAAAAATCGTAGCCCAAGAGATAAACGAGCCAGACGCCGCCCGTGAGCGCAAACGGCAGGCTCGCCATCACGATGGCGGCCTCGTCGAAGCGGCGGAAGGTTGCGTAGAGCAATAGAAATATGATCGCCAAGGTCGCCGGCCCAACGATTGTCAAACGCTCCGCCGCGCGCGCGAGATATTCAAACTGCCCCGAATAAGCGACGCTGACGCCGGCGGGCAGCTCTTGGCGCGCCACCGCGCGCTGCAGATCCCCGACGACGGAGGCAAGATCGCGTCCACGCACGTCGACATAGACGAAGGCTGAAAGCCGCCCGTTCTCGCTCCGGATCATCGAAGGTCCATCGGCGATCTCGACCCGGGCCACTTCGCCAAGGGTCAGACGCAAGCCCTCTTCGGTGACGATCGGCAGCGCGATCAGGCGTTCCAAAGTGTCGCGCACTTCGCGCGGATAGCGCAGATTGATCGGATAACGCGCGCGGCCATCGACGACTTCGCCGATATTCTCCCCGCCGATCGCGCCGGACACGACCGCCTGCACGTCTTCGACATTGAGCCCGTAGCGCGCCGCCGCGAAGCGATCGATGTCGACATTGACATAGCGTCCGCCGGTGATGCGCTCGGCTACGGCAGATGAGACGCCGCGCACCTCGCGCGCCGCCGTCTCGATCGCGCGCGCTGCCGCATCGATCGAAGCAAGATCGGGCCCGCTCACCTTGACGCCGATCGGGCTTTTGACGCCGGTGGCCAGCATGTCGATGCGGTTGCGGATCGGCGGCACCCAGACGTTGGTCAAACCGGGCACTTGCACAACGCGGTCGAGTTCTTCGATCAGGCGCTCGGGCGTCATGCCCGGACGCCATTCAGACCGTGGCCGCAACTGGATCGTGGTCTCGAACATTTCGAGCGGCGCGGGATCGGTTGCGGTCTCAGCCCTGCCCGCCTTGCCGAATACGCTTTCCACTTCCGGCACGGTGCGGATGAGGCGATCGGTTTGCTGCAGCAGCTCGGACGCTTCTGATGCGGAAAGCCCCGGAAGCGCTGTCGGCATGTAGAGAAGATCGCCTTCGTCCATCATCGGCATGAACTCGCCGCCAAGCCGCGAGAGAGGCCACGCGGTGGTGGCGAACGCCAAAAGCGCGACCAGCAGAATGAGACGCGGATTCAAAAGTGCGAAATCAATCGCCGGCTGATAGAGCCGCGAAAGCACGCGGTTCACCGGATTATCGTTCTCGTGAGGAATGCGTCCACGTATCCAGTATCCCATCAGCACCGGAGTGAGCGTCACCGCGAGCGCGGCCGATGCCGCCATCGCATAGGTCTTGGTGAAAGCGAGCGGCGCAAAGAGGCGACCTTCCTGCGCTTGCAAGGTAAACACCGGCAGAAATGAGAGCGTGATGATGAGCAAGCTGAAGAAGAGCGCGGGGCCGACTTCGATCGCCGCTTCGGTGACGACGCGCCAATGATCCGCTCCTTGCGGCATCTCGCCGTCGTGGTCGTCGCGCCAGCGTTCGAGCTTCTTGTGCGCGTTTTCCACCATGACGATGGCCGCATCGACCATGGCGCCAACGGCGATGGCGATGCCTGAGAGCGACATGATGTTGGCGTCGACGCCTTGGAGGCGCATCACAAGAAACGCCGTGGCGACGCCAAGCGGCAGCGTGACGATCGCCACCATCGCCGAGCGGATGTGAAACAAAAAGAGCGCGCACACGAGCGCTACGACGATGAACTCTTCCAAAAGTTTGCCGCTGAGGTTCTCGATGGCGCGATCGATCAAAGAAGAGCGGTCATAGGTGGTCACGACCTCGACACCGGCAGGCAAGCTGCGTTCGAGCTCTGTTAGCCGCGCTTGCACCGCCCCGATGACCGCGCGCGCATTCTCGCCCGCGCGAATGATGACGACGCCGCCTGCGACTTCGCCCTCCCCATTGAGTTCAGCAATGCCGCGCCGCATCTCGGGACCAAGCTGGACCCAGGCGACATCGCTCAAGCGAACCGGCACGCCGCCTGCGCCCAGACCGATCGGAATGGCGTTGAAGTCCTCAAGCGTCCGCAGATAGCCCGAGGCGCGCACCATATGCTCGGCCTCGCCCATCTCGACCACAGCGCCGCCGGTTTCACCGTTGGCTGCGCGCACGGCGTCGGCGATGCGCTGCTGGCTGACCCCGTAAGCGGCCATCCGCTCAGGGTCCAAGACGATCTGATATTGGCGCACCATGCCGCCGATCGAAGCGACTTCGGCAACGCCGGGTACGCTCTTCAGTTCGAAGCGCAGCAGCCAATCTTGCAAGCTCCGCAATTGGCTCAAATCATGTTGGCCAGTGCGATCGACCAAGGCGTATTGATAGACCCAGCCGACGCCGGTCGCGTCTGGACCGAGCGAAGCGCGCGCTGTCGGCGGCAAGCGCGACTGCACCTGGTTTAGATATTCGAGCACGCGCGAGCGTGCCCAGTAGAGATCGGTCCCGTCCTCGAAGATCACATAGACGAAACTGTCGCCGAAGAAAGAATAGCCGCGCACGGTGCGCGCGCCTGGCACAGAGAGCATTGTCGTCGTGAGCGGATAGGTAACTTGATCCTCGACGATCTGCGGGGCCTGACCCGGATAGCTCGTGCGGATGACCACTTGAACGTCGGAGAGGTCTGGGAGCACATCGACGGGCGTCGAGCGCACCGCGATGGCGCCGGCGACTGCCAGCGCCAAAGCCGCGACCACCACGAGCACACGGTTGGCGACCGACCAGCGGATGATGGCTGCGATCATGGCGCGCGCCCCGTCTCGCTTATGTCTTCGATCACGTGCGCGCCGCTCACCTCTCGGAAGCGAAACGCAACGGCGTCACCGACCGTCAGCCCACGCCCCTGCTCAACCCGCGACAGGCGAAACTGCATATTCATCGCCGGCCAATTCAAACTGGCGACGGGCCCATGAGCGATCGTCACTTCAAGGCCATTGATCGCTGTGATACGCCCCGACGCTTCATGCACGGCGTTCGCCGCTTCGCTCTGAGCGGGGCGTGACGCATTGAGCCGCGCCACCGCGCCAGAGAGATTGGCTTCTGAATCGATCAGGAATTGTCCCGAGGCGACGACGCGCTGGCCTTCGCTTAAGCCAGACGCGATGACGATGGCGTCGCCTTGTTGTCGTCCAAGCGTCACTTCGACAGGCGCGTAACTGCCGTCCTCTCCAACGGCGATCACAATCGAACGCCGCCCCGTGCGAATAACGGCCTCGGCGGGAATGACGAGCGCGGACGCGGCGCGCTCTTCCAGCCGCGCCTCCGCCGTCATGCCTGGCCGCAACCGGCCATCGGCATTGGAAAGCGCAATTCGCACCTCGATCGTGCGGGTGGCGGCGTTCGCCGCCGGCAGCACGCTTTCAATGCGCCCGGAAAACGTCTCGCCCGGATAGGCGGGCAAGCTCGCGCCGACGCGGGCGCGAGGGCGCGCAAGTCCAGCATCGGCCTGCGGCAACGACGCGATCAGCCAGACCGGCGATAAGCCATTGATGGTCGCAAGCGATGCACCCGGCGCCACGCTCATGCCTTGGCGGATATCGAGCGCGGTGATCGCGCCGGTCACCGGCGCCACGATGGTGACGACCGGGCGCGGGGCGCCCTCGCGTTCAACACGCTCAATCAGTGAGGACGGCATCCCCATCATGGTGAGCCGCCGCCGCGCCGCGATCGCCAACTCGCCGCCTGCACCGCGCAGTGCGAGATACTCCGCCTGCGCGGCTGTCCATTCCGGTACGCGCACATCGACGATCGGCGCGCCCGCGGCCACCACGTCGCCAACCGCGCGCCCATAGGCCCGCTCGACGAAACCGCCAGCACGCGCCTGCACCACTGCGAGACTGCGTTCGCTGAAGGAAATGACGCCCGCGGCGACTACAGAGCGCGCTACATTCGAGCGCTCAACGGTCGCTAAGCGAACGCCCAGATTCTGCGCAACGCCCGGATCGATGCGCACGCCCGCTTCGCGAGCGCCTTCGTCCGCGTATCGCGGCACAAGCGCCATATCCATGAAGGGCGATTGGCCGGGTTCGTTGAAATGAA
>CALBST010000425.1 GCA_937967425.1 uncultured Caulobacteraceae bacterium
AGCCGCCGCCGGATCCGGACGCTGCGGCGGAGGTTGGCGAGGTCGAGCCGCTTCCCCACACTTTGCCGCCTCCGGGCGCAGCGACGCCGCGCTATGTTGGCCTTTGGGCAGCCACCGCCGAAGGCTGTTCGGAACCCGCGTGGCGCTTCGAAGAGCGCCGCATCACCACGCGCGGAGAGGTTTCCTGCGAGTTCCAGAACGTCACGCTTACGGACCGCGGCTACGACATTCGGGCTGAGTGCACCGCACAAGCGCCGCCGGAACCGCACAACATTCAGCTCACATTTGCCGAATCCGCGCGCGCCATGATGATCACGGGCGGCCCGTGGCAATCTGGAACCGCATTGGTGTTTTGCGCCGCTTTATCCCCGCCCTAGCGGGAACTTCGCCCACCTAACGCTGTTGTCACAGCGAGAAAGGAGGCGACCATGTTCAATTCCAACGAAAACCGCATCGGCGCCTTCGCGGGTCTGGTGGCGCTGGTCCTAGTCCTCGCCCTCACGGCCATGGCGTTCACCGCCCTTGAGCCGGGGCAGCGCGCGGCGCGCAGCGTCGATTGGGATATTTCGTTGCCGGAAGCGCCGCAGCTGGAGACCCTGCCGACGTTCAGTTCTTAGCGGCTTTCGATTCTTAGCCGTCGCGCATCTGTGATGGCGTTGCTAGCCTCGCCGGACACGATTCAGCGGGGAACCTCATGACCGATGTCTTCATCTCATACGCGCGCGAGGATGGCGCGCAGGCGGAGCGCATCGCGCGAGGACTTGAGGCCATGGGCCTCAGCGTATTCTGGGACAACGAAATCCCGCCGGGGCAGACCTGGGCCGACTATATCGAAGGCAAGCTCAATCAGTGCAACGTCGCGGTTGTGCTCTGGAGTGAGCACTCGACGAAATCGCAATGGGTGCGCGAGGAGGCGCGCATGGGGCGTAGCAAGCTCATCCCGGCGAAGCTCGACGTAGCCGAGGCTCCGTTTGGTTTTGGCGACGTGCAGGCCGCCGACCTCAGCCAATGGGGCGGCGATTACAATCACCCGCAATGGGGCCGCTTCGCCAATGCGGTATTCGCGAAGGCGCGCGGGAGCGCAGCGGCGCAACAGGCCGCCGCACCGCAAGCGCCGCCACAACCGCAAGCCGGCGGCTGGCAAGCACTGCCTCCACCGCCGCCGCTGCACCATCAGTCGCAACAATCGCAAGGCGGCTGGCAAACGCCGCCGCCCAATCAGCAACAGGGCTGGAGTAGCGCTCAGGCGGGCGGCGCGGCGAGTTCGCCGATCGAATACATTCAGAAGTGCTTTCGCCTTTATATCGATGGCAAGGGCCGCGCACGGCGTGCCGAATACTGGTGGTGGGCGCTGTTTTCGGTCGTACTCTCGATCATCGCCGGCGTTGTGGACCTGTCGTTTGGAATGAACCCCTACACCGGCATGCCGAACTCGCAGATTGCTTCTGTGATCGTCGGTCTAGCTCTGCTGGCGCCGACGGTTTCGGTGATGTCCCGGCGACTCCATGACTCCAATAAGAGCGGCTGGATCGCTGCCGCGCCGATTGCCTTGTCCATCGTGGGTGGCATGCTTGGCGTGGTGGGCGGTCTCCTCTCGCTGGTGGCGCTGGCGGCCATGATCGTAATCGGCGTCCTTCCGGGCACTGCTGGGCCAAACCAGTACGGGCCGGACCCAAAAGCGCCCTGATTGCCGATTTGAAACTTCAGCGGAGCGCCTGCTAGAACGCGGGCCTTCGAGGAGGGGACATGGCCGACGTATTTCTGTCTTACGCGCGCGAGGACACCGCGCGTGCGGAGCAAGTCGCCAATGGCCTAAAGGCCGCCGGCCTCGATGTATTCTGGGACAACGAAATTCCGCCCGGCACCACGTGGGCCGATTATATCGAAGGCAAGCTCACCCAGAGCAAAGCGTTGATCGTTCTGTGGAGCGAGCATTCGACGAAGTCGCAATGGGTGCGTGAAGAAGCACGTATGGGCCGCGACAAAGGCGTGCTGATCCCCGTGATGATCGACGCTTCGCAGCCGCCGTTCGGCTTCGGCGAGGTGCAAGCCGCCAATCTCGCGAATTGGAACGGCGAGGCCGATAACCCGAATTGGCGCCGCTTCATCGATGCAGTCACGCGCGCCACCAATTCGGAGCCGCGCCCGCAGCCGATGCCAGCGCCGCCAGGTGCGGTGCAGGCGCCGCCGCAGCCGCAGCCCGCGCCCTCGAAACAGGCGTGGAGCACGCCGCCGGCGCCGGCTGCGGAAAAGAAGGGCGTGCCGAAATGGGCGTGGATCGCCGGCGGAATCGTCGGCGTGCTTGTGGTGCTGGGCATTATCGGTTCGGTATTGCCGGAACAGCAGCAGCACGCCGTCTATACGCCGCCGCAGCAACAACCGCCCGCGGCCACCCAGCCGCCTGCCGGCGACCAAAACCCAAATCAAACGAACGCCAACCAGCTTCAGCAGATCACCGCAGCGCTTGCGCAGCAGGGCTTTCAAATGGTGGGCGAGCCGGTGACGGGCAGTATGCCTCAAGGCCAAGCCTCGAACGTGCCGGTGCAGATGAATGTCGGCTACGAGTTCCGCATCGTGGGCGTCTGCGACGCAGACTGTGGCAATCTCGATATGGTGATCTACGATGGCTACAACACAGCCATCGGCCACGATACGCTGGCCGATAGCCAACCCGTTGTTGGCGTGTTGCCGTCGTCGTCAGGAGTGTTCACGGCGCAAGTTCAGATGATCTCTTGCACTGTCGCGCCCTGTTATTTCGCCGTTGCGGCCTATGCGCGCCCGGCGAGATAACGACCTAGTTCAATCGGTTTTCCAACACGAACACGCGAACCGCCGAAGCTAGCGATGCTTCCGGCGTATTCTTGCCGCGCCGTTCGTCGATCGATGCAATGAGCACCGGCAGCGTCATCGAGCGATCACGCGCGATACGTTCAAGCGCCGCCCAAAACTCTGCTTCCAGCGCCAGTGAAGTTCTGTGCCCGGCAATGCGCATGGAGCGCTTCTGCAAAGCGCCTTTAGTGTCAGTCGTCATTTCTATCGCCACGTTTGTGTCCGTCGAGCTTTCGATCGGCGGCCTCCTGTTCGGCCTTGGACTGTTTCCGCTCGGCCTTTGTCCGCCCATGAGTTAATCGATTGGCGGCGGCTTCGGTTTCCGCGACCGCGCGCGCTTTCTGTTTGCGCGCACGCCTCAAGTTCACGATCTCAGCCATATCTGTCTGATGTAGGCCGCTACCGGTGTTAAGCAATCGTTTTCGTTCGCATATAAACAGGCGACCGTGCGTCGCACGTCACGCGACGCGAATGGAACCTGTGATCGCAAATCTGACGATCATGTAGTGACGTACGGCGCGAACTGTAATGTTGGGTTCGCTTCACGGGCGCGTGAGGTTTGTGTCGTCAGCCTGGGCGGATCATTTTTTCCGGCCGCACGATGGCGTCGAAATCTTCCGCTGGAATTCCATCATTTATTGCTTCTTCACGCAGCGTCGTGCCGTTCTTGTGCGCAGTCTTGGCGATCTTTGCGGCGCGATCATAACCATATTTCGGCGCAAGCGCCGTCACCAGCATGAGCGAATTGCCGAGGCCCTTGGCGATGTTGTCTAGGCGCGGCTCGATGCCCACGACGCAATTATCGGTAAAGCTCACTACGCTGTCAGAGAGCAGTCTGACGCTCTGCAGGAAATTGTAGGCCATCACCGGGTTGAACACGTTGAGTTCGAAATGGCCCGAAGCGCCGGCGATTGTGATCGCAGTTTGATTTCCGAACACTTGCGCGCAGACTTGCGTCAAAGCCTCGCACTGTGTGGGGTTGACCTTGCCCGGCATGATTGACGACCCGGGCTCGTTTTCCGGCAGCATCAGCTCGCCCAGGCCGGAGCGTGGGCCTGAGCCCAGGAAGCGGATGTCGTTGGCGATCTTGAACAGCGATGCCGCCACCGTGTTGATCGCGCCGTGGCTGAACACCATCGCGTCGTGTGCGGCCAGCGCCTCGAACTTGTTCGGCGCCGATGTGAACTTCATCTGAGTAATGGCCGCTATCTTTTCCGCAACACGCTCGGCGAAGCCGACCGGCGCGTTCAGGCCGGTGCCGACCGCGGTGCCGCCCTGCGCCAGTTGCATCAGCATCGGCATCGTTTGCTGAATGCGGGTGATCCCGTTTTCGACTTGCGTCGCGTAGCCGGAGAATTCCTGACCTAGTGTAACCGGCGTTGCGTCCTGGGTGTGCGTGCGCCCGATCTTGATGATGTCCTTCCAGGCCTGGGCTTTGTCGTTCAGCGCATTGCGAAGCTTCTGGAGGGCGGGGATCAGCCGGTGCTCGATCTCTTCGGCGCAGGCAATGTGCATCGCCGTCGGAAAGGTATCATTCGACGATTGGCTCATGTTGACGTGATCGTTCGGATGGACCGGCTTCTTCGAGCCCATCTCGCCGCCCAGCATCTCGATCGCGCGGTTCGATATCACTTCGTTAGCGTTCATGTTCGACTGGGTGCCGGAGCCCGTCTGCCAAACCGCCAGCGGGAAGTGCGCGTTGAGCTTGCCCTCAATCACTTCCTGCGCCGCCTTCACCACGGCCTCGCCGATCTCTGGCTTCAGCACGCCCAGTTCCATATTGGCTTCCGCCGCCGCGCGCTTCACGATCCCAAGTGCGCGCACGATCGGCGCAGGCATTTTCTCCTCGCCGATCTTGAAGTTCTGCAGCGAGCGTTGCGCCTGCGCGCCCCAATACTTGTCGCTCTCGACCTGGATCGGGCCAAACGTATCGGTTTCGGTGCGGGTAGACATGGGGCGCTCGCTTGCTGAATCTGCTGCCGCAGGGGATATGGGCGCCGATTGTGGCGATCAAGCCCGAAGGGTGTGGCAGATGGCGTCGGACTGGACCGGGCGAGGCAAAGTCCGCGCCCGCGAGATCGCCGGCGGCGCCGAAATCGCCATCGATGGCATCACCACCCAGGCCCGCTACTACAAGCCGCTGGTCTATGAGTTCTTCCGAAAGGAATTTCTCATCCGCCCAAAGGGCGGTGAGTTCGAAGTCGAGCTTATCATGGAATATGTCGGCGAAACCCCGCGCCTCGATCTCGACAACCTCGCCAAAGCGCTGCTCGACGCTCTCAAGGGATATGTCTTCTTCGATGATAGCCAGATCGCAAAGCTTCTCTGCGAACGCCGCGCCGGTGAGCGCGACCGCATCACCGTGAAGGCGACGCGGCGCGGTGTGCTAGAAGAAGCCTGATGCCATTCCGCCTCGTCTTTCTAGGCCAGCTGGGCTCCGGCAAGAGCCACGTCGCGCGCGAGGCGGCGCGGCTGACGGGCGGCGTGGTGCTGCCCTTCGCGAAGGACGTGTATCGCCTCACCGAAGCCGTGCTTGGCCGCCCCGTCGACAAGAAAATCCCCGCCGATCGCGCGCTGCTCAAAACCATCGGCACCGATTGGGGCAGGGAAGGCCGCGCTGATGTCGATCCGATGCTGCAGCAGAAGCTTGCGGCGCTCTGGCCCGAGCGCCACGGCTATGCCGACATCTGGGTCGATAGCTTCGTCCGCTACGCCGGCGCGCAACCAGAGTCGCACATCTTCAACGACGACACGCGCTTCCCAAACGAGCTTTGCCGCACTGTAGGGCTAGGCTTTCTGCCGTTCTATGTCGGCGTCTCCGAGGCCACACGCGCCCAGCGCCTGGCGCTGCGCGGTGAAGCGGTCGCGCCCGAAGCGTATTC
>CALBST010000426.1 GCA_937967425.1 uncultured Caulobacteraceae bacterium
GCAGGTTGCGTGCTGGCGTTCCCCTCCGTAAACGGGCGCGCATGGCCAACAAAGTTTACCCGGACGCCAAGTCCGCGCTCGAGGGCTTCACCTTCGACGGCATGACGGTGATGAGCGGCGGTTTCGGCCTCTGCGGCATCCCGGAGAACCTCATCATCGCGCTGCGCGACACCGGCGTGCAGAATATCACCGTGATTTCGAACAATGCCGGCGTGGATGGCTGGGGTCTGGGGCTCCTGCTTGAGACGAAGCAGATCAAGAAAATGATCAGCTCGTACGTCGGCGAGAATAAGGAGTTCGCCCGCCAGTATCTGAGCGGCGAGCTGGAGCTTGAGTTCAACCCGCAAGGCACCCTCGCCGAACGTTGCCGGGCAGGGGGCGCGGGGATCGCCGGCTTCTATACCAAGACGGGCGTCGGCACGCTGGTGGCCGAAGGCAAAGAGGTGAAGACGTTTAACGGCGAGCAATATGTGCTCGAAACAGGCCTTGTTGCCGACCTTTCGATCGTCAAGGCCTGGAAGGGTGATAAGGAAGGCAACCTGATCTTCCGCAAGACCGCCCGCAACTTTAACCCGATGATGGCGACAGCCGGCAAGAAGTGCGTGGCCGAGGTCGAGATCCTGGTCGAGACCGGTGAACTTGATCCCGACGCCATCCACACGCCCGGCATTTATGTTGACCGGATCGTTAAGGGCAGTTTCGAGAAGCGCATCGAGCAGCGCACGGTGCGTCCGCGGGAGAATGCATAATGCCATGGACCCGTGATCAGCTTGCGCAACGCGCCGCCAAGGAATTGCGCGACGGCTTTTACGTTAATCTCGGCATCGGCATCCCGACGCTGGTGGCGAACTACATTCCCGAGGGGATGGAAGTCACGTTGCAGTCTGAGAACGGCATGCTCGGCATGGGCCCGTTTCCGTTCGAGGGCGAAGAAGACCCCGATCTGATTAACGCCGGTAAGCAAACCATAACGGCGCTCAAGAAGACCTCATACTTCTCCTCATCTGACTCCTTCGCGATGATCCGCGGCGGCCACATCGATCTTTCCATCCTCGGCGCCATGGAAGTGAACGAGCGCGGCGACCTCGCCAACTGGATGGTTCCCGGCAAGATGGTGAAGGGGATGGGCGGGGCGATGGATCTCGTCGCCGGCGTCAAGCGAGTGGTCGTAGTGATGGAACACACGTCGAAAGATGGCGCGTCGAAGCTGCTGAAGAAGTGCTCCCTGCCGCTCACCGGCGTGAACGTGGTTGACCTCGTGATAACCGATCTCGGCGTTTTCGAGATCGATAAGCATGGTTCACAACCGATGAAGCTGATCGAGCTCGCCGACGGCGTGACGCTCGAAGAGATCACGGCGAAGACAGAAGCAACCTTCGTAAACGCTCTGCGCTAACCGGCCTCTCCCCCGATCTCGCTTCGCCTAGCACGACGCGAGAGGGGAGTGCACGCGCACACCGAAGTATTCACACAGATGAACAAACACGAAAGCGCGTGGCATTGAGAAATCGTGCGCGCGTTCACTGTTTCTCATCACGTCACGCGTAAGCTCTCCGGAATAATTCGTGCAGAGAGGGCGCTATGAGCAGCTCTCCGACAAGGGTCTGGTGATGCTTCGTGCCGGAATGAAGCGGACGGTACACCGTCGCGCGGCCGCGTTGGCCGCGTGTGCGATGACCGCTTGCGCTTTGTTTTGGTCACCCGAAGCCCACGCACAGACTGCACCCACGTCAGAACTCTCGCGCGTGCTCGAGTTGATCCAGCAACAAGAGCAGCGATTGAACGAACAAGAACGTCAACTTCTCGAACAACAGAGGCAGCTGTCCGAGCAGCGGTCACTGATCGAGAGGCAACGGCGCGAAATTCAGGCCATGGCGAGCGTCAGCGATGCGGATCTTAGCGAAATCCGCGGCGCCGGCGTCGTTCACCAAGGCTTGTCCTACCAAGAGTTGAGCCCCGATGAGCCGATCAGGCTCAATCGCCGGCACATGAGCACATTGATCCAAGACGAATCCGGCGGTGGAGCGCCGCCGACAGCAACGCCAGCCCCTGCGCCGCAAGGTCCGGTGGGTGAAGCGCCGCCGGAGAGGGTAGAAACCTCTACCGTCGACGCGCTTCCAGAAGGGCAGAACGCGCTTCTGGGCCGCGGACGGCTCGTGATCGAGCCCTCGTTCGAGTTTTCGCGCTCGTCTGGCAACCGCCTGGTGTTCCGCGGCGTCGAAATTGTTACCGGAATCCAAATCGGCTTGATCGAAGCCAACGATTCCGCGCGAAACACGGTGTCGACATCCGTCGCTCTGCGGTACGCGCTCACCGATCGCCTCGAAGTCGAAGCGCGCATCCCTTACGTTTATCGAGATGATCGTGTCACCACGCTCTCGCAAAACAGCACGACAACGACGCAAACGTTCAATTTGAACGGTTCGGACATAGGCGACGTCGAGCTTTCAGCCCGCTACCAGCTCACGCGTGGCCGCAACGGCGCGCCGATTTTCGTGGTCGGCGGCCGCGTGAAATCGACGACGGGCACGGGCCCGTTCGATGTTGAGCGCGACGCCCAAGGTGTCGCGAGCGAATTGGCGACAGGCTCGGGCTTCTGGTCGTATCAGGGCAGCCTCTCCATGCTGTACCCGACCGATCCGGCGGTGCTGTTTGCTAATGTCAGCTACAATTACAATGCGCCGGCCTCGATCGATCAGACCTACGGCGCGGTCACGGTGGGTGAAGTTGATCCGGGCGACACGATCGGCTTCGGCTTCGGCTTTGGCTTTGCCATGAACCCGCGCTTCTCAACCTCGCTAGGCTACTCGCACTCTTATGTGATGCCGACCGAGACAGAGCTGAACGGCACGATCCAGGAGTCCACCGAACTCCATGTCGGCTCGATGCAGCTCGGACTCTCGTTCCGGATGAGCGAGCGCTTGACGCTCTCCACCGGCGTCGATTTCGGCGTCACCGAAGACGCCCCGGACGTCCGCGTTTCCTTCCGGGCCCCCTATCGCTGGTAAGCGGGAAGGGCGGAAACAAGAACCGGCGGCGCCTCTGGCCCGCCGGTTTTTCTTTGGGCGTTTTGCCTGCTTGCAGTGGGGCGGGGCTGCTGATACCCGCCAGCGCTCCGGAAGGATGGCCGAGTGGTTTAAGGCACTGGTCTTGAAAACCAGCGAGGGTGCAAGCCCTCCGTGGGTTCGAATCCCACTCCTTCCGCCAGCCATCGCGTGGTGAACACCCATTATTGGTGAAGCTGAAATAAGCATGAAAGCTTACGCGGCCTAAAGCCCCGCGCCCGTATAAGCGGCCATCGCATTCATTGCGTTGGGGTCATTGATGCTTCGCCGTACGCCGCGCGCGCTTGCCGTTTCCTGCTTTGGTCTGCTGGTGTTTGCCGCCAGCGCCGCAGCTCAACGCGCGCCGATCACCTATGCCGGGCAGGGCGGTGGCGCAAACACAGCAACCGTCACCGAGACCGCCTCACTCAGCACCGGCGGTCTCGCTGGCGGCGCGGAGAACTCCTACGGCTACGGCGCGAGCCAGCGCCGCAGCGGGGCGGTCATTGACCTACGCCGCAGCGATGCGCGCCGCACGCAGCCGGTGGTGTTCGAACAACCGGCCGTCGAGGCTGAGGATGAAGAGGAACTTGCCGGTCCGGTGAGCCTAACGCCGGCCCCGCAGCAATTTGCGCAAGCCGAACCGGTGCGCACAGAACAACAGCCCACGACGAGCGAGGAGGGCGTCCAGCCCTGGCTTGAGCGTGAACGTGTCGGCCCGCCATACGAGGCCAACGGCCGTTGGTATGTGCCGACGCCGGAGCCGGGTTATCAGCAAACCGGCACGGCCTCTTGGTATGGCGCCGACTTCCAAGGCCGCCGCACCGCGAGCGGCGAGGCCTTCGACCAGACCGCGTTGACCGCCGCACATCCGACACTCCCGATCCCAAGCCTGGTCCAAGTCACCAACCTCGAGAACGGTCGGGAAGTCATCGTGCGCGTCAACGATCGCGGCCCGTTCACGGGCGAGCGCCTGATTGATCTGTCGCGCGGCGCCGCGAACGTGCTGGGCTTCGAACAAGCCGGTCACGCCCGCGTTCACGTTCGTTACCTTGGCCCTGCTCCGCGCCGCGTTAACGCAGACGGCACGGCGGCCCCTGAATCCGTGCGCGCCCCCGCTTCCGCGCCGTTGCAACAAGCGCAAGAGGGGCCTGCCTCCCTGCTCTCGTCTCAGCCCATCGAGGCGGTCGAGCTGGCCGGCGCTCCGATGAACGAGCGGCCGGTCTATACGCCGCAGCGTGCGCCGGCGGCAGGCCACTACTTTGTGCAGGTCGGCGCATACTCCGATCCCGCAAACGCCCATCGCGTCCGCGACGCGGTGAGCAGTGCCGGCCCTGTCGTCGTGGATACCCGCACCACTGCCTCTGGCGCTGAATTGTTCCGGGTACGAGTTGGTCCCTGGGCTAGCCGGGAGGAGGCGGACGAGGCGCGTCGGGTTCTCAGCACACTCGGCTACGCCGAGAGCGTCGTCGCAGCTCGCTAGCGCGCCAGTTTGTTGACGTGAAAGCGCCGCGCCGGTCTGCTTGAGTAAACCCGCGCAAAACGCGCAATCGATTCGGCGGACGAAATGAACCTGCAGCGCAAATTCGGCGCTTTCGCTCTCGTCGCACTTTTGGTGCTGGCGCTCGTGCCCGACGCGGACGCTCAGCGCCGCCGGGCTCGCCGCGCGCCGGCGGCCCCGCCAACGCCGGCAATCGCGCAGCACGTCACCATCATGGACGGCGCATCAGGCGCCATCCTCTCGTGCGAGAATTGCGAAGCGCCGATCCCGCCAGCCTCGATGGCCAAGCTGATGACCGTGCTCATCGTGCTGGAACGGTTGCGGGCGCATGAAATCACCATGGACACCCGCTTCCGCGTCAGCGAGTACGCGTGGCGCGAGCACGGCGCGATGTCGAGCGGCTCGCACATGTTCTTGCCGGTCAACGCGGAAGTCGCCGTGCGCGACCTGCTCCAAGGCGCGGTGATCGTCTCGGCCAATGATGCGTGCGTGGTGTTAGCGGAGGGGATCGCGGGATCGGAGGAGGCGTTCGTTGCGCTGATGAACCGGCGCGCGGCTGAACTTGGCCTTCGCTCGGCGCGCTTCAGCAATGTCACCGGCGTTGATCATCCAGAGCAGCGTATCAGCTCGGCCGATCTGGCGCGTCTCGCGCGGCACCTCATCATGACCTATCCGGAATTCTATCCGGTCTATTCGCGCCGCCAGTTCACCTTCAACAACCGCACCCAAATGAACCGTAATCCGTTGTTGGGGGCCTTTACAGGCGCCGATGGCGTCAAGACAGGGCATACAGATGAGTCAGGCTACGGCTTGATCGGCTCGGCGGTGCTCAACGGCGAGCGCCGGATCATTGTGTTCAACGGCCTGCCGACCATGGCCTCACGCAATAGCGAGGCGCAGCGCCTGATGCGCTCGGCTTTCAACGACTACGCCATTTTCGAAATCGCGTCCGCCGGCGATGCGGTCGGTGAAGCGCAGGTGCGGCTCGGCGGCCGTCGCACGGTGCAGCTGCTGGCTAAGGAGGACATTCGGGTGCTCGCGCCACAGAGCGTCCGCGCCGGCCTCACGGCCCACATCGAATATAGCGGGCCGCTGCGGCCACCGATCGCGCGCGATCAGGTAGTAGCGCATCTCGTGGTCGAGGGCCCGGATTTCGAGACGCAGCGTTTCGAACTGGTGGCCGAACGCAACGTCGGCAGGGCGAACTGGTTCGCGCGCGCTTTCGAGGGCTTGCGCTTGACCCTCTTCGGCCCTTGATAAGGCCGATGAAGGCCGAAAAGCCCGCCCCCGAACTCGATAAGGAACCAAGCACTCCGCACCCGCGCGAGACGTTTTCGTTCGTCGGCCATGAGGCCGAGGAGGAAGCGTTTGCCGAGGGCTTGGCGGGCGGACGCATGCATCACGCTTGGCTGCTGGCCGGGCCCAAGGGTTTAGGCAAGGCGACGCTTGCGTATCGCGTCGCGCGCGCAGCGCTGGGCGCCAAGCGCGCCGGACCGCGTCCGCTCGACGTTGATCCGGAAGATCCGATCGCGCGTCGCGTGATGGCGCTGTCGCATCCTGATCTGTTTGTGCTGCGGCGCGGCTTGAATGATCGCGGCAAGCCGCGGCGCGAAATCGCTGTCGATGATGCGCGCGATCTCGGGCACTTTTTCGCGCTGGCGCCATCCGAAGGCGGTATGCGTGTGGCGATCGTTGACGCCGTCGATGATCTCAATCGCAACGCAGCCAACGCGATCCTGAAAACGCTCGAAGAACCGCCGGCGCGTTCAATCCTATTGCTCGTGTGTCACGCACCAGGCGCCATCCTGCCGACAATCCGTTCGCGCTGCCGCCGCCTGGCGCTGCGCACGCTGAGCGACGATCTGGTGCGTAAAGCGAGTGGCGCCGATGCCGGCATTGTGGCTCTCGCCAAGGGTCGTCCTGGCCGTGCGATCGCGCTGAAAGCGCAGGGCGTCGATACGGCCGGCGCCGATCCTAAACGCGCCCATTCCGAAATTGCACGCGGCGCATCGGCTGCATTGCTCAGCGGTCTCTATGACAAGATGAGCGGCGAACCCTTCGAAAAGCTCGCCGGCGTGCTTGAGCTTGCCGGCGAATGGACGCGGGCCGCGGGCGTCGAGCAGGGCGGTGAGCAATGGGCCGAAGCGTGGTCAGCGCTGGAAACGCTGCGCGGCGAAGCTGAAGGTCTCGACATGGACCCGCGCCACGCGCTTGCGCGCGCCGCAGGCGTCCTCGACCGCGCCGGAGCGTCACGCCGGTGACGCTTCTGATCGACAGCCATGTGAACCTGCATCATCACAGCTTCGATGAAGACCGCGATGCCGTGATCCAACGCGCGCGCGAAGCGGGCGTCGGTCGCATGATCACGATTTGCGATAAGATCGAGAACTTCGACCGCGTCATCGCCATCGCTGAGCAAAACGACGACATTTACGCCAGCGTCGGCGCGCATCCGCATTATGCAAAGGATCACCTCGATCTGGCGGCCGAACGGCTGATTGAGCTAGGCGCGCACGAAAAAGTGGTCGGAGTAGGGGAAACCGGCCTCGATCAGCACTACAAATACAGCCCGTTTGAAGACCAAGTGAGGGTCTTCCGCGCGCACGCAGAGGCCGCGCGCGCGCTTGACAAGACGCTCATCATCCACACGCGCGAAGCCGACGAGGCGATGGCGGAATTGTTGGAGGAAGAGGCGGGGAAGGGCCCTCTTCGGATTCTGATGCATTGCTACACCAGCGGCGCCGCGCTCGCGCGCCGTGCTTTGGCGCTTGGCGCCTACATCTCGTTCTCAGGCATCATGACCTTCAAGAACGCGCACGACGTGCGCGCCATCGCCAGCGAGACGCCGCTCGATCGCATCATCGTTGAGACGGATTGCCCATATCTGACCCCTATTCCTTACCGCGGCCAACGCTGTGAGCCGATGCACGTCGCTTACGTCCAAAGCGCGTTAGCGAACTTGAGGGGGCTTGAGGAGGAGGAGGCGAGCGCCCTGCTCGCCGACAACTTCCACCGGCTTTTCCCAACCATACCGCGCGTGACGTCATGAGCGGCACGCTGCGCGTCACTATTCTCGGCTGCGGCTCCTCCGGCGGCGTTCCGCGCGCCACCGGCGATTGGGGCGTTTGCGATCCGAACGAACCGAAGAACCGCCGCACGCGCTGTGGAATCATGCTGCAAAAATGGACCGGGCAGGCGACCACGCCGAACGAGGCCACCACTGTCCTCATCGATACGCCGCCAGAACTGCGCCAGCAGCTGGCGGCGGCGGGGCCGTCGCATCTCGACGCCGTCCTCATCAGTCACGACCACGCCGATCAAATTCACGGCTTCGACGACATCCGCGCCTTCTTCATCAAGCAGCGCAAACAGATCCCGACCTGGATCGACGCCGGCACGCGCGCGAGCTTCATGCAGCGCTTTGGCTACGCCTTCATGAGCGAAGGCGGCTATCCAGCGATCGCCAAGGACGCCGGCCACATGACGCCGCTCGTGCCCGTCATCGTCGACGGCCCCGGCGGCAAACTCGAAGTGCTGCCGCTCGAACAAGATCACGGCTTCTCGAAGTCGCTGGGCTTCCGCGCCGGCGATGTTGCGTACTCAAACGATCTCGTGGCGATGCCTGAGACAACGTTCGAGGCGCTGGGCGGCTTGAAGCTCTGGATCGTTGATGCGCTGCGCGACACGCCGCATCCGACGCACGCGCACGTCGGCAAGGCGCTTGAATGGATCGAACGCCTCAAGCCTGAGCGCTCGGTGCTGACCAACATGCACATCGATCTCGACTACCAGGCGCTGAAGGCGAGGCTGCCAACCGGCGTCGAACCCGCATACGATGGCTGGGCTGGCGACTATCCGATTTGAGTCGGACATCGCTTCCCATAATCTATCTTATGCGAGATTTGGATGTCGGCCCAACTAGCTGAAAACGCGAAAGAAAAGAGCGCAGACCGGCTCGCCCGAAACGCCGCCGCCACCCAGGCCGTGATCGACGTGATGGCTCAGCTCCGCAATCCGAATGGCGGCTGCCCGTGGGATATCGAGCAGAACTTCCGCACCATCGCGCCCTACACCATCGAGGAAGCCTACGAGGTCGCTGACGCGATCGAGCGCAACGATATGCCGGCGCTTAAGGAAGAGCTCGGCGACCTTCTCTTCCAAGTCGCCTTCCACGCCCGGATGGCCGAGGAGCTTGGCGCGTTTGATTTCGCCGACGTCGCCCAGGCGCTCGCCGACAAAATGATCGAGCGGCATCCGCACGTGTTCAGCGAAGCCGGCGATGGACGCACGGCCGAGCAGCAGACCGTCGCGTGGGAAACGCTCAAAGCCGAGAAGCGCGCCGCAAAAGGCGTCACGTCGCTCCTGGACGATGTAGCGATGGCCCTCCCCGCCCTGCAGCGCGCTGAGAAGCTGACCAAGAGGGCGGCGCGCATCAATTTCGATTGGCCGAGCTCGACGGAGGTGTTGGCAAAGCTCGACGAAGAGCTGGCCGAACTCAAAGCCGCCGAAGCCAGCGGCGACCAGGATCACATCGCCGAAGAGATGGGCGACATCCTCTTCGTGATGGCCAACCTCGCGCGCAAACTAAAGGTCGATCCCGAAGACGCCCTCCGCCGCGCCAACGCCAAGTTCACGCGGCGGTTTCAGTACATTGAGCGCAAGCTAGCCGAAGCCAACCGCACCGGCCCCCAGCCGCTGGACGACATGGAA
>CALBST010000427.1 GCA_937967425.1 uncultured Caulobacteraceae bacterium
GATAATTCATGTCCATGTGATACCAATGGTTCATCGCCGCGCCGATGATCACCATCGACTTGCCGTTGGTCTTCTCGGCATTGGCGGCAAACCCACGCGCCACTGCAATGATCTGCTCGCGCGGCACCGTCGTTACTTTCTCGGCCCACGCGGGCGTGTATGGCTCAAGCTCGTCATAACTTGACGGCATGTGCTCGCCGCCAAAGCCTTGATCGACGCCGTAATTGGCGAGGAAGAGGTCGTAGACGGAAGCGACCAGGGTTTCGCCGTCCTTCAGCTGCAGGCGCTTCACCGGAACCCGGCGCATCAATGTGTCGGGGTGATCGGTGGAGGCAAAACCGTTGGCGGCGCTGTTGGCGAAATATGGGAAGAGCACTTCGGCGATATCGTCATGTGCGCCCTTGAGACCTACTCGCAGCTTCACGTCCGCGCCGTCGGCGCTTTTTTCTTCCAGATTCCACTTGCCCTGTTCGCCCCAGCGGAAGCCGATAGATCCTGTGGGCACCACCGGATTGCCGGTTGCTTCATCGACGCCGATCGTCTTCCAATCGGGATTGTTCTCTTGCGCCAGCGCATCGGCGAAATCGGACGCACGCAGCAGCCGCTCGGGCACGTAGCGGCCAGCCTTCTTCACCAACCGAACCAGGAGCGGCATGTCGGTGTAGCGGCGCACGTAGTCCTTGAAGTACGGCACTTCGCGGTCGCGATGAAACTCGGTAAGCACGACATGGCCCATCGCCATGGCAAGCGCCGCATCGGTGCCCTGCTTCACGGAAATCCAGAGATCGGCGAATTTCGAAGCTTCCGAATAGTCCGGGCAAATGACCACGGACTTCGCGCCCTTGTAACGCACCTCGGTATAGAAATGGGCGTCAGGCGTGCGCGTCTGCGGGACATTCGAACCCCAGACCAAAATGAAGCCTGAATTGTACCAGTCGGCGGATTCCGGAACGTCGGTCTGCTCGCCCCAGGTCTGCGGGCTCGCCGGCGGCAAGTCGCAATACCAGTCGTAGAACGAGCCGCACACGCCGCCCAGCAATTGCAGATAACGCGCGCCGGCGGCGTAGGAGATCATCGACATGGCCGGGATCGGCGAGAAGCCGAACACGCGATCCGGCCCGTGCTTCTTCACCGTATAGGCATTGGCCGCACCGATAAGTTCAGTGACCTCATCCCACGTCGCGCGCACGAGTCCGCCGCCGCCGCGGATGGAGGTGTAGGATTTGCGCTTTTGCGCATCCTCGACAATCGACGCCCACGCCTGGACCGGCGACAGCGTCTTGCGCGCCGCGCGCCAGAGCTTCAGCAATCTGCCGCGCACCATTGGATATTTTACGCGGTTGCCCGAATAGAGATACCAGGAATAGGACGCGCCGCGCGCACACCCGCGTGGTTCATGATTTGGGAGATCGGGACGCGTGCGCGGATAATCAGTCTGCTGGGTCTCCCAGGTGACGATGCCGCCCTTGACGTAGATTTTCCATGAGCACGAGCCCGTGCAGTTCACGCCGTGCGTGGAACGCACGATCTTGTCGTGTTGCCAGCGCCGGCGATAGGCCTCCTCCCATGAGCGATCCTCGTCATTGGTCACGCCGTGGCCGCTTGTGTCGAGCTCGGTCTTGCGGGTGAAGAAGGTCAACCGATCGAGTGTGTGGCTCATGTGCGTTCAGTCCTTATTGCGCCGCGACATTGGCGGGCTGGGCGCCTGGTCGCGTGTTCTCGACGTCAAAGAGAAGGCCTTTTGGCTGGGCGTACACAAACCATGTGACGGCCAGACACGACACGTAGAAAGCGAGAAAGCCTATCAAGGCCGCGTTGGCGCTGCCCGTTTCAGCGAGCGAGAAGCCGAAGCTCTTCGGAATAAAGAACGCGCCGTAAGCTGCAATCGCCGACGTGAAGCCGGTAATCGCCGCCGATTCCTTCTCCGCCTGCTTCAACTGATCTTGGGGAGAAGCTTGCGGCGCCAGGCGCGCAACCTCCTTTCGCATGATGGCCGGTATCATTTGGAAGGTGGAAGCATTGCCGACGCCGCTCGCAAAGAAGAGCAGCATGAAGCAGGCGAAGAAGCCCATGAAAGCGCCGGGTTCGGTCTTGTTGGCGAGGAAATAGATGACGCCGATGGTCCCGAGCATCATCATGGCGAACACCGCAAGCGTTACGCGCGCGCCGCCAAATCGATCCGACACCCAGCCGGTGAGCGAGCGCGACAGCGCACCCACAAGCGGCCCGAGAAAAGCGATCTGCAGCACGTTGACGGCGGGAAATTGCGTGCTGGTGAGCAGCGGGAACGCTGCCGAAAAGCCGATGAACGAACCGAAGGTGCCAGTATAGAGCCAGCACATGAGCCAATTGTGCGTGCGCGTGAAGATCACCGATTGCTCGGCAAACGATGCCCTGGCGGTCGCCAGATCGTTCATGCCGAACCAGGCCAGGAACGCCGAGACGACGATGAACGGAACCCAGATAAAGCCGGCATTCTGCATAAAGAGCACGCTGCCGGCTTCGGTGGCCTGACCGGCGCCGCCGAAGCTGCCGAACACCGCCATGGTGATGGCGATCGGCACAAGGAATTGCATGGCGCTCACGCCGAGATTGCCGAGCCCCGCATTGAGCGCGAGCGCATTGCCCTTCTCCGCGCGTGGGAAGAAGAAGCCGATATTGGACATCGAGCTCGCGAAATTGCCCCCGCCCAGCCCGCACAGTAACGCCAGGCCCAGCATGATCCAGTACGGCGTATCCGGATTTTGCACCGCAAAGCCGATGCCGAGCGCCGGCGCCAACAGCGACCAAGTGGTGAGCGTCGTCCAGAGCCGGCCGCCGAACACCGGGACCATGAACGAATAGAAGATACGCAGCGTAGCGCCCGACAGGCCTGGCAGCGCCGCAAGCCAAAAGAGCTGGTCGGTTGTGTAATTGAAGCCGATGCTCGGCAGCTTCGCTACGACGACGGACCACACCATCCAAACCGCAAAGGACAGAAATAGTGCGGGCACCGAGAGCCAAAGGTTGCGCGCAGCGACCGCCTTGCCTTTCTCCTTCCAAAAACCCGCATCTTCAGGGCGCCAGTCGACGATCAGCCCTGCCTTCGCCGGCTTATGTCTGGCCGGCTCGTGAATCGGCTGCATTTCCGGGAATTCCGGCAACGCCTCGAGTGTCTTGCCGGCCGCATCACGTTCCATTTGCCGGATGGCGAAGTGCATCCACACGAGCGAACCAGAGACGATGAGGAAGAGCAGCATGAAGCAGCTCGTCCAGATGCCGGTGAGATCGTTGAGCACGCCAAAGGCGATCGGCAGCACGAACCCGCCAAGACCGCCGATCATGCCGACGAGGCCGCCGACGGCGCCGACATCCTTGGGATAGTAGACCGGGATGTGCTTGAACACCGCAGCTTTGCCGAGGCTCATAAAGAAGCCCAGCACAAAGACGATGATTGTGAATCCGACCAAGCCGGTCTCCAGCCGGAATGCGATCGGCCCCTCGATGCCGTCGATGACGTAGCTTGTGGGCGGATAGGACAGCAGAAAGGTCGCGGCGATGCCGATCAGAAACGTCCAGTACATCACTTGGCGCGCGCCTACCTTGTCGGAGAGATGCCCGCCATAAATGCGAAAGAGCGATGCCGGCACCGAAAACGCCGCCGCCACTAGACCGGCTGTCTTGAGGTCGAGGCCGTAAGCGCCGACCAGATAGCGCGGCAGCCAGAGCGCCAACGCGACAAAGGCGCCAAAAACGAAGAAATAGTAGAGCGAGAACCGCCAAACCTGGACGTTCTTGAGCGGCGCGAACTGTTCGAGCATCGAACGCGGCCGAGCGCCCCGGCGCCGACGCTCGATCAGATCCGGTTCGTCCTTTGTGAATACAAAGAAGATGAAGGCCATAATGACGAGGCCTGCGGCCCAGTACTGCGCCACCGCCTCCCAGCCGAAGGCGAGCAGCACGAAAGGCGCCAGGAACTTAGTCACCGCCGCGCCGACATTGCCTGCGCCGAAAATCCCGAGCGCCGTCCCCTGCTCTTTAGAGGGATAGAATTTGGTGACGTAGGCGACGCCAACCGCGAACGAACCGCCTGCGATACCCACGCCCAATGCCGCGATCAGAAATTGCTCGTAAGTCTGCGCGTAAGACAAGAGAAAGGTGGCCGCCGCGGCAGCCAGCATCACGAGCAAATTGACGATGCGGCCGCCAAATTGCTCGGTCCAGACGCCGAGAACGAGCCTGATGAGGGAGCCGGTTAGAATCGGCGTGCCCACCAACAGGCCAAACTGGGTTTCGCTGAGGCCCAGATTCTCTTTGATCTGGACGCCTATGATCGAGAAGATGGTCCAAACAGCAAAGCAAGCCGTGAAGGCGATAGTGCTGAGCCAGAGGCCGACATCGGCCCCGTTTTGTTTGCCCTGAAGCTCGTGCGGTGAAGCCATGTCGATCGCCCCATTGCGCGCGCGCGGCGGCGTACGCGCAAGCATCAACAGCACCAATCGGGGCGAGATCATTTGATGCAAATCAAGCCGCACTGGCAAGCCGGTGGAAAATATGCTCCCACGAGACGCGTGTCCCAGGCGCCCAATCTCACTTGGGGCTATGAGCTTGAGGTTTATCAAACAACCGCCTGACCATTATCAGGCCGCGCCTTTGGCTTGATTTGCATCAATTCAACTGGACGAGAACGGCGCCACATTGCTTTTTGTTGGAGGACAGTATGCGCGCGAGCGATACCGACCGGGTCAGGGCGCTGCCGATCTTCGCAGAAGCAGCGCCCGAGACGTTTCGCGTGGCCACCGCGGGGGCGCACGTGCAGCGTTTCCCGGCCGCCACCATGCTGCTGCTCGAGGGCGATCCTGTGGACTTCCTTTACGTGCTGCTCGACGGCCAGGTTGAGCTTCACGGCACCTGGAACGACCACGAAACCGTGCTGACCATCCTGCGGCCAATATCGACCTTCATTCTAGCTGCGGTCGTACTCGACGCGGCAGCGCTCATGTCGGCGCGCACGTTGGAGCGCTGCGAGATCCTGATGATCCCTGGCGACGCGATCCGCACGGCGATGCGTCTTGATCCGCGATTTGCAATGTCGGTCTCGCGCGATCTTGCCGGTTGCTACCGGGGCCTCGTCCGCAACATCAAGAACATTAAACTGCGCAACAGCACAGAGCGGCTCGCCAACTACCTTCTCGCACAACGGGCGATCGACGCCTCAGGATCGGCCGTCATTCTTCACCACGAGAAACGGATACTGGCTTCGCTTCTCGGCATGACCCCGGAAAATCTCTCACGTTCTTTCGCCGCCCTGCAGAAACAAGGCGTGAGCGTACAAGGTTCGGTCGTCACGCTGAGCAACATCGCCGCGTTGGAACAGTTGGCGAGACCCGATCCTCTGATCGACAACAACGCTCCGCGCGGTGGCGACATCATCGCCGAAGCGGACGCCGAAATCTGGCTTTCTGAACTCTCGCGAGCCAAACCCAGATGACGCTCACCGCTTCGGTTGACCTCCTCCGGCAGGCGCCTTTGACTGCCGCGCCCAAGAAGGATCGAACGTCATGACAACTGAACCAGGCGAGGAAGACCTGCCGCAAGCAGCGGGGCGGGTTGCACGCGAGAAACCCGCGCTCTGGCGCGCACTACAGGCGCTGGGCGCCGCTGCCGGCGAGGCCGGTCCGCTCGACGCAAAGACGCGGCGTCTGGTGACGCTCGCCTTGGCCGTCGGCGCAGATTCTGAAGGCGCAACGCACTCCCATGCGCGCCGGGCTCTGGCCGAGGGTCTAACGGCGGAGGAACTCCAACATGTCGCCTTTCTTGCCATCACAACCTTGGGCTGGCCGCACGCCATCCGCGCATTGACCTGGATTGAAGACTATACGCGGCCAAAATCGTGATCCCACTCGATACCATAGGCGGGCTTCTTGTCGCCGGCGGCCGCTCCACCCGCTTCGGCGCCGAAAAAGCATTGGCGCCGTTTGCGGGTGCGCCAATGATGGACCACGCCGCAATCCTATTTGCAGAACTCCCCGCATTCTCAATCAGCGCACGCCCTGGTTCAGGGGCCGAGGCGCGCGGGCGCGCACACGGCGTTGAGGTGCTCTTTGACGATCCTACGCTTCCGAGCGGCCCGCTTGCTGGGATCTTGAGCGGATTGGCTTGGGCAAGCCGGCGCGGGTATGCGTTCCTGGCGACCGCGCCCTGCGACGCGCCTCGCTTACCCGCCGATTTGGCGCCCAAGCTGGCGGCGAATATCGCCGGCGCCCGCGGCGCTTTTGCCCAAACCGATACCGGCCAGCACCCTCTCTGCGCACTGTGGAGCATTGAGCTCTACGACGTGTTGGAGGCGCGATTGCGCGGCGGCGAGCATCCCGCGGTACGCCGGTTCCTGGCCGAGGTTGGCGCGCGCGCCGTACATTTCGAGGAGGCGCGCGCTTTCGCCAACGCCAACACCGTCGAGGACCTGACCGCTTTGCAGAGACCGGCATGACACCCCTGATCGATCCTTTCGGACGCGCCATCACTTATTTGCGCGTCTCCGTCACCGACCGTTGCGATCTACGCTGCATCTATTGCATGAGCGAGCGTATGCGCTTCTTGCCGCGCAACGAGCTGCTCACCATCGAAGAGCTCGATTTGCTGTGCGCGGCGTTCATCAAGCGCGGCGTGCGCCGGCTGCGCTTTACCGGCGGCGAGCCGTTGGTGCGGCGCGGATTTTTTGATCTTCTGAACTCGGTGAAGCGCCATCTCGGCGCGGGGCTCGACGAAATCACTGTGACCACCAATGGGGTCCAGCTTGCCGCGTTCGCCGCCCCCCTCTTCGCCGCGGGCGTGCGGCGCGTCAATGTCTCGGTGGACTCGTTGGACCGCGAGACGTTCAAGCACATCACGCGCCGCGATCGTCTGCCCGAAGTGCTCGAAGGCATCGACACCGCAGAGCGCGCCGGCCTCAAGGTCAAAATCAATACCGTCGCACTCAAACGCGACAATGCGCACGAAATTCCCGACCTGATAAAATGGGCGCACGGACGCGGCTTCGACCTCACATTGATCGAAACCATGCCGCTCGGCGAGATCGATGAAGATCGCACTGACCAGTTTCTATCCTTAGCGACGGTGCGCGAGGACCTGGCGAGTTATTGGCGCCTCTCCGATCTCCCCGATCGCACGGGCGGCCCGGCGCGTTATGTCCGCGTGGAAGAAACCGGCGGCCGCTTGGGCTTCATCACCCCGCTCAGTCACAATTTCTGCGAAGCCTGCTCAAGGGTTCGCGTCACCTGTACGGGGCGACTCTATCTTTGCCTAGGTCACGAGACTTCGGTGGACCTGCGCGAAGCGCTGCGCGCGGATGGCTGCGACGGCGCCATGGATGCCGCGCTCGATGCTGCAATCACGCTTCGGCCCAAAGGACACGATTTTCATATGGATCGATTGCGCACCCCGGCAACGGTTCGGCACATGTCGGTGACCGGGGGATGACGCGTCTCATTTTTCTTGGGCGTCTGCGCGACGCGGCCGGACACGGCGAGCGCGTGGTGACTTTGCCCGCTCACGTCGAAACTGTCGCCGATCTTCGCGGCTGGCTCGCGGCCGGCGATGGCGACCTCGGCGCGGCGCTCCACGAGCGCGGCATCCATGTCGTTGTCGATCAGGTGATCTGCAACAGAGAGACTGAGAATGTGCGTGAAGCGTCTGAAATTGCGTTCATGCCGCCCTTGAGCGGAGGCTAAGATGAACGAGACTATTCTCATCCTCAGTCTGGCGATCGCCGGCGCCGCAGCGCTCTATTCCTCCGTCGGGCATGGAGGCGCCTCAGCCTACATCGCGCTCATGGCGCTTGCGGGCCTGGCGCCGGAGGAAGTGCGCCCGGCAGCGCTGGTGCTCAACATCCTCGTCGCCGGCTTGGGCGCTTGGCGCTTCATCCACGCCGGTCGCTTCGACTGGCGCGCATTTTGGCCCTTTGCGGTCACGGCTATTCCTGCGGCCTTTCTTGCCGGCCGCATCGACGTGCCTGAAGACATTTATCGTCCCTTGCTGGCTGCTGCGCTCGCCGCCGCGGCCATTCGTTACCTGTTCTGGCCCACAATCGACGCGATAAAGGCAAGCAAAGCGCCATCGGCTGTCGTCGCATTGCCGACCGGCGCCGCTCTCGGCGCACTCGCGGGCCTCACCGGCATAGGCGGCGGCGTTTATCTTTCTCCCCTTCTTGTATTTGCAGGCTGGGCCGATCCCCAGCGTGCGACCGGCATCGCGGCCTGCTTCATCGTTGTCAATTCCATCGCCGGGTTGGCAGGACGCGCCTCCTCGCTCGCCGCGCTACCTGCCTACCTGCCCTGGTTCATGGCGGCGGCGATGATCGGCGCCTTGATCGGCACGACCTGGAGCTTGAGGGGTCTCGACAAACGCGGCGTATTGCGCGTGCTGGGGCTCGTGCTGGGCATCGCGGCCGCGGCGCTTGCGGCATGATCCAAGTCTCCATCACAGCCGAGGCGATTTCGCCCGACGCAGAGACGGCGCGCTTTGCAGCCTTGCGCGGCGCCGCCTGCGGCGCCGTGGTGACGTTTGTCGGCTATTGCCGCGGCGTCTCGCAGCAAGGCGACGTTATGCGGCTCGAACTGGAACACTACCCAGGCTTCACCGAACGCGAGATCAGCAGACTTACCCGAGAGGTCGCGAAACGGCATGACGTTGCCGACATCCTGGTGATGCATCGCTTCGGCGCGATTTCGCCGGGCGAGGCAATCGTATTAGTGGCGGCGCTCAGCGCCCACCGCGCCGCGGCATTCGCCGCCGTCGAAGAATTGATGGATTATCTGAAAACGGACGCTCCGTTCTGGAAACGGGAGATCGGTCCGAGCGGCGCCCGCTGGATTGAGCCAACGGCGGAAGACCGCCGCCGGCGCGAGGAGCATTCGAAATGAGAGACCACGCCTGCAGGATCGATGAAAGCCTGCCCTTCAAACCAGTCAATGTCGCGCTCTTGACGATCTCTGACACCAGGAACGCGGAAAGCGACACTTCGGGGACCTTGCTGACCGATCTTATCGTCCGCGACGGGCATCGTGTCGCTGAACGAACTCTTGTCCGCGACGACGCCGCCCAAATCCGCGCGCGCGTCAGCGGCTGGATCGACACACCTGGGATTGATGTCATCATCTCGACCGGCGGCACCGGCCTCACCGGGCGGGATGTCACGCCCGAGGCGCTTCGGCCGCTGTTCGAAAAGGAGATCGAGGGCTTTGCGGTCGTTTGGCATCTGCTGAGCTTCGAGAGCGTTGGCCTCTCGACACTGCAGTCACGCGCCTGCGCGGGCGTGGCCAGGGGAAAGTTCATCTTCGCCCTGCCCGGCTCGAACGGCGCCTGCCGGGACGGGTGGGAAAAGATCATCCGCTGGCAACTCGATAGCCGCCACACGCCGTGCAATCTGGTTGAGATCATGCCGCGTCTCCTGGAGCGTTGAGATGAAGCAACGGCTTACACACATCGACGATGCGGGACGCGCGCGCATGGTCGATGTCGGCGACAAGCAATCGACGCGCCGCGAGGCCGTCGCCGAAGGCCGCATCCGCATGCACGCCGAGACCTTAGCGCGCGCTATCGCCGGCGATCTGCCGAAGGGCGATGTTCGCGCCATAGCCGAGATCGCGGGCGTCATGGCGGGCAAGCGAGCCGCGGAGCTGATCCCGCTCTGCCACCCCCTTGCATTGACGAGCCTCAAAGTCGAGGTGACGCCAGTTGAGTCCCTTCCCGGATTTACCGTTTCAGCGCGCGCGCGCGTCAATGGCCAAACCGGGGTCGAGATGGAAGCGCTGACAGCTGTTTCCGTGGCCTGCCTCACGCTCTACGACATGCTGAAGGCTGTCGATCGCGACATGACGATTGAGGCCATCGCGCTGACGGAAAAGCACGGCGGCGCAAGTGGTTCCTATGTTCGAGCCAAATCATGATCAGCGTCGCCGACGCCCGCACGGCGCTTGTTTCCAGCGCAACACCCGTCGGCACTGAACGCTTGGACCTGCGCGCCGCCTTGGGCCGCACATTGCGCGAGGATCTCATCGCGCCGCGCGATCACCCGCCCTTCCGCGCCTCTGCGATGGACGGCTATGCCGTACGCGCGTGCGACACGCCTGGCGTACTGCGCGTGATCGGCGAGGCCGGTGCGGGAAACGCGCTTCAGGTCGCGTTGAGCGCCGGCGAGTGCGCGCGGATCTTTACCGGAGCGCCGCTGCCGGCGGGTGCGGACGCGGTTCTCATTCAGGAAGATGCAAGACGCGATGGGGACGCCATCGCCGCCCCTGCGGTCCGAACCGGCCGCCATGTCCGCGAGGCGGGTGTCGATGTCCGGTCGGGTGAGCGCGTGCTGGCGTCGGGCGCCAGGCTGGATGCTGTCGCCATCGCGCTTGCAGCCACGTTAGGACGAGCGGCGTTGAATGTCGCAAGGCGTCCGCGCGTTGCAATCCTGGGCGGAGGAGACGAGCTTGTCGCGCCAGGCAATACGCCCCTCCCCGACCAGATTTTTGACTCGATGAGTTTCGCCATGGCGGCGCTCGCCGAACAATGGGGCGCCGAGGCGGCGACCACGGCGCCGATGAAGGACCGCGCAGCCGCCGTCGCCGGAGCGATCACGGACACCCTGCCAAGCAGCGATCTGACGGTGGTTGTTGGCGGCGCTTCAGTCGGCGACCACGACTCCGCCCGGCCAGCGATACGTGACCTTGGCGGTGAGTTGATGTTCGAGAAGGTGGCGCTGCGTCCGGGCAAGCCAACATGGTTTGCACGAATTGGAGGAACCCTGATCCTAGGACTCCCCGGCAATCCGGCGTCTGCAATGGTCTGCGCACGTCTCTTCATGCGCCCTCTGCTGGACAGATTGTGTGGCCGAGACCCCGAGCCTTCTACGCGCACCGTTGTGGCGCGCACCCGCACGCCGCTCAGCGCCAATGGCGCCCGCGAGACCTACCTCCGCGCCGCGGTCGCGAGCGATGAGCGCGGCCAGGTGTGGGCGCATGCCGCGGCGCGGCAAGATTCATCGCTCATCTCGATTTTCGCCGCCGCGCCCGCGCTCATCGTTCGGGCGCCGGACGCGCCCGAGATCGCCGAGGGCGCGCTGGTGGACGTGCTCTGCCCCTGAGATGATGCGCGCTTGGGCCGCATCGCCAATTGACCAAGATCAATCGCTTCTGCGCCGCGCGCCGCGATCTTGAACTTATGGATCCGCATCTCCTGCCCTTCGCGGAACGCCAAGCTCCGCGTTATACGTCTTATCCCAGCGCCAATCATTTCGACGCCAGCGTTGACGCCGAAATCTACCGGCGCTGGCTAGGCGCCGTCGACGATACGACAAACCTCTCGCTCTATTTGCATGTGCCTTATTGCAGGCAGCTTTGCTGGTATTGCGGGTGCAACACCTTTCTGACCCGGGGCGGCGACATCGGCGACTTTGTCACCACTTTGATGATGGAGATCGATCTCGTCGCCTCCGCACTCGGCGCGCGCACCGTCGACGAAGTGCATTGGGGCGGCGGCACGCCCAACGTGCTTTCCGCCGCTGAGTTCTTGCGCATTGTCCATCACATCGATTTTTGGTTCGACGTGCGGCCGGACCTCAGGCACGCGGTTGAACTCGACCCGCGCTACGTCACCGCCGAGCTTGCGCACGCTTACGCCGCCGCAGGCGTTGGCCGCGTCTCATTGGGCGTTCAGGACTTCAACGCCCACGTGCAGGAGGCGATGGGGCGCGTTCAGCCCTTCGAGCAAGTGCGCGAGAGCGTTCGCATGCTTCGAGACGCAGGGCTTGAGACCATCAGCTTCGATCTCATGTACGGCCTGCCGCGGCAAACAGCCGGCGATCTCGCACGCTCGATCCGGCTCGCGGCCGAACTCAAGCCCAGCCGGATTGCGCTCTTCGGTTATGCGCATGTGCCTTGGTTCAAGCGTCGCCAGCGGCTCATCGATGCAAAGGCGCTGCCGGGCGCAAGCGAACGCTTCGACCAGGCCGAACTGGCGAGACGAATGCTAAATGATCTCGGCTATTTGAGCATTGGGCTCGATCATTTTGCGCGCAGCCACGATCCGCTGGCGACGGCGGCGCGGGAAGGCAAGCTCTACCGCAACTTTCAAGGTTATGTCCCGGCGGCGAGTGAGGCGATCATCGGCTTCGGGCCGTCGGCCATTTCGCATCTTCCTGGCGGCTATGCGCAAAACATCTCCACCATCGGCGCATGGCGTCATGCGGTGGAGGCCGACACGCTGCCGGTGTCTCGGGGACACGCCGTGAACGCGGAGGATCTGCGCCGCGGCAGCGTCATCCAATCGATCATGTGCAATTTCGAAGTCGATCTCAGCGCGTGGGGCGGCTGGGATATGTTTCCGGACGCTCACGCCGAGTTGAGGCCTCTTGCCGAGGTGGGGCTTGTCGAGATTCATGGTGATGTTTTGCGCATACCGCCGGCTGCGCGGCAATTTTCACGCCTCGCGGCGATGGCGTTTGACGCCTACGACCAACCTTCCCCGCTTGCGCATTCGCGCGCTGTTTGAAGCTTCTTTATCCATGACCGCCACAACTGCCGAACGCTACAGATCTTATCGTGGCCTCCCATTGTTCAGCATGGGCTTTAGGCCGTTCTTTCTCCTGGCGGCGGTATGGGCCGCATTAGCCGTGCCGGTTTGGATCGCGGCGTTTACAGGATGGCTTCCGGTCGATCATTTTGGCCGTGACTGGCACGCCCATGAGATGGTGTTCGGCTATCTAAGCGGCGTCATTGCAGGCTTTCTCCTGACCGCAGTGCCCAATTGGACAGGCCGGCTACCGGTGACGGGCGCGCCGCTTGCAGCGCTTGTTCTCTTATGGTGCGCGGGACGCGCGGCGATGCTTATCCCGCACTTCGCCGCAGCGCCTTTCATCGACGGCGCCTTCCTGTTTGTCTTCGCGGCGGTGGTGGGACGTGAGATCATCGCAGGCCGCAATGTTCGAAACTTGCCGGTGCTGGTCCTGTTGACGGCGCTTGGCGGCGCAAACGCGTTGACACATCTGCGAGGGATCAATCCTGACCTGGCGTTGCTGGGCGAGCGTATCGGCATTGCAGTTGTTGCATCGCTCGTCGCACTCATCGGCGGACGCATTGTACCCAGCTTCACGCGCAACTGGATGGCCAAGCGCAAACTCACGCCCGAACCCGCATCACCTGGCCGCTTCGACATAGCCACGCTTGTTGTCGGCGGCGCGGGCCTCGTCACGTGGGCCATCTCACCGTCGCTCTATATCGGGGGCTTGGCGCTGACGTTTGCCGGCGCGCTTCACCTTGTGCGGCTCGCACGCTGGCAAGGCTGGCGCACGGCGAAAGAGCCTTTAGTGCTCATCCTTCATATGGGCTACTTCTGGCTGGCGTTGGGCCTGCTGCTGCAAGGTCTGGCGATCATCGTCCCCGCCGTTGTGCCTGCGGCGTCAGGGCTTCACGCTATTACCGCCGGCGGCTTTGGCGTCATGACGCTCGCGGTGATGACGCGTGCAAGCCTGGGCCATACCGGGCAGCCGCTGACGGCGACACCGCGCATAAGCGCCATCTACAGCTTGATAAACCTTGCGGCATTCGTTCGTGTCGCCGCGCCGTTTCTGTCCGAACACTATGTGGCGCTCCTTGCTCTCTCGGCAGTGCTATGGAGCGGCGCCTTTGCCGGCTTCGCTATTGTCTATGCGCCGCTTCTGCTGCGGCCGCGCCAAACCGCCGCGACATGATCGGCAAAGAGGATGACATGAGTGAGTATGATCTCATCATTGTTGGCGCCGGACCTGCAGGCCTCAGTCTTGCGGCGCGGCTCGCTGAGGCGCCGCTCCGCATCGCGCTCATAGACAAGACGCCCGCGCCGGCTTTGGCCGATCCAGCCTATGACGGGCGCGAAATCGCGCTCACGCGCGCCTCGATCGAACGCTTGCGTACGCTTGGCGCGTGGCAGCGCCTTGGCGCGGAGGACTCTGCGCCGCTCGCGCGCGCCGAAGTGCTGGACGGCGCGTCTTCTTATGTCTTGCCTTTCACGGACAGGCGCCGGCGCGAACCGCTCGGCGCGCTCGTCTCAAACGCAGCTCTGCGACGCACCTTGTTTGAGCGCGTCCAAGAGCAGCAGAATTGCGACTTGGTCCTGGGCGCTACTGCGCGCATCGCCGACATGGACGAGACTTGCGCCAGCGTCGCGCTTGACAACGATCGCACCCTCGCCGGCAAGCTGATCGTCGCCGCCGACACGCGGTTTTCGAACTTACGCCAAAGCCAAGGCATCGGCGCGCACATGGTCGACTTCGGCCGCACCATGCTGGTTTGCCGCGTGCGCCACACAAGAGCGCACAACAGCATCGCCACGGAATGGTTCGCCAACGGACAGACGATTGCGATGTTGCCGCTTCTGGACCGTCAGTCGTCTTTTGTCCTGACGCTCGACGCTATGGAAATGGCGGATCTCAAGCGACTGAGCGCCAAGGCGTTAGCGCGCGAGATCGAGCGGCGCACGCAACGCCGTTGGGGTGACATCGCGCTGTCGAGCGAACCTTCTTACTATCCCCTTGTTGCGGTCTATGCCGATCGCTTCGCAGCGCCGAGATTCGCACTCCTTGGCGACGCCGCCGTCGGCATGCATCCGGTCACCGCGCACGGCTTCAATTTCGGACTGCGCGGGGCTTTCATACTCGGGCGCGAGATTCTCGCCGCGAACCGGAACGGGCGTGACCTTGGCGCTATCCAGGGCCTGCGCCGCTACGAGCAAGAACACAGGCGCGCCACGCTGCCGCTGTTCGCCGCCACCAACGCAATCGCCAAACTCTACGCCGACGAACGGCGCCTCGCACGCTTGGCGCGCGGTGCGGGCTTGCGCTTGATGAACCTTGCGCCTGGCGCACGCCGCCTGGTGGAATCCAGTCTGAGCGGCGCGCACGCATGAAGGCGGCTCAAAGCCTGCTTGCCCTTGCCGAGCGGGAAGGCGCACGCGCCTGCTTCGCCAACCCCGGCACATCCGAGATGCATCTCGTCGCCGCGCTCGATTCCGCGCCCAGCATTCGTCCAATCTTGTGCCTCTTCGAGGGGGTGGCGACCGGCGCCGCCGACGGTTACGGCCGGATGATGCAGGCGCCGGCGCTGACGCTGCTGCATCTGGGCCCGGGCCTGGCGAACGGGCTCGCAAATTTGCACAACGCCTATCGCGCGCGAACACCGATCGTTTCCTTGATTGGCGACCACGCCACTTACCACCGCGCCAACAATCCCCCACTGGCGAGCGATATCGCCGCGCTCGCGCGTCCGGTTTCATCCTGGCTGGAAACGGCCGGAGCGACCGCGGACCTGCTTGGCCTCACGCAGCAGGCCTTCCAAGCGGCGCGCCGCCTCGGGCCCGCGTCTCTTATTCTTCCCGCCGATATCGCCTGGAGCGATGACACGCTCTCGCCTCCGCCCGTGGTCGCCACGCCCGATCAGGACCTCGACGCCGGCCAAATCGAGGCGGCGGCGCGACTGCTTGGACCACGCACCTTGCTCTTGCTCGGGGGACGGTTTCTTTCCGCCGAAGCGTGCGCAAGCGCGGAGCGGATCGGCGTCAAGACAGGCGCGCTTGTCATGATCGAAACCTTTCCTGCTCGCGTTCGCCGCGAAGGATCGGCGGCGCATCTAAAGCGCCTGCCCTATCTCAGCGAGATGGCCGCCGCGGCGCTGTCGCAGGTGGAGACGGTCATTCTCGCAGGCGCAGCTGCGCCCGTCGCGTTCTTCGCCCTGCCTGGACGTGCGACAAGACTTGCGCCCGACGATGCGCAGACGCTTGAACTGACATGTTCAAGCGGCGGGGTCGAACGCGCGCTTAGATCGCTCGCCGACCTAGTCAAAGCCGCTGAGGTTCCAGCCGCTCCTGCATCAGCGCCTTCAGCCCCCGCCGGCAGCGGCGCGATAGATCCTGCTGCGCTTGCGCAATGCTTCGCTGCAACCCTGCCGGCCAACGCCATTGTCTGCGATGAGTCCAACACGGCGGGTCTCTTCTGTTATGATGCAGCCGCAAGCGCTCGCGCGCATGATTGGCTGACGCTGACGGGCGGTGCGATCGGCCAGGGATTGCCGCTGGCGACGGGCGCAGCCATCGCCTGTCCGGGGCGCAGAGTCGTTGCCTTGGAAGCAGACGGCAGTGCGCTCTACACGATCCAGGCGCTGTGGACGCAGGCGCGCGAGAACCTCGCCGTCACCAACATCGTACTCAACAACGGCGCTTACGCGATCTTGCGTCTGGAGATGATGCGCGCCGGCGTCAATCAATTGTCCGAAGCGGCAGATGCGTTGTTCGATCTGAAGCGTCCGTCGATCGATTTCTGCGACATCGCCCGCGGCTTCGGCGTTCCCGGCGAACGCGTGGAAACGCCTGCAGCGCTGATTGCCGCGCTGAAGCGCAGTTACGCCGCCCCCGGCCCCGCTCTGATCGAGGTGATGATACGGTGAATGACTTGCCGAGCGCCCTCTGCGCGCAGATCTCCACCCTCCTCGGCGCCCGCTTCAGCCGCGCCGTTGCGCTCCGCGAGAGCCATGCGGGCGGGGGCATGCACTTGCGGGCGCTGCCGCCGCAAGCGGTCGCCATGGTCAGTACGCTTGAAGAAATCATCGCAATTGTTCGCGCCTGCGCCGAGCATAGAACGCCGATCATACCCTATGGCGCCGGCACCTCGCTTGAGTGTCATGTCGGCGCGCCTCAGGGCGGCGTCTCGATCGACCTGTCCGGTATGAAACGGGTGCTGCGCGTCAACCCTGAAGATCAAGACTGCACGGTCGAACCGGGTCTCACGCGATCGGCGCTCAACGAGGCGCTGCGCCACACCGGACTTTTCTTTCCTGTCGATCCGGGTGCGGACGCAACCATTGGCGGCATGGCCGCCACGCGCGCTTCTGGAACGACGACGCTTCGCTATGGCGGCATGCGCGAAAACGTCATGGCGCTGAGCGTTGTCACCGCGGACGGGCGCGTCATCAAGACAGCGCAGCGCGCACGCAAGTCTGCTGCGGGTTATGACCTGACACGTCTCTTTGTGGGCAGCGAAGGCACGCTCGGGATCATCGCCGACGTCACGCTCAAGCTTCACCCCGCGCCGGAGGCGATGAGCGCTGCGGTATGCGCCTTCGCCTCGGCGCGCGGAGCGACGTCCACGGTCGTGGAAGCCATCCAGTGCGGGCTGCCGCTGGCGCGGGCGGAATATCTGGACGCGGCGGCGATTGGCGCTGTCAATGGCGTCTTCGGCACAACCTACCCGGTCAGCGACGCTTTATTTCTGGAGTTTCACGGCTCTGCGGAGGAGGTCGCCGCTCACGCCGAGCGGGCGCGCGGCATCGCCGCAGAAAATGGCGGCGGCGAGTTTCGTTGGGCGGTCGAATCCGAGGCGCGCAACCAACTCTGGAAGGCCAGACACAATGCCGGTTTGGCGGCGCTCAGCTTGCGCCCGGGCGCACGGCCCTGGTCGACTGACGTTTGCGTTCCGATCAGTCAATTGCCCGACTGCATCGACGCCACCAAGCAGGATATCGCCGCGTTGCCGTTCCCCGCCATCGTCATTGGCCATATTGGCGACGGCAACTTCCACGTGATCTTGCTTCTTGATCCCGCGTCTCCTGAGGAGAGCGACGCCGCGAGACGCTTCAATGACGCGCTTGTAGCGCGCGCGATCGCCATGGACGGCACCTCAACCGGCGAGCACGGCATAGGCATGGGAAAGCGCGAATGCCTGCGTCAGGAGCTTGGCGCTGCGGTCGACCTCATGGCTCAAATAAAACGCGCAATTGACCCTCACTGCCTCATGAACCCGGACAAGATATTTCTGTCGTGTGCGAACGCGCAGCCGACCTGACGCCGGATTGACGCCGCCTCCTTCAGTCGAGGGGGCTAAAGGCGGCGGTGAAGTGCCTCAGCGCCCGCGGCTCGCGCACAATACGCAGACCGCGTAACCGGCTGCGCCGTTCATGCACGGCCAGAATTGTCTCGACCACATAATCTGCGTGGCTTTGGGTGTAGACCCGGCGCGGCATGGCGAGGCGCACCAGTTCGCGCCGCGCCGGACGTTCGCTGCCGTCGGGCTGCCTTCCAAACATGACGCTGCCGATTTCGCAGCCTCGCACGCCGCCCTCTTCATAGAGCGCCGTGGCGAGCGCCTGCCCCGGATAGTGGAGCGCCGGAATATGGGGAAGCATCGATCCGGCCTCTAGGAAAACCGCATGGCCGCCGGCGGGACGCACGACAGGCACCTCTTCTGCGACAAGCCGTTCCAACATGTATTCATTCACCCGCACACGATAGCGCAGATAATCCTCATCGATGATCTCAGAAAGACCTTGGCAGATCGCGTCAAGATCGCGCCCGGCCAAGCCGCCATAGGTTGGAAAACCTTCGGTGAGGATGAGGCGCGTACGTGCTTGCTCGGCCAAGTCATCGTCATTGAGCGCCAACCAGCCGCCGATATTGGCGAACGCGTCCTTCTTGGCCGACATCGTCATTGCGTCGGCGCATGAGAAGATGTCGTTGACGATCTCCGCCACGGATCGACGCCGCTGGCCTTCTTCCCGCTCCTTGACGAACCACGCATTCTCTGCGAACCGGCACCCATCGATGACGAACAATTTGCCGTGACGGCGCGCCATGGCGGAAACAGCCTTTATGTTCGCCAAACTGGCCGGCTGACCGCCCCCGGCATTGTTGGTGATGGTCATCATCACGCAGGCCACGCGCGCGCCGTCGCGCTCAAGAAGCGAACTCAAGCGATCCAAATCCATGTCGCCCTTGAACGGCGCTTCGCAAGCTGCGTCGTCGGCTTGGGGGCAAACAAGATCGATGGCGTGCGCGCCGGTCGCTTCAATATTGGCGCGCGTGGTGTCGAAGTGCGTATTGGAAGGGATGATCTTGCCTGCCCCGCCTAGGAGTGCAAACAAGATTGCCTCGGCCGCGCGTCCCTGATGGGTCGGAATGACGTGCTTGAATGGCATCAGCCGCTTCACCGCCGCGTCAAAGCGCTCGAACGATGCCGAGCCCGCATAGCTTTCGTCCCCGCGCATGAGCGCCGCCCATTGCTCGGCGCTCATCGCCGCAACCCCGGAATCGGTAAGCAGATCGATGATGAGGTCCTCGGCCGCAATACAAAACAGATTGTATTGCGCATGTGACAGGATTTGGCGCCGCTCCGCCGGCGAGGTCATCCTGATGGGCTCGACCGACTTGATGCGGAATGGCTCAATAATGGTTCGCATAATGACAGGCCTAGGGCCTGACGCGGCGAAACCGTTTGAGGCTTATCAATCGTCGCGCTCGTCTAGAGAAGCGAGAACCCGCGCGTCGATGACGCAAGCGTTTGACCGTTTAGCAATGACACGACGATAAGCGTGTCGCCGCTCCGGCACTCGTGTCCGGGTATGCCGCGCACGAGGGGGTGACGCTTCAAAATAGCGTTCCAGATCGTCGGAAAGTCGCACCCTTGAGCGTGCGCCTCCTCGCACTGGCGCAAGAGGTCAAGTGTCGCAGCATCCATGATGCGTAGCTCCAACCGCGCACTCTGCGCGCGTCGCTTCAGCCTGATGTTGAGGCGGATCAAGGTCTGTCCGTCCACTTGCCCGTTGTGATTGCGGCAATCGACCGCGCCGCTGTTTGACGTTGATCAATCGCACTCGCCAGAAGTCATGATTGATTGTGCGCCTAGCGCAACCCCAGCGCTTCAGAAGGCCAGCCGCCCGCACCGTGGAGGCGCGGAACGCTTGGTCGGGCACGCCGCTCC
>CALBST010000428.1 GCA_937967425.1 uncultured Caulobacteraceae bacterium
TGCGCCGCGCAAAGCCGCACCATCGCCATTTCAACCGCCGCGATCGGATCGGGCGCCTTGCCGGCCTCTTCGAGCGCCTTCAGCAACATCTGCCACAGCCGCGAAAGCTGCGCAGGCGAGAGGCTCGCCGCCAACCCACGCACGCGGCCAACCCAATCGGCGCCGCCAATAATCTTCGCCTCGGCGCCGAGCGCCTGCGCCCGCGCCGCCTCGTGCCCGATGTCCAAGAGATCACGCAGGATCAATGTCGGATCAGCGCCGCTATCGTATTGCGAGCGTGCTTCGTTGATCGCTGTCTTCGCGTCGCCCTTCGAGATTGCTTCAAACAGATCAAGCACCCGCCCGCGATCGGCGAGGCCCAGCATGTCGCGCACATCCGCGGCAGTGACGCTCTCACCCGGTTTCTGCACCAACGCCTGATCCAGCAACGAGAGGCCATCGCGCGCCGAGCCCTCAGCCGCGCGCGCGATCAGCGCCAAGCCATCGGCATCGACCTTCACGCCTTCCTTGGCGCAGATATTTCCCAAATGCTCCGCCAGCCGCTCGCTATCAATGCGCTTCAGATCGAAGCGTTGGCAGCGCGACAGCACCGTCACCGGCACTTTGCGGATTTCCGTCGTCGCGAACATGAACTTCACATGCGGCGGCGGCTCTTCCAGCGTCTTGAGCAGGCCGTTGAAGGCCTGCGTCGAGAGCATGTGCACTTCGTCGATGATGTAGATCTTGTAGCGCGCCATCACCGGCGCGTAGCGAACGCTGTCCAGGATTTCGCGAATGTCGTTGATGCCGGTGCGCGAGGCGGCGTCCATCTCGAACACGTCGGGATGGCGGCTTTCCATGATCGCCTGGCAGTGCTCGCCCGGCGGATCGAGTTCGATCGACGGATGATCGATGTCGCCGCGCTTGTAGTTCAGCGCCCGCGCCAGCAGCCGCGCCGTCGTCGTCTTACCGACGCCGCGGACGCCGGTGAGCATGGTCGCGTGCGGAATGCGCCCCAACGCGAACGAATTGGCGATGGTGCGCACCATCGCTTCTTGACCGATCAGGTCTTCGAACGTCTTCGGCCGGTATTTCCGGGCCAAAACGACGTAGCCGGGACCGGTCGTATCGTCGCCGAAAAGGCTGGATGTGTCGGATTCGCTCACGCCCTGAAACGTAAGGGATTTGCCGCAAATTGCGACTCCCGGGGGCCGCGCAATGAGCCCTCACGTTCGCGCCTCGTTTACCGGGCGCCGGTTACCCTCTGAATCTGTGCGGTTTCGCGTCCGAAACGAGCCGGGAGGGGCAATGACGTCACCGGACACCTCGCGCCGCATTTGGGCAATGACGATCCGGCGCTTTGCCGAAATGGCTTGGTCGGATCATGGACCGATGCGCTACGGCTCCGTTGTGCTGACGCCCATCTTGGTGGCGTTCTTGGTGCCTGGTTATTGGTGGACCGCGTGTCTGCTTGGCGCCATCGCCGGCGTGCTGATTGATCTGCGCACACAGGCTGCATTCGACCGGCTCTCGCTCAGGCTGGACGAACTCGACGCAACGACACTCAAGGCGATGATTGGAAAGTATGTCGCCGCGCTCGCCGCCACCACGGCCTGCTACGTCGCGCCTTACGCCGCGCTCGCGTTCGCGCCGCAACCGGCTCCCGTCGTCGGTCTGCTCTTTGGCGCTGGCGCTGCGCTCGTTTCGGCGAACCTTCATGTCATGACGAGAACGATGATCTTCTACACCATCGCTCCCGTGATGGTCGTGCTGGTGTTCAATGCTGCAGCGCTGGGCGAGGGCGCAAACGCCATCATCCTCGCGATGATGGCTGCGCTCTTCGGCGCAAACGCCATTATGGCGGCGCGCTCCGGCGCAAGGAGCTTCGGCGAGTTGATCAAGTCGCGGCTGCACGCGGAAGAGGCGGCCGAAGATATGGAGCGCCGGGTGGAAGAACGCACGGCCCAGCTCGCCATCGCCACCAAGCGCGCGCAGGCCGCCAACAAAGCCAAGTCGATGTTCCTCGCCAATATGAGCCACGAGCTGCGTACGCCGCTCAACGCCGTGATCGGTTACTCTGAAATCATCGAAGAAGATCTCGAAAGCGGCGACACGAGTGCAAGCGCTGCTGACCTCGGCAAGATCAGGGGTGCGGCCACGCACTTGCTCACGCTGATCAACGAAATCCTCGATCTGTCACGCATCGAATCCGGCAAGCTCGAGTTGAAACCCGCGATTTTCGATCTGCCTAGCCTGGTGCGCGGCGCGATGGACACGGTGAAGCCGACGATCTCGAAGAACCGCTCGACCTGCCAAGTTAACATCGCGCCCGGCATAGCCGTCATGCGTTCGGACGAAACACGCGTGCGTCAATGCGTGCTCAATCTGCTCTCGAACGCGGCGAAGTTCACGCAAAGTGGCGTCGTCGCTCTCGATCTCCGCACATGCCGCATTGGCCAAGCGCGCGGCGTCGCGATTTCGGTGAAAGACACCGGCCCCGGCATCAGCGCTGAGCAGCAGGCGCGGCTCTTTCAACCGTTCATGCAGATCGACAACACCAAGACGCGCGCGCACGATGGCGCAGGCCTTGGCCTCGTCATCACCCGCCGCCTCGCGCGCGCCATGGGCGGCGACGTGCAAGTCTCCAGCAAGCTCGGACACGGCGCGACGTTCACGCTCTATCTGCCGCTTGAGATGCC
>CALBST010000429.1 GCA_937967425.1 uncultured Caulobacteraceae bacterium
TGCTGCAAAACTTGGTCGCCGAAACCAAGGAGCAATTCGGCTGCGCGGTGCTGATCGATTGTCACTCGATGCCGAACAATGCCCGCGGCGCGCATTCACCTGACGTGGTGCTGGGCGATCGCTTTGGCGCTTCGTGCCACCCTTCAGTCACCGCGCTCGCGGAAGCCACGCTGCGCCGCCTCGGCTATCGCGTCGCGCGCAATACGCCGTTCGCCGGCGGCCACACAACGCAGAGCTACGGCCGCCCCGCCATGCGTGTCCATGCGCTGCAGATCGAGATCAATCGCGGGCTTTACGTCGATGAGCGCACGCTCGAGCGCACCAACGGCTATGCCCGCGTCCGCGCCGACATGAGCCGCCTTGCGGAAGCGCTGAGCGCGGCGGCGTTACACAAAAGCTTGGCCTAGCCATTCTGCAAGCGCATGACCGCATAGGCCATACACGCAAGCGAGAGCACGACTCCCGCGACAAACACCAACATCATCAGTACCAGCGTGTAGATCAGGGACTTGCTTAACGTGCCGGCGAAACTGTCGGCTATGATGCCGCGGCCCCCGCGGAAAATCGTCAAGAAGTAAGCAACGGCAACGCCAAGCGAACCGATCCAAATAGCAAGCATCAAGTTGTCAGACGCGATGAGCGGCATACTCAACAGGCCAACGAATGTGCCAACGCACATTACGCCCATCGCGATATTGAGACGGCTGGGCCATGACAGCTGCGGTCGAAACCAGCCCAGAACGAAAACACTCAGCGACGTGAACAGCGCGACGAGAATCGGCTGACCAAAATTAGCGGCGTCCGCGTAATGGCTTATGAAGCCGTCGAGGTTGCCGCCAGAAATTTCCACATACGTCGCGCGAACGTTCGTCGGGCTGGACTCAATCTGCCGTGTCAGCAGGCCCTCCCAGCCGCCCCAAATCACCGACGTCAGAACTTGAAGACCGATCAGTCCAAAGAAAATCCGGATCGCCGGCGTGTAGGTCACGCGGTCTCGCGCCGCGTAGGACTCGAACACGCGCCTCGGTCGCACGAACAAATCGAACAGAGTCTTCAGCGAGCGAAAGTTGAATCCGAGCGCATCCTCGACGGCGTCGTTCAGATCATCGCGCTTCTTTGGTTCACTCATGCCTCGCCCCACCTCCAAGCCGCTTATAATCTATCCCACAGCTCCGCCAGCATTTCCGCTGTAAAACCAAGGCATCCGCCGAAATCTATCCAACACCTCCAATCCGCCCTTACACTCAGCGCGTCGCGTCGAGCGGAGAGCAGTTGGATCCCTGTTCGAACCAATTTCGAAGCGATGCAGTTGA
>CALBST010000430.1 GCA_937967425.1 uncultured Caulobacteraceae bacterium
ATAGCGACGCCGGCGATAATGAGCCCCGCGCCAGCGATTTCCGGAAAGCCAACACGCTCGCCGAAGAAGACACCGCCAAGCGCCAATGCAAACACCGGCACAAGGAAACTGAAAGCGTTGGCCGCGCTCAGAGGCGCCGATTTGAGCGCTTCGAACCAGAGCCAGAATGCGAGCGCTGTGCCAAAGAGCGATAGGACAGCGAGCGCCGCGACGAATTCACTCGACCAGGCAATGGCGATGTCTTCGGTTGCGGCCGATGCGATCGCCAGCGGGATTGCTCCAAGCGTAAGACTCCAGCCCACAGCGGTCGCCGCGTCCACGCTCTGACTGATGCGCTTCATGACCACATTGCCGACGGCCGTTCCCGCCGCCGCCGCGATCACGAAGCCCGCACCCGTCAGGTAGAGCGAAGCACTGGGCGAAGTGAGTTGGGGCCAGCTGGCGATGGCGACACCTGTAAAGCCCAGCACCAGCCCCAAAGCGCCCCGAGCGGTCAATCGTTCGCCAAGAAACATGCGCCCGAGCACAGCGGCCACGAGCGGCTGAGTGCTGAAGATGAGCGTGGCGAGGCCGGGCGACAGGAAGGCCGCACCGTGAAACATGCCGAGAAAACCGAGCGATGTCGCGCTTAAGGCCAAAAGAACAATCATGCCCCAGGCGCCGGCGTCTTTTGGCATCGGCCGGCGCAAGACCAGCGAAACGCCAATGAGCGCGATCCCGCCAGTGGCGGCGCGGAGCGCCGCAAACGCCAGATGTGGCGCAAGTTCAAGCCCTATGGCGATCAGCGGAAAGCACGACGCCCAAAGCGCCATCACTAGGACGAGACGAACTTGAGCGCCGAAGCTCACCGGAGCGATCCCGACAGAAAAACGGCGCGTGGTCGTGCGACGCGGTTGCTGCGCCCTTGGACGGCGCTAAGCCTCCTGAGGTTTGGGCCCCCCAACAACTTCACTGGGTTCCGCGGCGCTCGATCATGAGGGGACCACAGCGTTGGTGCGTATATGAGATGAGCGCGCCGGCCTGGGATCCAACCCTCGCGCCCCTCCCCCCGTAATGGCGCAACCTCGGGCCGCGCGCGCTCACTCGCTCTTGATCCTTTGGTCCGGTGACGTACGCGACGGAACCTTCTCATCCAGCGCGTTCCAGATAACGCCGTGTTCGGGGAACGGCGTCCTGGCGGCGCGCGAGTTGAATCTGAAACACTTCGTGGCCGCCATATCGAAACGCAGCTTCGCTTGCGGCCAGGTAAAAGCGCCACATACGGCAGAAGCGCTCATCGAACATAGCGCGCACATCATCAAGACGCGCTTCGAAGCGCTCTCGCCATGCGCGGAGGGTGTAAGCGTAGTGAAGCCGCCAGACTTCGATGTCGGTCACATAAAGTCCGGCGCGCTCGACAGCAGGCATGATCTCAGACAGCGCGGGAATGTAGCCGCCAGGAAAAATGTAGCGGTCGATCCAGGGGCTGGTGGCGCCCGCTCCGTCCGCGCGTCCGATCGTATGCAACAGAGCAACGCCATCCTCGGCGAGCAGCGACGCAATTTGCCGGAAGAATTCGTCATAGTGACCGCGCCCGACATGCTCGAACATGCCAACCGATACAATGCGATCGAACGCGCCTTCGGTCTCTCGATAATCTTCGAGTACGAATTCGGCCTGTGCGGCCAGATTCTGCGCCTGGGCGCGCACCCGCGCCACCGGCAATTGCGCCTGCGAGAGCGTGATGCCGCGGACATTGACGCCCCGCGTACGCGCCAAGTGGAGCGCAAGACCGCCCCAGCCGCAACCTATGTCCAGAAGCGAAAGGCCCGGACGCAGGCAAAGTTTCGCCGCGATGAGCTCCTTCTTGGCGTCCTGGGCCTCTTCAAGCGTCTCCGCGCCGGTTTCGTAATAGGCGCAGGAATATTGCAGATCCTCGTCCAGAAAAACCCGATAGAGTTCGTTCGATATGTCGTAGTGATGCGCCACATTGCGTTCGGCGCGCTTTCTGTCGTTGATTTCGCGGCGCGGCGCCTCGAAGAGGCGCATGCCCGGTGGCGCGGCCCCGGTTTTGAAGCCATGGCGCCGAAGGTTTTGTAGAACGAGCGCCAGCAGGCCATCGATATCGTCGCCGTCGATGGCGATAAGGCCATCGACGTAAAGTTCGCCGAAAGCCAGTTCTGCATTGGCCATCAGCCGGCTAAGTGCGCTCGCATCTTTAATTGCGACAATAACGGCCGATCCGGCGTCCTCGCCGAATTGGCGCTGCTCACCGCTGGGAAACGTGACGACAAGGCGCCCGCGCGTAATGAGCTGATCGAGCGCTGCACTAAGGAGTGTCTCGGACGGGCGAAAGTGACGCTGTTGGCGGCGCGCGGCGCCGCTAGGTGGCGAGTCGGTTGATCGTTCAAGCATCGAAGTCGCGCTTTCCTCTCACGTGCGCTTCTGGGGCGTTCGCTCAAACGCACGTTCATATTGATTACGCACGACAGGGTGTTCGCCCTGGGTGAACGCCAACAAAGACTGCTGGTTCAGGGCAAGAGCAATCTGGCGCGTATTCTACTGCTGAGGCGCCGAGCGCCGTTGCGAGGAGATTGTCGATATGCCCGTGTTGAAAATCGTTGTTTCTGTCGTGTCCGCCGGCGTGCTGCTGGCGCTTGGCGCATGTACGACGCCGGCTGATACGCATCGCCATGGCCCCCGTGGCGCGGCTATGCGCGATTCCGCCATGCCAGCAGAGCCGACCGATTGTCCTTACGATACGGCGAGCCACGATATGAATCGGCCCCACGACAACGGTCGCATGCTGACCGCGGCTCACCCTGGCTGCCGTGAACAACAAGCAGATACTGAGGCCGCGCCGGCCGAGACGCCAGCTCAACCGCAATAATTCTTGCGCACCGGCCCTCCGCTCGCCGACTCATCACCGGCGAGCGGAGCGTAGCTCAGCGCGAGCATGGCCACGCCCTATTGAAGATGGGTGGGCCTTGGGCGGTCGCGCGGCGAGCAGGCGCCGAGAGTTGGATCGAGCGCGCCGATGGTTGCGGTCGCCAAAGATTTCTTAACTCGCACTCTACGGCGCTTATTTTCTGTGGCCTTAAGTGGCGGATCGCTTTGCGCTCCATCCACCTCACGCGATCTAGAGCTTCACCCAGCGCAGCAGCAGCGCGTTGGCCGCCACGATCACCGAGCTTCCTGACATTGACAGCGCCGCGATTTCGGGGCTGAGCAGCAGCGGATAGAGCACGCCTGCCGCCAACGGGAAGGCCAGCACATTGTAGCCTGCGGCCCACCATAGATTTTGATGCATCTTGCGCAGCGTCGCGCGCGACAATTCGATGGCGCGCACGACATCATAGGGATCGCTGCGCATCAACACGACATCGGCGCTCTCCATCGCCACATCAGTGCCCGCACCGATGGCGAAGCCCACATCGGCCTGCGTCAACGCCGGCGCGTCGTTGACGCCGTCGCCAACCATCCCAACCTTTTTGCCCTGCGCTTGCAGCTCCTTGATCTTTGCGGCCTTCTGGCCGGGCAAGACTTCGGCAAGCACGAAATCGACTCCGAGTTCGGCGGCGATGCGCTTGGCCGTCGCCAGATTGTCCCCGGTCATCATCGCGACTTCGACGCCTTGGCGCTTGAGACGCTCGACCGTCGCCGCCGCGGTCGGCCTTGCTGCGTCAGCGATAGCGATGAGGCCGATGAGAGCGCCGTCGCGGGAGATGTGAGCGACGGTGCGCCCGGAACCCAGGAGACGATCGGCTTCGCCGGCGAGCCTGCCGAACGCCACCTTGTTGTCGGCCATGAGCATGCGGTTGCCCGAAAGGATCGTTGCCCCGCCAATGCGGCCGCTGACGCCCTTGCCTTCGAACGAGGCGAAGTCAGAAACCTCTGGCAGCGGCTGATCCTTGGCGCGTTCTTTTAGGGCGACGGCGATATGATGTTCTGAACCGCCCTCGACGGCGGCGGCCAGTGCGACAAGTTCGCTTTCGCTTAGTCCCTCGCCCGCGACCACCTCAACCACCTTCGGCGCGCCTAAGGTGAGCGTGCCTGTCTTGTCGAAGACGACGACATCGAGCTTGGCGGAATCCTCCAGCGCCACTGCATCCTTGATCAGGATGCCGTGACGCGCGCCGATGCCGGTGCCGACCATGATGGCCATGGGCGTGGCGAGCCCCAGTGCGTCAGGGCAAGCGATGACCAGCACTGTGATCGCCAGAGTGAGCGCAAACAGAAGCGGCTGACCGATTGCCAGCCACACCACAAACGTCGCCGCAGCGATGATGATGGCGGCGATCACCAGCCATTGCGAGGCGCGGTCGGCCAGCAATTGCGCCGGCGCCTTTGAGTTCTGCGCCTCCTGCACGAGCTTGACGATCTGCGCCAAAGCCGTGTCGGCGCCGATCTTGGTGGCGCGGTAGCGGATCATCCCGCTCTTATTGATGGTGCCGCCGATGACGGCGTCGCCCACGCTCTTGCTCACGGGCAACGATTCTCCCGTGAGCATGGATTCGTCGATGTCGGAGCGTCCTTCGATGATGACGCCGTCGACTGGGGCTTTGCCGCCGGGCTTCACCACGACAATTTCATCGAGCTTCACGTCCGCTGTTGAGACCGCGACCTCCTGGCCCCCGCGCACGACGATCGCCATCGGCGGCGCTAGATCCATGAGCCGTCGTATGGCTTCCGAAGCGCCTGCCCGCGCGCGCATCTCAAGCCAGTGGCCGAGCAGGATGAAGACGAGCAGGACCGACGACGCTTCGTAGAATTGAGCGCCGCCCCAAATGAAGGTGGCGCCTATGGAAAAGAAGTAGCCAGCGCCGACGCTCAGCAGCACCAGCACCGCCATATTGAAGACGCCGTGCCTCAGCGCGCGCACCGCCGCCACAAAGAATGGCCAGCCTGGGTAGAGGATGGCGCCGCTGGCGAGAAAGAAGAGCGTGACTTCGAGATCCCAGCCGAACGGCGGATCGATCCGCATCGCCTCCATGCCCATCGGCGCCAGGAGAAAGATCGGAATGGAAAAGCCGAGCGCGACCAGAAAGCGATTGCGCATGTCCCTGGCCATGGCAGCCATGTCCATGCCCGCGCCATGGCCCATCTCGTGGCCCACGTCACTCGCGTCTTGATGACCGCGCTCGGAGGGCGCCGGCGCGGCCTTGTGCGCGTGAGCATCGTGTTCACGCGCACGCGTCAAATGAAGGGGAGCCGACACGCCGCGGCAATGAAAACCGCAAGCGCTCACGGCCTCGCGTACGAGTGCGACGTTGGTCAGCGCCGGATCAAACTTAACCGTGACCGAGCCCGTTGCAAAACTGGCCTTCGCGTCAGCGACGCCCGGCGTGCGTTTCAAATGCCGTTCGAGCACGAGGGGATCGAGCGGCGTGACGAGATCGTCGAACGTCAAGGTTTCGGTTTGCATCGTTTTCTGTTCCCGCTCGCCGCGCCGGGCAAATCGCTTTTAGGCCGCAATGATGGAGAGCGCGCGATTGGTTTTGGCCATTGATAGGGCCGCGTCTCGTTCTGCACCCGTCAGAGCTCGAATGGCATCGATGGTCTCGGGGATGACAATCGCTTGATTGTCGACCATGTAAGCGCAGAACAATTCGCCGTTTTCGACCGTTAGCGTGTCTTCAAGCATGGCGACTTCATAAAGGTCGCCGCGCGGCCGGCCAAGATCGAGCATGCGCTCTTTGACGGCATTGAGAGCGCCAAGCCCCTCGCTCGCTTGCACGAACGCCACGCGCGGCGAGGCTGCGAGCACTGAACGTACGTCCTCCCGGCTTGGGCGACCGACAAGATCGGCCGACCAGAAGTGCATATGCCCAAG
>CALBST010000431.1 GCA_937967425.1 uncultured Caulobacteraceae bacterium
CCAGCGCCGAGCGGGTCTTGTGTGATGCCCAAGAACACGTCCACACGTTGGCGCTGATATTCATGCAGAATGCCGAAATACGCGAAAACCGCGCCGCCGACGGCAACGATCGCGCCAGCGGCGATGATGCGCCAAAGTAGGCCGCCAAGGAACATGATGCAGACACCCGCGAAGAGGATCATCAGCGAAGTGCCGAGGTCAGGCTGGTGCATGACGAGGGCGACAGGCGCGACGATCATCAGGAATGGCGGGATGATCCAGAGCACGGTGCCGGTCTTGCGCGGATCGAGCTGGTGATAATAGCGCGCAAGCGCCAGCACAATGCCGACTTTCATGATCTCCGACGGCTGCAGCGACATCGGGCCGATATCAAGCCAACGCTGGGCGCCCATGCGCGTTGCGCCGAAGAGTTCGACGCCGACAAGCAGGATGAGTGCGACCGCGTAGAGCGGATACGCGATAGCAAGCCAAAAGCGGGCGTCCAGAAAGAGCGCCGCTACCAGCATCATCACCAGGAGCACGGCGAAACGAATGCCGTGGGTGAGCGGCATGTCGGTCCAGGCCCCGGAGGAGACCGAGAAGTGCATCAACACGCCAATGAAGGCGAGCGCGATCAGAATGGTGATGATGCCCCAGTTCAGCTTGGCGAAGCGATCGAACACGGTGTTGGGGCCGCTGCCGGAGAGCGAAAGCGTGCTCATGCATTCCTCGCCAGATTTTGCTCAAGCTGCGCCAAGTTAGCCGGCGTGCGCCGCGAGGGATCGCGCAGCAGCGTCGCGCGCATGATCTCGCGCGCGATCGGACCGGCGACGCCCGAGCCTGCGCCGCCGTGCTCAACGACGACGGCGCACGCATAGCGCGGCTCGTGCCAGGGGCCGAAGCAGCAGAAGAGCGCGTTGTCGCGGAAGCGCCACTCGATCGTCGACCAGTGACGGCCGCGATTGTTGCCGAGCGCGCGGACTTGCGCTGTGCCGGTTTTACCGGCGATCTGCACCGGCGCCCAGCGGCTGTTTTCCGGCGTGCGCGGCACGGCGGCGCCGGTTTCCGGATGAATGACGAGTTCGAGATTGCCGGCGCGCATCGCGGTGCCGCCAGGCTCGTTACAGACGCCGAACATACCATCGCGCACGCGCGCGAGGTGATCGGCTTCGATGCCGGCCATGTGCGGCGGCGGCGGCGGATCGGAAATGTTCGGGCCTTCGCGGATGAGACGCGGCTCGACGGCGTAGCCATTGTTGCCGAGGCGAGCCGCCATGACGGCGAGCTGCAGCGGCGTGACGCCCATAGCGCCCTGCCCGATGCCGTAATTGACGGTGAGACCGCCGGTCCACCCTTCGTTACGGTTCTCGCGCCACCACGTTGGGTCGGGAATGAGACCGGCGCGCACGTTCGGAACGTTGACGTTATAGGTTTGGCCGAGGCCGAACTGACGCGAGACGGCGGCGATGCGCTCAGGCCCCGCACGCAGAGCGGCTTGATAGAAGAAAACGTCGCACGAATGCTTGATGGCGTCGTGCAGGTTCATGCGGCCGTGGCGGCTCCAGCAATGGAAGGTGCGGCCGCCATAAAAGAAGCCGCCGCCGCAGCTGGTCGACCAATTATCTTCCATGCCGGCTTGCTTGGCGGCGATGCCGACAATCATCTTGAAGGTCGAGCCCGGCGCGTAAACGCCGGTCACCGTCTTGTGGTAGAGCGGCTTCTTCTCATCGAGATTGTAAGCGTCGAAATCGCTCTGGCCGATGCCGTTGACGAAGAGGTTCGGATCGAAACCCGGCGCCGAGGCCATGACCAACAGATCGCCGGTGTGGATGTCCATGACGACGGCGGAGCCGGATTGCTCGCCGAAGTTTTGCATCGCGATCCGCTGCAGATCGTGGTCGAGCGTAAGCACGAGGCCAGAGCCGCGGATCGGCTCACGGCGTTCGCTTTCATCCTCGCCCTGCTCGACGCCGCGCGCATTGACGATAACTTTGCGATAACCCGCAGTGCCGTGCAGCGCGTCTTCCATCGACGCTTCAAGGCCCGCCTTACCAACCCGCACATGCGGGTTGCGCAGATAGGTGGCGCGCGCGGAGCCCTCGCCTTCGGCTTCGATGACGCGATCGAGGTCGCGCTGCGTCGGCTTTTGGACGTAGCCGATCGGGTGACCGTAGACGACGTCATAGGGATAGGCGCGCACATCGACGGATTGCGCAACAATGCCGCGCAGCTCCGGCAAGCGCACGTTGATGGCGTTGAACTGCTCCCAGGTCAGGCCGTCTTTCAGCGGCTGCGGTTCGTAACGTGAGCCGCCGCGAACGCGGATGATGGCGCGGCGCGCCCATTCGGAATCGAGACCGAGGATTTGCGCGACGCGGCCGACGACCTCTTCCATGTTGTCGACATCGTTCTGAACGACGGCGACTTGATAGTCCTTGGAGGTTTGCGCCAGCACCGTGCCGAAGCGATCGTAGATGATGCCGCGCGGCGGGGCGATGATGCGGGTGTCGAAGCGGTTTTCGTCAGCGGCGTTGGAGTATTCGCGGCTGATCAGGTTGGTGGCCTGAAGCTGGCCCATGCGGAACAGGATCGTGCCGAGCACGCCAACGCCAACGAACGACAGCAATGTCGCGCGCCGATTGAAGATCACTGTGGCGTCGCGCTTCGGCAGCGTGGAGCCGACACGCTTGCCGCGGTTCATTTGCTTGAGCGGCTGCTTGGTTGAGTTCATCGGCGCGCTCCTGGCCGGAGGCTCGGCGAATTGCTCATGTAGAGCGGGCGCACGATCGGGAAGATGATGGCGGTGATGATGGCGGCTTCAGCGTACGGCAGCACCGAGACGTTGCGGCCAAGGCCCAAGCGCGCGAGCACATAGGCAACGCCGATGGTGAAAAGCGCAGTGCCGATAAAGCCGCCCCAGAGCGAGACCAAGTTCGGCGCCGACATCAGCACCGCGAGCACGCGGCCCACCAGGTAGGCTGAGAGATAAATCGCAGCGAAGAGCCCGTATGGCCCTCCGGCGAGCTGGTCATGCACGAGGCCGAGCACGGCGAGTGTAACCGGCGCGCGCCAACCGCTCTCGTCCTCCGCTGCCCAGCCGTAGGCCGCCCAAAGCACGGCCAGCGGCAGCGGCGGTTGCGAAAAGAGCGGACCAAGCGGAAGCGCAGGAAGAATGACGCTGAGCACCGCAAGCGCGAGGCCCCACGCGCGCAAGGCGCTCCGTGATGGCGCGCGCGATGTGAACGCGCTCATTGCGGCGGCGTCGCCGGCTGCTCAGCGGGCGGCGGCGCTTCTTGTTGCGGCTGGGCGGACGGTGGCGTGGCCGTCGGCGTTTCGTTTTGGGCGGTGCGTTGGCGCGGCGGCTGCGGCGCCGGACGCTGCACGGGCGTGGCGGCAGGCGCGGTTGGCGGCGGCGCCATGGTTTGCGTGCCGATCACGGCGACGGAGGAGGATGAACCGAGCGGTGGCGTCGCGTCCGGATCGGCGGTTTCTTCCGGCGGCTCGACCGGAATGAACGGAATGATGCGGACGAAATCGATCGGCTGCTGCGAGGCAGCAAGTGAGACGCGCCAGGAGCCGTCGCGCTCGCGGCGGGCGACGCCGACGGAGATGCCACGCGGATAGAGACCGCCATCGCCTGAGGTGATGACGCGCTCGCCTTCGCGCAGCGATTGCGCGCCGACGATGAAATCCATGCGCGGGGCCTGGAGCTGATATGGGTAGAGTGAAAGTTCGGGACGGCGCGTCGCCTGCCCTGCGAGCACGGCGCGCACGCGCGAAGCTTCTCCCATCACCGGGATGCGGGAGTTGTAATCGTCGAGCATCAGCACGCGCGAGGAGCGGCGGCCGACGGAGACAACGCGGCCGACGAGCCCGTTCTCGTTGACGGCAATGTAGCCGACGCGGACGCCGTGATCGGCGCCAGCATTGGCGACGAGCGTGCGCATGAACGGGCCGCCGCTATCGAGGACTAGTTGAGCGGCGATGGAATTTTCAATGTCGGCGCCTTCGCCGAAGCCATCGTCCGGCATACGCAGCAGCGACTCGTAGCGCCGGTTGCGCTCAGCCAAACGCTCGGCGAGGTCGCGCCACGCCTGCAGCTCGCGGTTCTCGGCTTCGAGCTCTTGGATGCGGGCGGCTGAATTCCAACTGGCAAACAGACGATCGAAGAAGCCCTCGCCGGCGCGCGCCGGGCCCGTCGCGACGCGGCCTGCAGCAGCAGCGCCATCATCGCCGGTTTGCATCACCGCTTCGGTTTGCGGGGTCCGGCCAGCTTGCGTGCCGATCAGCACGACAGCGCCAATAGCAAGGACGACGCCCAGCAACACGCCGGCGGGGACCCGTCTCCCGCCGCCTGCGCGACGCACACTGCTTCTGCGTCTGGCCACTTATGCCGCCTCTTTGCCGCGCGCGTTTGATCAGACTTCTTCCGTCAACAGACGGCGCGCTTCCTGCGAATTGATGGTGTCGAGCGCGATACCGCAGCCTTTGACGACGCAGCGCAGCGGATCGTCAGCCACCGACACGCGGATGGAGATACGTTCCTGCAAAACCGTGTCGAGATTACGGAGCAGCGCGCCGCCGCCCGTCATCATCAGGCCGTGGTCGTAAATATCGGCAGCCAATTCTGGCGGCATTTGTTCGAAGGCTTGGCGCACCGCATCGACGATGCGCGTAACCGGCTCCGCCAGCGCGTCGGCGACCATCGCTTCGGTGACGGTGATTTCCTTCGGCACGCCCGAGAGATTGTCGCGCCCCTTGATCGGCAGCGACATGCCCTGCCCGTGGTCCGGGGCTTTGGCGGTGCCGATTTCCTTCTTGATGCGCTCGGCGGTTGAATCGCCGATCATCAGGTTTTCCTGACGGCGCAGGTATTGGATGATGGCTTCGTCCATTTTGTCGCCGGCTTCGCGCAGCGAACGCGACCAGACGAGGCCGCCGAGCGAGAGCACGGCGATTTCGGTGGTGCCGCCGCCGATGTCGACGACCATGCAGCCTGACGGATCGTCGATCTGCAGACCGGCGCCGAGGGCCGCGGCAACAGGCTCTTCGATCAGTTTCACGCGGCGCGCCCCGGAGGCTTGCGCACTTTCGAGAATGGTGCGGCGTTCAACCGGCGTTGCGCCCGTCGGCACGCAGATGACGATCTGCGGCGAGATCAACGCCGGGCGCGGCAGCACCTTGCGGATGAATTGCTTGATCATCTCCTCGGCGACGTCGAAGTCGGCGATGACGCCGTCGCGCAGCGGACGGATGACTTCCATGTTGCGGTGGGTCTTGCCGAGCATCGTCTTGGCTTCGGCGCCGACGGCGTAGACGACCTTGCGGCCGCCCTCGTTGACGTACGCGACTACGGACGGCTCATCGAGAACGATGCCGCGGCCTTTGACGTGAATAAGCGTGTTCGCGGTGCCGAGATCGATGGCGAGATCTGGCGCAACTAGACCGAACATATTGCCGAGCATTCTATGACAACCCTCGCCGCCGAATCAGGCCCTTTCACGGGCTTAACGCAGCTTTTCTTAACAATCCGGAAGGCGCCCGCTTGCAGGCGGGACGGGGCGTTGGGGGCGCGCGCGGGAACTTTCCAGACGAAAGCTCGCGCTCATGCCGACCGACCGCCCCCGTTCGCCGACGAAATGGACTTGCCGTGATTGCGGCGCGGGATGCAAGGGGCGGACCGCAGAACGCCGTTCCGTTGCCGCAATTGTTCTGAAAGACACATAACGCCGCCGACTGGTGCGCGCGCTTGCGGCAGCCGGTGCGGCGCCCGATTATTGCGGGTGGACATTTCCACGGACGGGCGGGGAAAAGCTTGGTCGGCAAGGCGTTAAGGTTCTTGGCGGCGGCGCTCTTTGTAGCGCTCGCTGGGCCGGCGGCGGCGCAAACCAGCGTCGACGAGGCCGAGCGCGGCATCGTGCGCGTCGTCGTGATCCTGGAAAGCGCCGATGGGCGGATGCTTTACGGATCTGGCTCGGGCTTTGTGGTCGCGCCGCACCTGGTGGTCACCAATGCACACGTGGTGGCGCCAGCCCGGCAGCGCTCGGAGTTCGAGCTGGCGGTTGTGCCGCCCGAGGGCGAAGGCCTGATCCCGGCGCGGATCATCCGTTACTCACCGAATTCAGAACTTGCGCTCCTGGAGTTTGTCGGCGGACCGGACCTGCCGGCGCTGACGATATCCACAGTTGAGCCGCATGCCGGCGATGGCGTTGTGGCCCTTGGGTATCCGGATGTGGATTACCAGGGCGCGACCGGGGCCGACTTGCTCCGCCCTGCCCCGGCCTCACGGACTTCTGGTCAGATTTCCTCATTGCGGGATACGGCCCCCACCGGCGAGCCGATCCCTTCGATCAACCACCAGGCGGTGATCTCATCGGGCTCCTCAGGCGGACCGCTCCTGGATGAGTGCGGCCGCGTCATCGGTGTGAACTCCTGGCACGTCTCCGGCGCCGACACGCGCGAAACGCGCGGCGTTTCAACGCGGGCGGGACAGCTGCTGGAGTTTTTGGATGAAGCCGGCGTCTCGCCGACGCTGAGCGACGAACGCTGCCTCTCCTTCGCCGAGCGCATCGAGAGCGAGCGCGCGCAGACGGTTTCCGCACTGCAAGCCCAGAATGAAGAGCTCGCTTCGAAGTTGGAGACGGCGGACAGGCTGACGCGGATCGCCGTGGTAATCCTCATTGGCGGCACGTTGGCGCTGTTCGTGGCGGTGTGCGTGCTGGGCGCGGTGGTGCTGTCGCGCCGGCGCGAGCGCCACCATGAAGCACACGCCAACGGCCATGTGCGGGTGCAGACGCCGCACGAAGCTGAGCCATTCGATCAACCGCGGCGGCGCGTCGGCGTTATGACGATTGTCGCCGGCGCCGGCATCGCGGCCATTCTGATTGTCGCGGCGGGCGTTGCGCTGTTGCGCGCGCAAGGCGGCCAGACGGCTGAGATTCCGAATGCGCCGGAGTTCAGCGGCTCGATCGCGTGCACGTTGGATCGCGAAGCCAGCGTCGGCGCGCAAGGCGTCGCCGATATGAGCTTCACCGCGACGGGCCAGCTTTGCGTGAACGAACGCACGCTTTATGCGCCGCTTGGCGATGACACGCCGCGCTTCCGGCGCGTGATCGTGCTCGGCGAAGCGCGCGTGATGGATGTGCTCACGATCGATCCAAGCACCGGCGAATTCCGCCGCGAACGCTTTCCGCTGAACGAAGAGGATTTCGCGGCAGCGAACCAAGCCGTCGCTGAAAGCGGCGTCGGCCGCGGATGCGACGGCGATCCGGCTGCGGTCGCGCGCCGGAACGAAGCGCTCTCTCGGTTCGCACAAGGCACGCCGCGGCAGCGGCTGGTGTGGCGCTGCGAGGCGCGGAACT
>CALBST010000432.1 GCA_937967425.1 uncultured Caulobacteraceae bacterium
TGCGGAACATGGACAGCTGGTACGAAGCGTTCAACGTCCAGCCGGGCGATGCGCTCTATCTGCCGCCGGATCAGCGCGTCACGATCTGGTAAGCGCGAAAGCGTGAAATGATTGAGGGGAGCGGTGAAAGCCGCTCCCCTTTTCTATTCCGGATACTTCTTCGCCATCGCCTTCCAGCTCTTGACCGCGAGTTGCCGCAGCACGGCCTCGTCAATGTCGGCCAGTTTGTTGATGTAAAGGCAGCTCTTGCCCGTCTTGTGCTTGCCGAGCTTCTTCATCAGCGGCTCGTTTTCGTAGCCGTTCATCATGTAGAGCACGAGATTGGCTTTGCGTGGGCTGAAGCCGATGCGCGGCCACTTGCCGGAGGCCGCTTGATACTCGCCGTAGCCGACGATCGAAGGCCCCCACATGGCTGGCTTCTCGCCGGTGATCTCGCGCAGCATTTTGTCGACGGCCTTCGCGTCCTTGCGACGGGTTTCATCTTCTACGACGGCAATGAACGCGGAGACGGAGGCTTTGGTTTTCTGCGTTTTCGGTTCGGCCATCTTCAACTCCCAGCACGCAACCACGAACTGGCTCAGCAAAATACCAACAAGGCGCCGGTCTCTACGGAATGCCCCGCAAACCCGTGCAGCTTCGCGCATAGCATCGCCGCAATCGGGTGTTGCTCCCATGGCGCGCCCGGCGTCGGCTTGGATCGGAAGAGCGCCCACCCTTTTCGTTGGGCGACCTGCGCGCTCTGAATCGCTTTTATGAAGCGCTCGCTTTCGTAATCGAGCAACAAGTCGTTCGGCATCTCGAGCGCGGCCGCTAGGCGGACGCACTCGCGGCTCAGCGCATAACTTGATCCGACCCAACCATAGGCTTGATCGTTAGAGATGACTACGCGATCGAAATCCTGCGGCACATAGAAGCCTTCGGCATCACTATGCATAATCAGGTGATCGAAGAGGCGCGGAGATGATTTCGCCAACGCGCCGGGCTCCGCTCCTTCATTCTCGTCAGCGAATTCCGCGCTGTATCGCGCGTAGAGCGGATCGTCCATCGCCTGCTCATCCGGCGCCAACGGCGAGGGCAGGCGGCCGTTGTACTGAAGGTGCGCTGCGCACCGCCGCAAATGGTGGAGCCCGGAGTAGCCATATGTGCTTGTCGAATGAACAGCGCTCTCGGCGGGCTCGGAGTGTGCGGCTAAGCCAGCTTTCGCCAACACCACGTCAAGCTTCTTGAGATCTTCTCGAAACCACTCCGCGCCCTCGTCGTCATTCACAATCAAGTCGGCCAGCATGCCGACTTCGAGCGCTAGCCCCATGGCTCAAAGCCCCTTCACGATCTCATCCGTCATCTTCTTCGCGTCGCCCAGCAGCATCATGGTGTTGTCGCGGTAGAAGAGTTCATTGTCGACGCCGGCGTAGCCGACGCCGCCCATGCTGCGCTTCACGAACAGCACGGTCTTCGCCTTTTCGACATCGAGGATCGGCATGCCGAAGATCGGGCTTGCCGGATCGGTTTTCGCGATTGGGTTGGTGACGTCGTTGGCGCCGATGACGTAGGCGACGTCGGCGGTGCTGAATTCGTTGTTGATGTCTTCGAGCTCGAACACTTCGTCGTACGGCACGTTGGCTTCGGCGAGTAGCACGTTCATGTGGCCGGGCATCCGGCCCGCCACCGGGTGGATCGCGTAGCGGACTTCGACGCCCTCCTTCTTCAGCATGTCCGCCATCTCGCGCACACTGTGCTGCGCTTGCGCGCTGGCCATGCCGTAGCCCGGCACGATGATGACCTTGGACGCGTTCTTCATGATGAAAGCAGCGTCGTCCGCGCTGCCGGCCTTGTAGGAGCGCTGAACGCCGCCGGCCGCGGCCGTTGCGCCGT
>CALBST010000433.1 GCA_937967425.1 uncultured Caulobacteraceae bacterium
CTGGCAGGCGAGCTCAGCGGCGTAGCGCTTGCGAAAACCCAACCAGCGCGAGGGTTTATGAGCGTACCAGGTGCGAAGCGCATCGCTCGGCGCCAAGTCGCGGAGCCAATGATCGATCGCCGCCTCGTCTTTGCTGAGACCACGTGGCCAGAGCCGGTCAACGAGGATGCGTTCGCCATCGGCTTTCGCCGGCGCTTCGTAGACACGCTTTGTCCTCACGTGCGCGGCGGGGATTGTGTTGCTCATCGCGCAGTCGCCAACGCGCCCGGGCTCGCATGGTGTGTGGCGTGGACGCCGTCTCCTTCGGCCAAGGCGGCGAGCGCACGGCGGCGAACAATGACGAAATGATGCGCGTCCGTCATGCGCAGCAGACCGTCGCGTTGAAAACGGCTCAAAGCCCGGCTGATCGTTTCAATAGTGACGCCAAGATGGTCGGCGATGTCTGCGCGTGACATTTGCAGGGTAACGCTGTGGTCCTGGGAGGTTTCTGCTGCGTTGGCGCGCTCCAATAGAAAGTCCGCGACGCGCTCATCGGACCACAACCGACCCAGCCGAAACTGGATACGATCGCGCGCCACAAGTTCATTGGTGAGTGATTGGATAACGGCATCGCGGACGCCTGCGTCTCTCGCCATAACAGCCTCCAGGGCGCTCGCCTTAAACGATACGATTCTGCTGACGGTCACAGCTTCGGTGGAAGTACGGAACGCGTTGAGCGCGCCGAGCCCGATCAAGCCGCCAGCGTCGACAAATCGCGTAATGTGACGGCGGCCATCGGGCGTCATGCGGAAGGAACGAAGCGTGCCGGAGATCACGCCGATGACGCTGCGGCGGTGGCTCCCTTCCATAGTGAGATGTTGATCGGGCGCCAGCCACTGAGTTGTGCCGGGAATGGCTTTGAGCAACGCGGCCAAGGGGCCGCCTTCAATGTGTGCCGCCTGCTTGGGGTCGGCATTGGAGGACGGCGTCATTGCGTTCTGCTACGCCTCCGGTCCGTTGAGCCGCTGCAGCGCCTCTTCCCAACTGACGAGGTGATCCAGATACGTCCGTAGGAAGTCCGCGCGCGCGTTGCGATAGTCGACATAATAAGCGTGCTCCCAAACGTCGCACCCGATGAGCGCGCGCTTGCCTTCAGTGATCGGCGTATCGGCATTTGACGTGGTCACGACCTCCAAACGGCTCTTGTTCTCAACCAGCCAAACCCAGCCACTGCCAAATTGTGCGGCGCCGGCGGCCGAGAATTGTTGCTTGAACTTCGTCACATCGCCGAAGTCCCGGACGATGCGATGCTCAAGCGCTGCAGGCATTGCGCCGCCGCCAGAGGGTTTCATCCCCGTCCAGAACTGAGAATGGTTCCAATGCTGCGCGGCGTTGTTGTAGATCGATCGCGCGCCAGGCGTGCGGTTCGCTGTGACGATCAAGTCCGTGAGCGGAAGCGAAGCCCACTCATGTCCATCCAGCAATTGGTTGAGTTTGTTCACGTAGGCGGCGTGATGCTTGCCGTAATGGTAGTCGAACGACTCGGCCGAGAGGTAAGGCGCCAGCGCATCCTTTGGATAGGGAAGCTCCGGCAAACGATGAGGCGCTGATGCGTCAGCCATGTGATGAGACCGTCTGCGGCAGAGGTGCAATCGGCGCGCACAATTCGGTGATGAGCCCATCGGCGATGGAATAGATCCAGCCATGTATCCACGGCGCCCGCCGGCCGGCGCGCCATGCGCGTGTGATTGTCGGATGCGTCAGCAGTCGCTCGACTTGATCGACCACATTGAGTTCGCAGAGACGGTCGTTGCTCGACGATCGATGTATTTCGGACCCGCATTGGCGCCGATAAAGGGCATGCGGCGTCGCCAACCATCGTCCCAATTCGTCGTCCTTCAGATCGCGCGCTGCAAGCACGCCTCCGCAGCCATAATGGCCAGTGACGATGACATGCTCCACGCAGAGCACGTCAACCGCGTAGGCGAGCGCCGCTTCGAAGCTCGGATCGCCTGCGACGGCGAGATTGGCGACATTGCGGTGAACGAACATTTCGCCGGGATCGAGATCTACTATTTCGGTCGCCGGCACGCGGCTATCCGAGCAGCCAATCCAGAAATAGGACGGTCTCTGTTGGGTGGTGAGACGCTTGAAGAAAGCGGGATCGGCTAAGACTTTGCGTGCGGCCCAGGCCTGATTACGCCTCAAGAGATGTGCAAGCGACGAAGTCTCGGATGGATGAAGCTTGGTCATGACGGCGCCTTATCCAAGTCAACCAGTCGCAGATAGCGGCTGCGTGCTTCGAACCCCTGCGGGAAGACCCGCGCCGCTTCCTCATCCGAGAGCCTCGGCGAAATCAACACGTGCTGGCCGGGACGCCAATCGGCCGGCGTGACGACCCTTTGCGCGTCGGCCAGTTGCAGGCTGTCGATCGCCCGCAAGAGCTCAGCGAAGCTGCGCCCGGTGCTCGGCGGATAGATCTGGATGAGACGAACCTTCTTCGCCGGATCGATGACGAAGACGCATCGCGCCGTTGCCGGCGAAGTCGCCCGTTCGTGGATCATGCCGTAGAGCAGGGCGACGCAGCGGTTGCTATCGCTCAAGATTGGAAAGCGCGGTCGCTCGCCTTGCGTCGATTGGATGTCGGCTTCCCATTTCAGATGCGCTTCGACGGGATCGACCGAAAGCGCGATCACCCTCACGTCCCTGCGCGCCCATTCATCATGGAGGCGCGCGACCTCGCCAAGTTCGGTGGTGCACACCGGCGAGAAGTCACGCGCATGACTGAACAGGACGCCCCAGGACCGTCCCAGCCAGGCATGAAATCGGATGGGACCTTGGGTGCTGTCCTGCTCAAAGTCCGGAGCCAATTGGCCAAGCTTCAGCGTCATAGGGGATAGAGTGGACCTTCTCTTTAGCGCAGACAAACGAATGATATGACGTTATAAGCCCAATATTATTGTGCTAAAGGGAGGTCTGGGATGGACATCACCGTTGCGCGCACGTTCTTGGAGGTGGTGCGTAGCGGCAGCTTCGTCGGCGCGGCCGCCAACCTCAACGTGACCCAAACTGCAGTGGCGGCGCGCATCCGGGCGCTGGAGAGCGAACTCGAACGGCCGCTGTTTGTCCGGAACAAGGCTGGCGCGCGCTTGACGTCGGCGGGCGCGCAATTCCAGCGTTTCGCGGCGACGATGGTGCAGGTTTGGGAGCGCGCGCGCTACGCGGTGGCGCTGCCTCCGGGGCGCGAGAGCGTCGTTACGCTCGGTGCAGAACTGGCTTTGGGCGCGCCGTTCCTGAGTCACTGGCTGCTCTGGATGCGCCGCGAATGTCCCGAGCTTGCGGTGCGTGTGGAGATCGCAAGCGAAGCCGATCTCATGGATCAGGTGCAGAATGGCGCGCTGGATATTGCGGTTCTTTACGCGGCGCCGCGCCGTCCCGGCGTGGTGTGCGAGCTACTCTTCGCGGAGCAATTGGTGAAAGTGCGCACAACGCCGATCACGCATGAACTCGGCGCCGAGGACTATGCGCACGTGGAATGGGGCGAAGATTTCGCCATGAGCTATGGCGCGGCATTTCCCGATTCTCCCAATGCGGTGCTTTCGTCGAATTACGGACCCTTGGCGCTTGAGTATATTCTAGCCGTGGGAGGGAGCGGTTATTTCCGCAGAAGCATTGTGGCGCCCTACCTTGAAGAAGGCCGTCTTGTCTTGGCGCCGGAGTCGCCTCAATTTGGCTTTTCCGCTTTCGCTGTTCATTCCACGCAAGCCGATGAAAGTGTACTTGCGCGCGCACGCGAAGGTCTGCGTGCGGCCGCAAGGCTCTTGTCGTCCAGCGACGCTTGAGCGCGGCACGGTTGAGAATTGTCAACTCGCCGGGACGTCCATGCGCAACACTCAGCCTCATGGACGTGCGATCGGATCATTTGGCCGCTGCCGATCAAACGGGCGAGGACCCGACTGCAGCGCCGCAATCAATAGCGCCCACGTCTGAAACCAGGCTCGAGCGCCCAGGCGCCAGCAATGGCGAGCAACGTCCGTTTCAAGACATGCCGCCATGGATTTGGCGCCTGTTCTTTGCGGCCTGGGCGGCGCTGTTTGGGACTTTTGTTGTGACATTCGGCGTCAGCGGTGAAGTCCGCTTCGTACTCGGCGTGGTCGCCGCGTTCGCGGCGGTTTTCTTCGTCACGCCATTGGTTCTCTTGCGGATGACGCGCCGAGCCAAGCCGACAAAGGTCAGATCCTATCTCGGGCAAATCCACACCCTGAACGGGCCCTGCAGCGAGTTGGAGGCGGCGGTTCAGATCGCCTTACTGCCCATCACGCTGACGCTTGGCCTGATCGTGATCGCAATGTTCGTTCCTCGATGAATGCTGAAGTCGAAACTCTCAACGGAGCTGCAAATGCCAGATGGACTGACGAAATTGATCCCAGAACCGATGGCGCGCGCGCGTCGTTCCGCTGATATCGGCGATGTGTCTCATACCGTGTTGCACAGTCAGGAGGCGTTGTTTGGCGTCGTGGAACGACTAGCCGAAAGCGTGGACGCACTGCGCGCCGAGTTAGCTGCGATGGGATCGCGAGAGTGAGCACCGATACGGCGAGCGCGCGAAACGATGCGCTGGCTAGCGTCGGTGATGCGCTAGCGATGATCGTGTCGACGCGCGAGGACGAACCGATCTTCCTGGCCGCGGCCAAGCTCGCAACGGCGCACGGGGCGACCGTTTCCGCCCTGTTGTTTGAGAGGGCCCCGGAGCCGAGCGAAGCGGCGACGGTCTATGCCGGGCTATGGGTGCTCACGCCAGACGTTCCGAGGCCGAAGCCGCGCGACGAGATGAGCGCGTTGAGGCGCAGGCTGCAAAGGACGCCGAGGCGCGTGTCCGTCAGACGCATCGAAGTCGCAACCGGGGCAGATGCCGATCGCGCCGGATTGGAGGCGCGCGGCGCCGACATCACCATCATGTTGCAGCCACGGGGCGGACGCGACGCCGCGTTAAGACGCGCGATCTTTGAGAGCGTGCTCTATGAATCGGGGCGGCCTGTCCTACTGATGCCGCCGGGTTGGAACGGACTAACGCTCGGCAAGTCGATCCTCATTGCCTGGGATGGATCGCGTGAGGCGACACGGGCGGTCGCTGACGCGCATGCGATCTGGGCGGCAGCCGAACGGATTTCGGTCTTCGAAGTGGAGGTTGGCCTTTCCAGGGGGCTGCCTGCAGCTGAACTGGTCGCACGTCTGCGCCGGCTTGGATTTCAGTGTCATCACCGATCCGAACAAGGAAGCCGCTTTGAGGTGGATTCTCTATTGCTTCGCGAGGCCGAAGCGATCGGCGCCGACCTTATCGTCATGGGGGGCTACGGCCACGCGCGTCTGCAAGAGATGCTGTTCGGTGGAGTTACCCGTTCCATGGTGAGAACCTCACCGGTTCCGCTCTTCGTTTCCCGCTAGGCGTTCCTCGCCGCAACGGCGCCGGGTAAGACGCGACGTCCGGGACTTTCGCGTCCCCATGCCCATCTCCTATGCGCCGCGCGCGCCGAGTTGGCGCGCCGTGCTCAGTCGCGCCTCGCGCAAGCCCGGATCGCCGGCGCGCCCGAACAGCGTAACCCGTATTGGCGAGACGCCCAGGAAGCGTAGGACCGGGTGCCGAACGGCGAATACGTTGGGGCCGCAATAAACAAAATCGCCGGCGTGGATCGATGCGTCCAAAGTCACAATTGCGCGCGCCGATTTGCCGCGAAGATTCTGCGTCCAGCGCGTCCCGTTGTTACACGTCGCAAAGCCGCCGCTCGCAAGTTGTTCAAGAAACACCCGGAGTAGGGCCGGCATGGTTCCCAGCCACAACGGATAGATCAACACCACATGGTCAGCCTCGGCGAGGCGCGTCTGAGCTTCTTTGATCCCGCCGAATGGACTCGGCATCGAAAATTGCGAGGCTGTATGCATGTAGGAAAATTCAAGCGCTGAGACCTTGATGACGTATGCCGTTCTTCCCGCCTCACGCGCGCCGTGTGCGTAAGCGGCTGCGAGTCCGTGCGACAAGCGATTGGCATGGGGGTCGGGATGACCATCAATGATAAGTATGCGATCCGCCATTGCGACGTGACGACTCCGATTTGCCCGCAAGCGAGACGTGAGCCTATGCATGGCGTTTCGAAGTCCCTTTGACATTTGTCGCAACATCGGGCGCAGGGCGCCTAAAGCTGGTAAACCGATATCGCCGACGAAGCGTCTGATCGGGTTCGGGTGAAGCAGCTGTTGTGATTCAGGAATACAAGATGGCGCCAGCGCATCTCTCCGACATGAGCGCCCGGGTCCAAGACAGGCTCTTCAAGGCGAAGCGGTGCAGAGTCGCAACGTTGTAGCCATTTGGCGCAATTGTAGGTCGTTGTCGGGCAACTAAGTGAGTGGGAGACGAACGGCGCAGCGGCAAGGAGGCGGATGTGAATGCAGCGCTCTCTAGATGGGAGAATGAAGGCGGCGCGATCTCGGACGAAGACGCGCGGGAACAGCAAGCTGACGCGGCGGGTGACGGCGCGCTGGACTCAGACCCAGTGGATGCCTAGTACGGCCCGGCGCCGTGACGCCGGCATGAGCGCAACACTCACGGGACGCCGCCATGCATCGTCCCATGGCCCGGGCGTGCGGCGCCTGAGTTGTCCTTAGCTGCGTTCGCGTACGCCGACGCCGCGACCGTACACCAATTCACCCCCGCACCAGGCGCCGGCGATCATCACCAGCAACGCCGCCCCGCTTGCGGTGATTGCCCACCATGGGGCAGGCGATAGCGCGACATAAGTTTGGTCGACACGTCCTAAGAGGCCGATGACCGCAAGCGTCCACGCTGTGCCCATGAGGCTTGCGTGCACGAGCGCAAGCTTCGCGGCTTTGGCTTGCGCGCGCGGCAGATCCATCGCGCCGGCGGTTGCGGC
>CALBST010000434.1 GCA_937967425.1 uncultured Caulobacteraceae bacterium
TCTCGGCGATGGCTTCGCCGATGGCGTCGAGGCTTTCGGCTTTGGCGCTATCGAGGAAGCCGCACGTGTTCACGACGACGAGGTCGGCGCCTTCGTAGGAGCCGCTGAGCTGATAGCCTTCGGAGCGCAGGCGCGTGATGATGCGCTCGCTATCGACGAGGGCTTTGGGGCAGCCGAGCGAAACGACGCCGATGGTGGGGGCTTTGGCGGACATTAAGGCGCGGCTCTTAGCGCAGGACTGGCGTAAGCCCAAGCACTTGGTCCATAGTTCGGCTGCGGAATCCGTTTTGCGGGGGGCGACGGTGCGGTTGGCTATTTGTGCGATGCTGTTCGCCTGCGGCGTGGTCTCGCCGGCGTTCGCCGAGGTCATCACCATCCGCTGTCCTGAGGTGACGGGCACGACCTACGAGATTGTGGGCGACGCGATAGCTGGGAGCCTACCAAGGAGCATCGATTTTGCCGGCCTTCAGCTCAATCTCGCCACAGGCGAGTTTACGGCTGGCGACGCTAGCGGTGTGTTCGTCGAGCGCGACGGCGCCTACGTCGCGATGGCGCACAACGAGCCGTACTATGGTGTGTGGGAGATCAATCGAACGACGGGAAGGTTGTTCGCGGTGGGGCACACGGTGGGCGCGGATGGACGCTGGATTTTCGCGCGCTACGAAGGCCAGTGTCTGGGCCCGAATATGGTTGTGCCATTCTGATGCTCCTGCGCCGCATCATCGAGCACTGGCGCAAACAGGAATGGACCGCGATCGGGATCGATTTCGTGATCGTCGTTATCGGCGTGTTCGTCGGTATTCAGCTGGGCAACTGGAATGAAGCGCGTGCAATGCGCGCGCAGGAGAGCGCTTACCTGGCACAGCTGCGCGACGAGATCGTCGAGAACGATCGCATGCTTGAGCATCTTGCCACCTATACGGATCGTTCCGTCGAAGGCGGGCGCAACGCGCTGGCTTGGCTCGAAAGCGATGAGCCTTGCGGTTCGCGGTGCGACGCGTTGCTGATCGATTTCTTTCACGCGTCGCAACTTTGGGGCACCGGATTTCAAACCGGAAAGTACGCCGAGAACGAGCGGAGAGGCTTTCCCACCGACGATAATACGCGCGCTGCAGTTCGGCGCTTCTACATCTACTTAGCGGGGTGGAACCCCATAAACCTGACGGCGCCCGCCTATCGTGAGCGGTTGCGCCGGCACCTCAGCCCGGAGGCGGCCGAAGTGCTGTGGGGCGATTGTTTTATCGTCGACGCCGAAATCGAGACGATGAGTTCGGATTGCGCGCCACAGCTCGCAAATGTCGATACGGCGTCGGTGCTGCGCGCTATTCGTGCCGACGATCAGATTGCCGACGATCTCCGGTTTTGGATCGGGTAAAACATCTTTGCTCAGCAAGAGTATCCGCGAGCCCGTGAAAGCGCGGCGGATGCGGTGGCCGCCATCAATGCGGAGATAGGCGCGCCATGATCCTCCGCCGCATCATCGCGCCAAAATGAACGCGTCCGGAAACGGCCAGACAGTCACGTCCGTTTCTGGCGAAGTGCGGCCATAGGAGATGAACCATGGCGACGGTCAGAAAAGAGTTTCGCAGCGCGCGTTCGGCCGATGAGGTTTGGGCTGTGCTGCGCCGGTTCGATGCGGTGCATGAATTGGCGGCGGGCTTCGTGACGGCGACCAAGATGGAGCCGAGTGGGGCGCGCGTGGTGACGTTCGCCAACGGGATGGAGGTGCGCGAGTGGCTGGTGACGTCCGACGATGCGTCGCGGCGTTTGGTTTACGCCATCAGTGATAGCCCGAATTACACCCACTACAGCGCCTCGGCGCAGGTGTTCGAGGACGGAGCGGGCAGCCGGTTCGTGTGGAGCGTGGATTTCCTGCCGGATAGCATGGCCGGGATGCAGAACGCCGCCATGGAGGCGGGGGTAGGGGCGATGGCGAAGGCGCTGGGTTAGGGCTGGTCTTTCAGTGTTCTTCACCCTGAGCCTGTAGAAGGCCTGCGTCTCGGATGGAGGGCGCGCCGCGCTTCGACAGGCTCGGCGTGACGCTACTTTGGGGCCTGCGCCATGCCGGCGAGGGCGCCTGCGGTCCAGACTTCGCGGGTGCGGCAACGGGCCGTTTCGCTCCTGCTGCGAATGACTTGCAGGAGCGCTCGCGAGAGGCTAAAGTTTCTTTGCGCCTGACTCTCAGTCGCCGGAAATGTCTTTGCTTACAGAGAAGTGCGGGATGTACGTCTGCAACTGTAACGGTGTGACTCGGGCGGAAGTGGACGAAGCCATTTCTGCTGGGGCCGAGGCTCCGGAGGCGGTTCTGGCCCATCATGGGTGCGAGCCGTGCTGCGGGCGCTGCCTCCCCGAGATCGCCGATGGCATTTCTAACGGCGGCATGGCCTGCGGTAAGCGGAGCTTCGTCGCAGCGGAGTAAGCGCGATGAAGGGCGATGCGGACGTCATTAAGCAGCTCAACAAAATTCTCACGAACGAGCTGACGTCGATCAATCAATACTTCCTGCATGCGCGGATGTATCAGTCCGACGGCTACGGCAAGCTCGGCAAGAAGACGTACGAAGAATCCATCGAAGAGATGAAGCACGCGGACCGGATCATAAACCGGATCCTGCTGATCGAAGGATTTCCGAACCTTCAGAACCTCAACAAGCTCCAGATTGGCGAAGCGGTGCCTGAGCGCTTGGCGGCTGACCTCAATGCCGAGAAGACAGGCCACGCCGCAATCAAGGAAGGCATCACGCTCTGCGAGACGAAGCAGGACTATGTTTCGCGCGATCTACTGGTCGAGTTGCTCGACGACACTGAAGAGCACATCGATTTCCTCGAGACGCAGTTGCAGAACATCGACCAGATGGGCCTGCAGAATTATCTGCAAAGCCAGTACGATCTGGAGAGCGATCCGGGCTGATGGGGCGCGCGTTGCGATGGGTGGC
>CALBST010000435.1 GCA_937967425.1 uncultured Caulobacteraceae bacterium
GGGGAGCGCGCACATGGTTCGAATTTTCGCACTTGCATTCGCTTTGGTTGTGGCCGCGTGGACGCCGGCGCACGCGCAGGAGCAGACCGAACGCCAGAGATTGGCGCATGAAGTCATGCAATTGATGGAGATGGAGCGGGTGCTGAGTGAGTTTTTCGCAACCATGGCGCCGGTGGTCGCTAGCGGCATCGCCAATGAGATTCGACTCACGCCGGTGCAAACTGCGCGGCTTGGCGAAATCGTCGCTGCGGAGTTTCGCGCGGAAACCGCCACGATGGTTAGTCAGATGGTCGAGGTGTACGCCGAGCGAATGACCGAGGAGCAATTGCGCGAGACAGTTGCGTTTCTACGTTCGCCCTCGGGCGCGGCATTTCTTCAGACGCAAACCAACGCGCAGGCGGAATTGGAGCGCATCGGCCAAGAAGGCGGCATGCGCGTTGGCGTGCGCGCGATCACGCGTTTGATGCAGGAGGGGGAAGCTCCGCCTCCGCATCTCTAACAGAAAAGAGCCGCCTCGCGCGAACGAGGCGGCTCGATCTGTCCCTGGCGATGTGCGTTAGTAATAGTACATCGCGTCGAGGATGAGACCGGTGGAGACCACGATCAGCAGAATGTCGCGATCCACCATCACATAGCGGCAGCCATATGGAGCAGGCGGCAGCCGATAGTAGAGGTCGTACGGGATCGGGTCCCAATAGAGGTCGTACGGCAGGATGTATCCAACCCGCCACGGCCGATACGGACGCCGCCAGCCGTCATAGCCGTACCAATAATAGTTGTGGCCGAAGAAGCCGGCGATGATCAGCGAGTAGCCGCGGTCGAAGTAGTGGCCGTGGCGCACATGCCGCCAATCGCGATAGCGCGGACGGTCCCAATCATTGTGGTTGTGGCGCCAGCGATTGTAGCGGTCGCGATCGTAACGGCCGTCGCGGCCACGGTCCCAATCATTGTGCGCAAAGTCTCGCCCGCGGCCGGTGCGCCAGCCATTGTCGCCGCCGCGTCCGCGACCATCATTCCAATCACCACGGTCGCGGCCATCGTTATCGCCACGGCCTCCGTTCCAGTCGCCACGGCCTCGGCCATCGCCGTCATTGCCGCGCCCACGACCGCCATTCCATTGGCCGCCATTGTTGTCGCCACGGCCGCCATTCCATTCGCCACGGCCTCGGCCATCGCCGTCATTGCCGCGCCCACGACCGCCATTCCATTGGCCGCCATTGTTGTCGCCACGGCCGCCATTCCAATCGCCACGACCGCGACCGTCGCTGCCGCGCCCGCCGTTCCATTGGCCGCCGTTATTGCCGCCGCGACCGCCGTTCCAGTCGCCTCGGCCACGGCCATCGCCGCCGTCATTGCCTCGACCACGGCCGCCATCCCATTGGCCGCGCCCACGGCCCTCGTTGCCGCCGAGCAGACCTGGGTTTTGCGGCGCTTGCGGCGCAGCCTGCGGCGGCGTCGGGCGTTGCCCGCCGTCATTGTCGCCGCGTCCACGATGGCCCTGGTCACCGCGATTTCCGCGATCACCGCGATCGGCGCGATCGCCGCGGTGTCGTTGGCCGCCGCCATCGACCTGTCTGTCCCGGGCGTGTTCGCCGCGTTGAGCGTAAGCAGGTGGCGCCGCCACCCAGGCTGCCGCGCTCAAAGCGGCCGCTGCCGCGATGAGGGCTTTCTTCATGTTGAGGCTCCCAGTGTGCGTGTTGCACATCCTCGCACGGTGACGATGCGGCGGGCCGCCTGAACCGAACCTGAATCCGGCCTGAAGCTTCTTGGAAGCGAACCGTCAGGCAGGGCGACGAGGCCGGTCAGGCCAGCTTCAGACCGTTCAGCAAGAAGCGCACCGCGCGGGCGACGTGGGCTTTAAGCTCGGCATCCGGGATGACGTAGTTTTCGTCGGAGATGGCCTGGAAATGGTGCCTGCTGCGCAGCAGGTCGATGAAATAGATGACGCTCTCCGTTGCGGCGGCATCGCTCAAGCCAGCTTGTTTGAGGAGCGCCGTCAGTTCGTCGTAGATGAAATTGGCGCCGCTCGTGGAGAAGTAGTGACGAAAGTTCGGGGGCAGTTTGCGGCCTTCGCTCACCATCACCCGAAAGAATGCGATGCTGTCGCGCTCAAGCAGCCGCCTCAGGAAGTGTTCGCCGACGACTTGAAGCGCCTCCTCAAGCGGCAGACCCTCAATGTCGCCCGGCGGGCGCATTTCGCGGGCGAAGCGGTCATGCTGATCCTGCATGAATGCGAGGAACAGGCCTTCCTTGTTGCCGAATTGAGCATAGAGCGTCGCGAGCGAGCCGCCTGCCAGGCGAACCACTTCGTTGACGCTCGCGGCCTCATAGCCGTGCTCAAGGAAGACCTCGCGTGCGGCCTGCAAGAAGGCTTGGCGGCGCGCTACGCCGCGATCGGGCTGACGCCCCTCAGGAACTTGCGGTTTGATCGCTGCTGATCCTGCCACGGCCCAATTACCCTCACGGACCTGTGAGAATAGGCCCATGTCTCAGCTACGCAAGTCGTGGAACCTGGGTCGTTTGGCCTAATTTGGGTGGGCGTCCTCTGCCGTCGGGGTATCTTGAAGGCAACGTAGCTATGGCTACGTTTGCAAAGGACCGCTTTGGGTCCGGGCTTTCTTTCGTTTTTCCCATGCCAGAAGACGCCGGGTCCCCGGTCGACCTCTCGCGTACGCCTGCCAAGGCGGGCGCGTTCGCGCAATCCATTGGCCGCCGCGGCCTGATGATCGCCGGCGGCGTTGCCGCGTTTGTGGCGCTCGCCGTATGGGGTGGTAATTGGTTCTTTGTCGGCCGCCACATGGTGACGACGGACAACGCCTATGTCCGCGCCGACATCTCGCTGATCTCGCCGCAAGTAGAGGGCTACGTTCGTGCCATTCCGGCTGCTGAGAATCAAAGCGTGCACGCGGGCGACGTTCTCGTCGAAATCGATCCTACCGATTATCAGGCCCGCCTGGCGGCAGCGCGGGCGGCGCTTGCCGAAGCAGAGGGCGCGCGAGCTTCGCAACAAGCTGGGCGCGCGCTCGCGTCCGCCGATGTCGCGCGCTACCGGCCGCTGGCGGAGCGCGGCTTGCTTTCGCCGGCGCGCATGCAGCAACTTGAGATTCAGGCGCGGCAAGCTGGCGGCGGCGCTGCCGCCGCTGAGGCCAGCGTTGAAGCCGCGCGGGCGCAACTGGCGCAGGCTGAACTGGACTTGCAGCGCACGACTATTCGCGCGCCGATCGATGGCGTGGTCGGCGATCGCCAAGTGCAGCTTGGTCAGCTGGTGCGCGTCGGGGCGCCTCTGATGTCGGTGGTGCCGCTGCAATCGGTTTATGTCGTCGCGAACTTCAAAGAGACGCAGATTGAGAATTTCCGCGCGGGACAACCGGTAACGATCCGCGCCGATGTCGCGCACAGCTTGCGCCTTCGCGGCGTCGTGGATTCGATCGCGCCGGCGAGCGGCAGCGAGTTCTCGATCATTCCGACCGATACCGCGACCGGCAACTTCACCAAGATCGTGCAGCGCGTGCCGGTGCGCATTCGTCTCGACCCGGGGCAGGAGGGGCTGGACCTGCTTAGGCCGGGGCTCTCGGCGACCGTCACGGTGGACACACGCGGATGAGCGACGCCGCTCAAGCGGCCGCTAAACCGGACGATACACCGCCGATCCATATCTGGATCGGCTTCATCGCCATGGTCGTCGGCCAGTTCATGGCGATCCTCGATATTCAGATCGTCGCCAGCGCGCTGGGCTCGATCCAAGCGGGCGTCAGCGCCAGCCGCGATGAAATCAGCTGGGTGCAGACCTCCTACCTGATCGCGGAAGTGATCGGAATTCCGCTGTCCGGCTTCCTTGGCCGCGCGCTCGGTACGCGTTTGCTGTTCTGCATCTCGGCGCTGGCGTTTTCGTTCACGAGTTTGCTCTGCGCCTTCGCCTGGGACATCAACTCGCTGATCGTATTCCGCGCGCTGCAAGGCTTCTCCGGCGCTGCGATGATCCCGACGGTGATGGCGACGCTCTATCTCGCGTTTCCCCAACGTCTACAGCCAATGACCGGCGCGATGATGGGCATGGTCATTACGCTGGCGCCATCGCTTGGACCGACAATCGGCGGCATGGTGGCGGAGACGCTGGGGTGGCGGGCGCTGTTTTGGGTCAACGTCGTGCCGGGCATTCTGATCACAATCGTGATCTGGAACACGATGGCGTCGCTCGATAAGCCGCACTTCAATCTCTTGAAGAAGATCGATCTTATCGGCTTGCTCGGTCTCGCCATGTTCTTGGGCGCGGCGGAATACACGCTTGAGGAAGGCCCGGGGAACGAGTGGTTCGCGTCGAGCGAAGTCACGATGTGGGCTCTGGTTTCGGCTGCAGGCGCCGCGCTTTTCTTTTATCGCGCCTTCAAGGTCGAAACGCCTATTGTGGATCTCAAACCGTTTACGTCGCCGACGTTCGCCGTCGGCGCGGGGCTTGGCTTCATTCTCGGGCTTGGCCTGTTCACGTCAGTTTTCCTGACGCCGCTCTTCCTCAGTTCGGTGCGGGGCTATAGCGCGCTGCAGATCGGGCACACGATGTTCGTGCAGGGCGCGGTGATGTTTTTGTTCGCGCCCATAATCGGCCGTTTTGGCCGCACCCTGCCCGACACGCGTCCGCTGGGTATTTTAGGCTTCTTGCTTGTGGGCCTCTCGTGCTGGCTGCAGGCGCATCTGACGGCGGAGGCAGGCTTCTGGGAGTTGGCTTGGCCGCAGGTGTTGCGCGGGCTCGGGTTGATGATGACGTTCAACTCGGTGATGCAGCCGGCGCTGCAATCCTTGCCGCCGCAAATGGTCCACTCGGGCGCCGGCCTCTTCAACACCATGCGCAATCTCGGCGGCGCGTTCGGCATCGCGGCGTTGGCGACGGTGCAGGCGCATTCGTTCGCGCTGCACCGCCAGGAACTTTACGCCGCCGCCGATCCGCAGAACCCGCACGTCGCCGGCATGATTGCCGGCGCGCAGGCGTATCTTGAGCAAGCGGGCGCGATCGATCCGGAGCGGCAGGCGTTGATGCGCTACGCGGCGCTCTTGGATCGCGAAGCGTTGGTGATGACCTTCAACGATCAGTTCTTGATGCTGGCAGTGGTGATCAGCTTGTCAGCGTTTGCGATGCTGTTGCTGCGGCCGCGGCCTCGGGTTGGCTTGGGCGGCCCGCCGCCGAAGCTCGATGAAGCCGCGATGGCTCACTGATCGGCGCAGATCGCGCCCTTGATGGCTTCCAGCATGTCGGGCGCGAGCGGGGCGGTTTTCGAGCCATAGGCGCCGACGAGCGTGCCGTCCTTGCCGATCAGATACTTGTGAAAGTTCCAGCGCGGCAGCGCGCTCTCGCCGAGCTCGTCCGCGACCCACTGGTAAAACGGATGACGGCGTTCTCGCGAGGTGATTTCTACCTTTTCCGTCATCGGGAAGGTGACGTGGTAGGTCGTATCGCAGAACTCGCGGATCTCTTTGGCTTCGCCCGGCTCCTGATGACCAAAGTCGTTGCAGGGCACGCCGATGATGACGAGGCCTTTATCGGCTTTCGCTTCGTAGAGCGCTTCGAGATCGCGGTATTGCGAGGTGAAGCCGCACGCGCTTGCCACATTTACGATCAACACCGCCTTGCCGGCGTAGTCAGCGAGGTTAATCTCGCCTGCCTCGTCGAGCTTGTGGAAGTTGAAGTCGTGAGCGGTCGTCATTGTCTGGCGCGCAAGTTTCATCGGAAGGCGGGGCATTTAGACCTCTGGAGCGCCCTCGGCAATGCATGTGGCGTTCCGCGGGGCGGGGTGATACAGCCCAACACGTGACCGTGAACCGCCGTTCCCCCATAGAAGCCTCTCGAATTTGAGGCCCGGCCCACGTTGAGCCCGAAAAATCGGTGCTCCGCGGGACCGGGAACGGCTACATCACATTCGCTTCACTGGAGAACTGACCTCATGGCCGATGCGCCTCAAGGTCGCGATTACCGCGAGACCGTTTTTCTGCCCGACCTTCCGGGCGATCCGTTTCCGCTGCGCGCGGGGCTGCCGAAGAAGGAGCCCGAGCGTGTGAAGCATTGGGCTGAGATCGGGCTTTACCATCTACTGCGCAAAGAAGCGGCGGATCGCCCGAAGGTCGTGTTTCACGATGGGCCTCCGTATGCGAACGGGCCGATCCATATCGGGCATGCGGAAAACAAAATCCTGAAAGACTTCGTCGTGCGCACGAAGCAGATGGCCGGTTTCGATTGCGATTATGTGCCGGGCTGGGACTGCCACGGCCTGCCGATCGAGTGGAAGGTGGAGGAAGACTTCCGCAAGCAAGGGCGGAAGAAGTCGGAAGTGCCGGCCGTCGAGTTTCGCAAAGCGTGCCGCGAATACGCCGACAAATGGATCCCGCTGCAGCGCGATGAGTTTCGGCGCTTAGGCATCGAGGCCGATTGGGACAAATACTACACGACGATGAGCTTCGAAGCCGAAGCGGCGATCGCGCGCGAGTTTCTGCGCGTGGTGCGGACGGGGCTGGTCTATCGCGGCAGGAAGCCGGTGATGTGGAGCCCGGTGGAGCGGACGTCGCTCGCGGAAGCTGAGGTGGAGTATCAGGAGAAAACGTCGCCGACGATCTGGGTGAAGTTTC
>CALBST010000436.1 GCA_937967425.1 uncultured Caulobacteraceae bacterium
GGGGGAGGACTTCGTCTAGGGGTAGTCAGGGAGTCCCGGCGCCGGTTGGCGTCGGCGCCGGCGGCGTCGCAAGTGGGCTGAGTGAATCGGTGTCCTGCAATGTGCGGCTCGGCTGATCCGAGCGCATGGCAGGCTGCCCGCGGCGCGAGGCAAGGCGCGACACCGTATCGTGTAGCCGGCCGTTTTCTCTGCGCAGCGATTGGATCTGTTGGTTCTGCAGCCGCGTTTGGTTTTCGTGTTCGCGGATGATGTCGCTGCGCTGCTGCTGAAGCCAGTCGATCCGCTCGGCGAGCGGGCCGACGATGAGGCCGACCATAATGGCGACGCCGATCGCGACGAGCGCGCCGAGCAAGCCGGCGACGGCTGCGGAGTTCTGCTTGACTGGCGGATAGGGTGGCGGAGCTCCCGGCGGCCCGATGTTCTGGGCGCCTGGCGCGGGCACGGTGACGATGACAGGGGCGATGGCGTTGCTGCCTCCGCCCGGTTGCCAAACGTTGATATCGTCTGCTGCGCCGGAGCGTGGTTGGGCGCGGCGTCCCCGCCGCACTTCTTGAGCTGGGTTCGGATCGATCTGGACTGACACGGCTGCTTGCTCCCATCCAAAGAGAGTTTGAAGGTTGGCTTCCAATGCACGTTCGAGGGCGCCGAGGTCGCGCTCCACAATGTCATCGAGTTCTTCCGATTCGCGGGCGGTGATGACCATGTGGACGGTCATGCCGTGCTGATTGAAGTTGTTGTGGCGCACGTGTTCGACGCGCCCGCCGATTTCTTCGGCGAACACCGCCCCGCATCGTTCGACAATCACGCGAATGGCGTCGTCGCGCTTGGGGCCGCGCACGAGCTCTACGTGACCGGGCGCGGCGATGAGCGAGACCTCTACGTCCAGCACCGGAACGGCGACGAAGATCCAGTTCTTTTCGCCAGCAGGGTCGGCGTTTTGAAATAGCCTTGCCATGACGTCCTCCGCTAAGCTTGGCAGTGACGAATGCGGTGTGCGAGGAAACGCGCTTCAACAGAGCGATCGGCTCGCAGCGCCTCCTGCATCAGCCTGGCGCCTTCGATCTGGCGGCCGAGGCACTGCAGCGCGACGGCTTGGCCATAGCGATAAAGCGCGGCGCTCGAAGGGTTCTGATTGGCGGCGTCATTGAACGCGTCGACCGCGTATTGAAGGTGTGTCGCCTCGACTGCGCCGTTTGGAGCGCCAGCGAGCGCCCAACGGAGTTGCAACATGCCCATCGCGCCATAGGCGTCGCTCAACTGGTTGGCGTCGCTGGTTTCGCGCGCGAGGCGGATGGCTTCGCGGCATGCGGTTTCAGCGACGCCCCATTCGCCGCCGGCGACAAGACGGGTGAGGCATCGGCCAGCCTCATAGCGGGCTTGCTGCGGCCGATGCGCGGCCGCTTCGTCGGCGAGGTTACGCGCGTTGCGCGCCACGATTTCGGCGACGTGGCCGGGGGCGTCGATCAGATTCCATTGGGCGCGGCTGCGCATGAAGAGCGCTTCAGCCAGTGCAGTGTTGGGGTCCATTCCGGAAGGCAGGGGGCCGTGGCGGGCGATGGCTGCGGCTTGGGCGAAGCTTTGATCTGCCCGGACGAAGTCGCCCGCGCTGATGTAGATCATGCCGCGTTGGAAATAGCTGCGATATTGATCGCCGCCGTGCCTTAGGGCTTCGTCATAGTCGCGCATGGCGCGCTCGCGATCTCCAAGCAAGGCGTAGAGATCACCGCGCGCGCGGTAGAGTTCGCCGTCGTCAGCCGCGATGCGGATGGCGCGGTCAAGGTCGGCTATCGCGCGCATTCGGGTTGCCGCGGTTTGTTCATAGACTTTGGCGCGGCCGGCCAGCGCATCGACATTCTGGCTGTCGGCCTCGACTGCGTCTTCGAAGTCGCGGGCGGCTGCGGCGAGGTCTTGGCTGCGGCGGGTATCGTCCGCGTGCGCCCGCAAATAGCGCTGAAGGTAGAGATCGCCGCGCCCGGCATAGGCGCGCGCCAGCAACCGGCGCTGCGTAACCCCCGCGGCGTCAGCGCCAATGCTTGTAAGCGCCTCGGTGTAGTAGATCTCGGCATCGGCAAAGGCTTGCCGGTTGGTCAAGACGAGTGAGCTATGTGTGTCGGCCAGCGCAAGCAGCGCGTCGATCGAGTTCGGATTGAGCCGCACGGCTTCTTCATATTTGTCGATCGCTTCCCGGACATCGCCCGCGCCCAGATAGGCATGACCAAGACCGACGAGAGCGCGCGCCTTGCGGCTGTCGTTCGAAGTTATCTCGCGTGCGCGGGAATAGGTTGCGATGGCTTGGGCCCACTGACGCCGTTCAAGTTGGATGGCGCCGGTCGCCATCTGGGCTTCAAAGTTTGCGGCGACATCCTGGCTGGTCGCGTTGGCGGAGGCGTCTTGGAATGCGTCGAGCGCGCCGTCTGGATCGTTGAGGCGCGCGCGAACGCGACCGAGAGCGAGGAGGCTCGCCGGATCGTCTGCGCCCATGCGCTGAGCTTGTTCGAGGTCGGCTGCGGCGGCGTTCAGATCGTTGCGGCGGATAAGCATGTTGGCGCGCGCGATCAGCGCGCCTTGCACTTGCGCGACTGTGGCGCGGTCATTTTCGACGACGTTGCCGCATGCAGTGATGGCGCGTTGGATGTGGCGGGCGTCTTGGCGCTGGCAGGTGCGGAAATCACCCCCGACGCCGCGCGCCTCCGCGGGCATGGCTGCGGCCAGCAACAGGGCGGGCGCTACGCCCAGCAATAAGCGCGAAAGCCGTGAAGAACGGCGTGATTGAGAACGGGGCGTCATTTCCACTCTCCTCCCGTGCGGCGTCGTTTGCGATGCACAGGCAAAAATCTCGCGCCATTGCATGCGGCGCGTGACCCCCATTCGGGTTATTCAGGAAGGTGTGTTTTCGCACCTGCGGGGAATGTGGAGCTGCGGGAGTGGAGGGGCGTCCTGGGGAGGACGCTGGCGGATACAGTGCGGCGGCGCAAGTTTAGGGATGTCGCCGCCGCACTACCCGCAGCCCCGGGGTTCAGCTGCTCACAGCTCGAGAGTTGGCGCTACCCGCATTTGGGTGATGTCGCGTTCTTATACCCGCCAATCTATCGCCTCTGATGTCGTGGCGCCGGCTCGCTGATGCAATTGGTTGCGCAGGCGCCCGATGTCGAGGATCAGCAGTTCCCGTTTGTTTTGCTTGAGGACGCCAGAATTGGCCAAGAACCGCATTTCCCGAGTGACCGCTTCACGTTGGGTGCCGGTCGTCGCCGCAATCGTGTCATGTGTGGGCGCGTTTTTCACCAGGACGCCTTCCGTTGTTTGCTCGCCATGGGCGGCGAGCCGCAGCAACTCCGCGTAGATGCGGAAGCGAACCTCGAGCGCCGCCAACTCGAAAACGCGGTCGGTCAGTGAAACAACCGTAAGCGACAAATGTCTGGCGATGGCTGTGGCGAAAGCTCCGTTGCCAAGCATCAGCTCAATGAGCGCCTCAGCCGGGCATTCGGCGAGGAGACCATCGGTCTCGGCGGTGATCGCGAGAGAGCGGGGCGTGTTGCTGAGGGCGGCGATTTCGCCGAAGTGGCTGCCGGCTTGTAATTGGCGGATCGTCACCTTGCGCCCCACCGCGGATTCCAACGTCGCGTTGAAAGCGCCCTCGACCGCGAAATAAACTTGGCCTCCCGTATCAAGGTGCGCCACGACCTCCTCGCGAGAGGCTACGCGCCGCCAGGTCAGCCGCGCCGCGAGCTTATCGAGGTCGGCATCGGTCAATGTCGCCAGAATCTGCACTTTGCGCAGCTGATCGCGCGCGTTTTCCATCGGGGTTGCTCCATCAGCGCGCCTCGGTTTTCTCCGTTTTCCGTCCTGGCGTCACCCGCAAACCAGCTTGCCTCGGTGCGATATTTCACATGGCGAAAGCTTCCGGCTTTTGCACAGTCCGGCCAAGGAGGATCTCATGGGACGCCACCTCATTTCGCCGGCCGAAGTTTGGCTGCAAGCCGCAATCGACACCGAAGGTTGGCGTAAACCGCTTGAGGCGTCCGCACGTTGTTTGGGTGCGAAGGCGGTTCTGCTCGCTTGGGACGCCCAAGCGGGCGGGATGGAGGTCGAGCCAACGCCAGCGTCGTCAGCGGATTTTGTCCGTCTCTGTCGCGATCTTGCGCACAGCGACGGCGCCGGCGTGCGGGAACGTCAGGCGCCGGGGCTGGGCTTGCTCACCTGGACAGGGGCGCACGGCGGGAAAGCCGGCAGTCGCGTCACGCTCTTTGCCCTGTCGAGCGAGCCGATCGCGCGCCAGGCTTTGCGGACGCTCGCCGTGTCGGCGGCGAGCGCGGTGGCGATAAGGTCCACTCTCGACGCCATGCGGATAACAAACTCGCTGATGACGCAGGCGTGCGACCAGCTGCGCATTGGTCTGGTGACTGTCGACGCGGGAATGAACATTATGGCGCACAACCAATCCTGGCGTCTGCTGCTTGCCCGGCGCGACGGCCTCAGCGCGGTGGGCGGCAAATTGGTTCTCCGGGATCGTGGCGACCAAACCATGTTAGCGGCCGCTGTCATGGACGTGCTTGCCGGCCGGCTGAACGAGGCGACCGTCAAAGCAGGCCGCGTGGGCGGCGCTGAATCCTACGTCTTGCGGGTCACCACAGCGGATCGCAAAAGCGGCGCGCCCGGTCTTTGTTTGCTGATGGTGATCGATCCCGATGAGGCGCCGGCGCCGAATGGCGACATTTGGCGGGCGATGTTTGAGCTCACCGAGTGTGAACTTATCATCGCTGAGGGTTTGATATCCGGCCGGCGCATCAGCGAGGTGGCGGCTCGCCGTGGAGTCTCGCGGGAAACCGTCCGCAGCCAAACCAAGCGGATGCTTGCCCGGCTTGGCGTTTCAAGCCAAGTCGAAGCGGCCGTCCGGCTGAGCCGGGCAACGCCGTTTTGCGCCGCGCCGGCCCGAAGCGAAGCCTGAGAGATGCGCTCTTCTGGCGTGCTTCCGGCGTGCTTGGCGCTCGGCCTCGCGAGACGGGGATGTTCTGTTCTTGCTTGCCGATTTGTTCGAATATTGGATCGTAGCTGTTCAGCAGGGGCGTTAAGATGAATGAAAGTGCCTGGGCGCGCTCGCTCTTCGTGAATGGCGTTTCGGAGTTTTTGCTGCTCTCGCCGATCAAGCTCGGACGCATTCCCGGCGAGCGGCGCACCTATCTGCAGCGGGTGGAGGACACGCTCACTCTGCTCGCGAGCCGAGCCGAAGCGGGCCTCCCGACTCCGTTGACGACAATACCGACAATTCACTTCGCACGGTGGGCGCTCATCCGGCCCGAACAATTAGGTCGTGAGCAAAACGTTGCAGCGGCTAAATCGAAGTCAAAAAAATCAACGCCGCAAGGTGTGGCGGACGCTGTGGAGCAGCACACATGGCTGCTCACCGCTGTGGTCTTCGACGGTGAGGCACGCGTTTATAGCCGCGAGCTCGCCGCGTCGATTGGCGACCAGCTCGACGGGATCTTCGGCAATTGTGAGGATTATCCAGCCGATGGCGCCGCGCGCGATTCCGAGGGGCTATGGAATTGGTTTCGCCGCTACCAATTGCCGACGGCGGTCTTTCATGCCTCCTACGGCCATCTATCGGTTGTCCGCCTTCGCATGCTTGAGCTCTTCAAGACGCGGTTCGATGCTTTTGTGGCGAGCGTGCTGACCCCGCAGGGCGTGGCGATCGGAGACACCAACGCCGCCTTGAAAGAGTTTATTCGTAGGAACGAGCAGTTCGCCGACGGTTTCCCTGCGAGCGGGGGCACATATCCCACTCTCGAGGGGAAGCGGACACATGACTGAGAAGATTCCGGCCGAGAACCTCATTCAGTCGCATTTTGTGCGCGTTGGCCGTCAAGGCAGCGCGCTGAAGAAGCGGCGCGATTGGTCGCTGTTCCTGTTCTTTCGCGTGTTGAGCGAGACCGACTCATCGGCTGGTCTTGATCGCATGCTTGCGCAAGAGGCCGAGCACGCAGCCTTCCACGCGGCTCAAATAAATATAGAACTCGTCAATCCCTCGCTCTGGGCGCCGCTTCAATCCGATCCCGAACAAGGCGCGCCGCTCGTAGGACCTGAGCCTCCGGCTAAGCTTTTTCGGCATTGGCTCAAAGCTGTAACGGGCGATGGTCATGAAAAGATCGGCGCTGATCTTGCGGCGCTTGCTGCAAGGTTGAGCGCGGCGGATGCCGCCGCAGGCGCATCTTTGATGTCGCTGCAAACTGGCGGCGGAGCTCCGCTGCTCAATCAGCAGCTGTCGGTAGACGTCTTGTCTAAGATTAGCGCCCTCATCGATGACGGTTCGCCCGATCATGGCTTGAGCCGGCTGAAGGAGGGTTTGGCGTCCATCTGCGCTTACGAAATCGTTCGCGGGATCATTCGTGCGATGCAAAATGTAGCGGTCGCACGCTCCTCAGCAGCGGAATCTGATGTCGCGCCGGCGGCGGGCGATCGCTCACCGATTGAGATCGCCTTCACATATAGCGGGCTAAGGGCGGTCGGCGTTGGCGCAAGGGTCCTCAACTCGTTTCCAGATGTATTCAAGGAAGGCATGGCCGCGCGCGCGGCGCGCCTTGGAGATGTTGGCAAGAGTTCGCCCTCGCACTGGGACGGAGAACTCGGGCAGAGCGCGATTCACGGCGTGCTGGTCGGCGGCTTTGCCGTCGAGGGTGCAACCCACGAGGACTGGGAGGATTTGCGCGACCAAATTCGTGTGTTCAATGAGGCCGGAGCAGAAGGCCAGGCGCTGCGCAGAGCCGTGGCGATGGTGTTTCGTGCAATCGGGCTTGAAGTCTTGCACATCGAACTGGGCCAAGACCCCTACGAGCTTGGTCCCGGCGGTTCGATCGTGCCGTTGCCTCACCGCCATGAGCATTTTGGTTTTCGCGATGGCATCAGCCAGCCGATGATGGAACTGCCCGGCTCAGGAACACCGGCAGGCAATGGCAGCTGGATCCCGGTCGCACCGGGAGAGATCTTTCTTGGGGCCGAAGACGAGGATGGTTGCGTGCAGAGCGCGCCGTTTCACGCGGCGTTGCGCGCGGGCGGGACATATATCGTGTTTCGCAAGTTGCAGCAGGACGTCGCCGGCTTCCGCGACTTTCTTGCGGCGGCTCGTCCGGGCTCGAAGCAAGAGCAGGATCGGTTGGCGGCGCAAATGGTCGGGCGGTGGCGGAACGGCGTCTCGATGGTGCGAGCCCCGAAGAAGCCGATCGAAATCGGTGAGGGCGAGGAGTTCGATCTCAATAATTTTCGCTACGCCGAGGAAGATCCCCAGGGGCGCTATTGTCCGCTCGGGGCCCACGTGCGGCGCACCAATCCGCGCGATATCGGCGGCAAGAACGAAGCCAAACGGCATCGTATCTTGCGGCGCGGCATGGCCTATGGCGGCGCGCTGCTTCCCGACGGTGCGCTGGCGGACGGCAAAGAGCGCGGCATGTTGTTTGTCGCCGCCAACGCCAGGATCGATGTGCAATTCGAGTTGATGCAGAGCCGTTGGATCAATGGCGGCGAGTTTCTGGGGCAAGCAGGCCTCGGCAAATGTCCGATCACCGGCGCCAATGCCGGCCTGGCGGCAGACACATTCTTCCCGCCCGACAGCGCGACGCCGCTGAACCACATTCCCCGTTTCGTTCATACGCGGGGTGGCGATTATTTTTATGCGCCGGGCATAGCAGGCTTGAAGGCGATCGCGAACGCAGAGGTGACTGATTCCGATATCCCGGTCTCCGACGAACTCGGTCACAACAGCGCCAAGACCGAGGATGTGTTTTCTCCCGACAGCATCCGCAAATTGATCGAGAAGACGCTTGTTGAGGGTCCTTACAAACACGCCTTCAAGCCGATCATAGGTTCGAATGATCAGCTGGAAGACGAGGCGACGGGCAAACCAATCGTTTTTGTCGGCCGGCACGCTCAAGTGAAGAAGCTGCTATCGGGCGAACTGAGTGGTGTCGGCGTGCGTCACTACCGCGACAGCAGCGAGCGGATGATGTCGGGCGCGCGCATTCTTATCAGCACCGAAACTGGCGATCCGGAACTGCGCGAGCCAATGAAGGCAGTGCTGGAGAGAGCCTGGACCCTCCTCAGTCCTTACAAGGCGTTCGGCGAGGTTCTGGATGATGCGATCAGCAAAGCGATCGCGCGCACCAAGCAGATTGGCGTCATCGATCTGGTGCACGATCTCGCCGTCGATCCGATCTATCGACTGGTTGCAGACATTTACGGCGTGCCCGGGCCGGACTGGCTGACCGAACTCGCCGTGGCGTTGCCGTTCGGGCGGCGGCATATCAGCGAGTTGCATCCAGATTGGCTCGCGATGCTGAGTGGCAGGGCCCCTAAGAATGCCAAGCTTGCGACATTGCAAGTGTGGTCGGTCCTGATGTTCAGCGACCTCATTGGCAATCTGCGCAATCAAGAGGAGTTGAAGGTCCTCGCCATGGACGCGGCATCGGAGCTGACGCGCTACCTTGACCATTTGCTGATGAAGGAACAGGCGAAGCCCAAAAGGAAACCGCGAACACTCGTGGAGGCGTTCCGTGCGATCGAGGGCGAGAGCTTCGCTGGGAAGCAATTTTCCAAGGCCGAGTACTATCGGATCGTCCGCCTGTTGCTCGCCGAACTCGTGCCTTCGGCGCTTGCTGTGATCCCGGCGACGTTTGGTTCATTGGTGTCGGCCGCGTTGGCGAACCGGATCAATCTAAGTTACGTCGTGCCGTTTCTCGAGGGCATCCCCACGAGCGTGCTGCCGGCTGGCGAAGGCGTCAAACGCTTCATCTATGAGCTGAATCGTTTGAGCCCCAGCCTTCCTCTCTTGCAGCGTTATGCGAAAGAGGATGTGCAGATCGACCAAACGACGATCGATAAGGGCAGCTGGATTGGTGGGTTGGTGATTGCGGCGAACCTGGACCCCTCTGTTTTTCCTGATCCGCAGAAGTTTTCGCTTGGAGAAAGTTTGGGTCAACCGAAGCGCGCGCTCGACGACTACATGATGTTTGGATCGGTGCGCGGTGATCGAGAGTGTTTTGGCCGCGATCGATTGGCGATGTTTGCGTTGACGAAGTTCATTCACGCCGCGGCGCGTTTTCCCGGTTTGCGCCGCGTCGCCGGCGCCGGCGGCGCGCCCGTCACGATCCTGCGAACCATGATTGGGCTGCCCGCCAAGTTTGCGCGTTTCTAGCGCGAGGCCAGGCCTGGCTCCCAGGCGACGATGCCGAAGCGTTCGCACAGCACGGCTTGCTCCTCACGGTCGAAGGCGATCATCGGATCGTTTGGGTCGATCTCGCTGGCGATGCGGATGCGGATGCCTAGCATCTGAACGAGGCTGCCGACGGCTTGGCGCTCTCGGGCGAAATCGATAGCGTTTGCCGCCGCCTCTAACGCCGCAGCGGGTCCTACGGCCGCGCGCACGGCTTCGGTGTGTCCGAGCCATAGGGCGTGCATCGCGCGCGGGGTTGCGATGCGATTGAGGTCGAAAATCTTCTGGGTCATCGCCAAGGCGTCCTCGCCGCGGCCCGAGCGCGCCAACGCGGCGGCGAGGTGTCCGCAGACGGTGGGTTCAGACGCCCATAAGCCGAAATGTTCAAACTGGTATTTTGCAGGAAGCAGACATTCAACCGCGCGCTCATTGTCGCTGTCATGGAGGTAGGCTTCACCGAGCGTGATCCGAGCCATGACTTCCGAGAACGGTTCGCGGGCTTCCTGAGCGATGGCGAGAGCCTCGAGTGCGGATGCGACGGCCTCGCGGTACCTGCCAATGTCGACGAGAAACTCAGCCAAGAAACCTCGCGAAAGGACGCCGGGGACTTCCACGCCGCCCAGCCGCATGGCGCGATCTTTGCCATCGAAGATGCGGCACAACTCGCTCATCAGCTCGACCGAGCGATCAACGTTTCCGAGCACGTGGGTCAGCGCGGCGAGTGTTGTCTGGGCGTAGTAGATGAGAGGTAGGCGGCCGAGCTCCTTGGCGATGGTAAGCGCCTCTTCGGCGTACGCCACGCCGCCAGCATAGCGCGCGTCGAGCCAATGGGCCATGCCGAGGTGGGCAAGCGCGATGCAAACCTTCTCGCGTTGACCGGCGGCGCGCGTCAGCGAAACCGTCCGCTCCAGCATCGGCGCCAAAGGTTTGAATTCGCCGATCTGATGCATCGACTCGAAGGCAAGCAGCACGAAGTCTGCAAACTTATCATCCGCCGCCGCTCCAACCCGGGCAGTGGCTTTGATCGCCTGATCGAAAATAAGCTTCATCGATTGGCGGGCGGATTGTCTGCGCGCGTCGAGGCCGGCGCGCCAGTAATAATCGAGCGCCAGCAGATCGTCGCCGGCGCCGGTGGCGTGATGCGCAAGGCGGCCGAGCTGCGCCGGGTCGCCGGGGTGGCGATTTTCGATCGCCTTAATGGCTGCCGCATGCAAGGTCTTGCTGCGCCGGCGCGGCAGCATGGTCCTGCAAGCCTCTGCAAGCAGCGCGTGGCGGAATCGTATTGAATGCGGGGCCCCGACGTGGAGAAACGCCAAGGCCTCAAGTTCGCGCAAGCCAGCGCGTACGCTCGCTTCGTCAAGTGCAAGCGTGTCGCTTGCGACGTCGAAGCTTGTCTCTTCGCCGAGCACGCTCAATGTCTGCACCATCTGGCGCAAGGCTGGGCTCAGCCGGTTGACGCGCGCGTGGATAAGCGATTCAACCCCGATTGGCAGGCGATCGAAAGCGGGTGTTTCCTCCGGATCAAGCGAGGAGACGATCTGTTCCAACGCGAACGGGAGTCCATCGGCGCGTCTCAGCAACTCCCGCATGGCGTCAGCCGCGAGCGGCTCGCCACGCCAAAGTTGCGCCGCCAACACGCTCATGTCTTCGTCAGGCAGGCTGGGCAGCTTGACGACTGTATGGGCAATGTCGTGGGCGTCTGTTGTCGCTTCTGGGCGCCCTGTCATCAAAAGCGCTATTGGCGTTCCCTCCTGACGCGCCAGAAACTTCAGAAATTCTCGGCTCTCGGCATCGAGGAGGTGAAGGTCTTCGACAAACGTCACTGACGGCGCCGAACTGGTGAGCGCAATGAAGGCGGAGGCGAGGGCGCGGGCTAAAGCTGTTGGAGTTTGTGCGGGATCGGGGCGCTTGTCGTTTTTGCCCCGGCTCATGATGACCGGAGCGATAAAGTCGATCGCCTCACGATCCATCCCCGCCGCCGACAATGCAGCGGCCAGTTGATCATGGCTTGGCGGCGCGCGCGCCTGCAAAGCTTCCAAGAGCAGCGCGCGCGCCGCCGCGAACGGCGTCGCCGAATCCTGCTGGTCTCCGAAGAATGAATAAGCGCGTGCGCCCGCGGCCTGCGCCTCGTCGAGGAGCGCGGCAGCGAGGCGGCTCTTGCCAATGCCCGGATCGCCGATCACCGCAACCGCGCCTTGCCGGGCGCCGCCGGGCAGATGAAGACGGAGCAAGTCCAATTCCTTGCCGCGACCGATGATCGGGTCCAAGTAACGGCGGGAGAATCCGGCATCGTTGGAGCGATGGGGACGCGCCTCAAGCCGCAACAGGTCGATGTCGATCTTATCAAGTGCGGGCGGGCGCGGCTGTGGCGAGATGACGAGCTGGTTGCGGCACAGTCCGTGTGTCTTGCTGCTGATGATGACGCTGCCTGGCGCCGCCGCCTTCTGTAGCGCAGCCGCCAGATGGACAGGGACGCCGGAAACGCGAGCCCGTCCGGCCTCTCGCCAAAAGAACACCAGTCCTGAATGAACGCCGACGCGGAACTGCACCGGCGTCGAGCGGCCATTGGCTTTTGCGTTCGCCGAAAGTTGGTGCAGGTCCCAGGCGGCCATGCAAGCGCGGTCGGCGTGGTCTTCATAGGCGATCGGCCAGCCGAATACGGCAAGACCACCGTCACCCTCGGGATCGACGACAAAACCGCCGGCGTTAGTGACTGCCGCCTTGGCGGGCGCGAGCCAAGAGCGCAGCAGGTCGCGTGCTTCGTCTGGCGCGCAATCGGCAATGTGGCGAGTCGAGCCAACCATGTCGTAGTGAAGCATGGTGACGATGCACTGCTCAGGAAGTTGAGCCTTAGCTTTCATTGACGTGGTTGCCCGTCCCGGAATCCATTCCATCGTCCAGCGCTGGGGCGGAAGTGGGTCTGCGTGCGAAGCGGCAATCGAGGTTTTGGCCCCGGCAGGCTCGTTCGCGCCGCGATGATGAGGCGCCGCGCAATTCGTCCGTGTCCTCCCCAAGATGTTGTATCACTTGCCCGGCAGGAACGAAACAAGCTTCACGTCAGCAGCGCTTCGAGGCGTGGACGGGACGACAACGCTGAAGCCAGAGCCGGCGTTGTCGCCAGTGGCTCGCGGCTTTGCTTTGACATTGCCGCTGCGCGCTCGCGCGCACGCGAAACGTGGAAGCGCCAAAGCGCCTCTGCCGCAAGATCTTCGTCGAGGCTTGCCGCCTCGAACGCAGCCATGGGGTTGATCTCTGCGACCGCGTCAGCAAGCAGACGCCGCAATGGGGTGACGTGGGTGATTGCGACTTTTGTTTGTGGCAGCAACCGATTGCTGATCTCACGCACGCGCGTATTCACCAAGGCGCCGGCATTCAGAACGCCCGCGCCCATGCCTGTGTTCGGCCAACCAGACGGCCGATGAGCCGTTGCACGAAGCGCCTCGTTAAAGAGCGTTTGAACGCTTACGCCGTTTCGATCCGCGATGGCCTTTAATCTCGCTCTCCCGCGCTTTGCCGCGACCCACAAAGCGGCGGCGCCGGCGGTGAGGGAGGCGGCGAGCGTCGTTCCTTGTTGCGCTTCAACACCTTCGTCGGACTCGTCCTCCTTGCGTTTCCGAGCGCCCCAGACGGCTTCACCGAACGCGCTCACTGTCACAGCTGAGCCCTTCGAGGTTTTTTCCCAGGGATTGTACTGGAAATCGACAGCGGCGATCGCGGCGGCCAGACCTTGCTTTGCGAATTGTGCCGGGAAGACGACGGAGCCTATGCAATTGCCGGCAGCGCAAACGATCACCACACCGTTCGCTACAGCATAGCGCATCGCAGCTTCGACCGGCTCGATGGGCGTGAGGCCGCCGAGCGCAAAGACGATGACATCGCAGCCCCGGTTGACGGCATGCTCGATCGCAGCCGGCAAGTGCTTCTGGCGTGTGTCGATGACGGAGCGAGTGACGCGAATGGGCAGGACGCGCGCTTCCGGAGCCGCGCCGGTTACGCGCTTGTCGTCGTCGTCGGTGGCGCCGTCTTGGCTCACCGTGCCTCGGCTGGCGACAACGCTCGCCACCAACGTGCCGTGTCCAGGGTGTCTGAGCCACCCGACCGAGAACCGATCGCGCGCGTCGCTGGGCGCGTCGGTCTCCAGCAGATTGAGTTGACCATCCATTTCAATCGCGCCGGCGAGTTCGCGATGGTCGCTATAGCCGGTGTCGATCGAGGCGACGGTGACGCCCGCGCCCTTGGTTTTATCCCAGGCGTGGAGCATGCCGTGACCAACGAGCGCCCAGCCGTGCTTGGCGGGGCCGCCATTATCGCTTTCGCAGTTGCCGGAGAAGGCTAGCTCGCCGCTGCTTATGTAGGCCTCGCCCACAAGTGAATCGATCAAGACCGGCCGCGCCGAGTCCGCCCCAAAAAGGCGGCGCAGCACCCGGGCGGTCTGGAAGGCGAGTGGTTCCGTGTCTCGTGCAGTCAGCTCCGGAAACACCAATATCCAAAACCTGTTGCCTGTTTCGGCGCACAGCTTCGGCGTCATGAAGGCTGGCTGGACGAGGAAGCGAAAGCGCTTCTTGAGCGGTGACAACCGGGCGCTGATGGTCCGCCCGCCGTCGGGGAGCGTGATCGAGAATGCCGCTGCTTCGTCTGCCGCCGGGGCGGCGAGCGCCGACCATTGGTTCAGCAGGTCTTCCAGTTCGTCCATTGCACCACCTGTCCCTGGCTGACGCGCGGAGCGAGCATCGGCGAACGCGAATTTACTTATGTCTAGAGCTGGCGGCGTCACCAATTTGGAGGATAGGGCGCGAAGATCGGCGTCTCAATCTCAACCGAGTGCGGCGGTCATGCGGTTTTGGTTCAACTGGCGATCGTCAGCAGCCGATTGAATGCGACTGCGCGCGCTAGAGATGACAAACGATGGACATGATGCAAACGCTGTCGCGAAGCGCTCTTCTTGGCGGCATCAGCGTGGTTCTCCTCGGGTGTGTGTCCCCACGAGTGTCGGCTCAGCAATGCCCCGCTGAGGCGCGAGGCATTTGATGGCGATGTGGCGAAGTCGTGGGCTAGGTTTCGGGATCCCGATCGCAAATCCACGCAACGCGCACATGGTTATTTCCGCCACGTCCGGTCCGTGCGGGCGCCATGCGGTGGTCGCGCACGACCCAGCCGAATTTAGCGAGCAGACGCTGCACGAGCGCCGTATCGCTCTGGTTTGACATCACGATCGCCAATCGAGCCCCGGGTCTCGCTTTCTCGGCAGCGCCTTCAATTAGCTTGCGAAGAAACGCGTAATTCTCGTCAAAGCACGACCGTTCCAGCATCGTCTTGGCTGGCTTGTTCCAGAACGGTGGATTCGAGACAATCAGGTCGAATTTGCCGTCCACATTTTCATAGACATCCGAAAGCACGATGCGCCCGCGCGCCGCGAACCCTAGACGGTCGAGATTGGTTTGGGTGTTGGCGACGGCATCCGGATTGACGTCCACGAATGTTGCGTGCTCGGCGCCGCGGCGTAGGGCAGCGATTCCCAAAACCCCTGTGCCGCAACCTATATCAACAACCCGATCACCCTGTTTGACCGGAAGCATCTGGATGAGAAAGTCGCTGGAGTGACTGTAGCGTGGTGAGAACACGTTCGGAAACACAATGAGCTCCGCACCGTCATGCTCTACCGTGTATGCGCTCTTGTGCGAGGCGACGCGTTCTAGAAATCGCTCGACGTCGGAGATTTGTTCGCGCGTATCCTCTCGCAGAGCAACATCAGCGTGCGTCTCAGGTTGTGGGGCCCCGAGGAGAATATCCAACTCGCGCTCAAGGGCCGCGACATTGCCCGCGTGCCTGAGAACCGCTGCAGCAACGGAGTCGAGGTCGGAGAGTTCCGCTGCGGCGGGAGAGGCCATCACGCGAGCTACAACCTGATCTGGCACGCGCGGTGGTGGCGGGGATTTGTCGCCGGCGGCAATAATGGCGCGACGAAGCAAGAGTGGCACATCGCTGAGGCGTTCGCGCAAGCTGGGCAAGTGCGCGACCTCCTCGGACACTAAATCGTAGAACTCAGGGTCACATAATCCTTGCTTGACACGCGCCGCGAGATAGTCGGTCGTCGTTACGATGACGCGTGTTTGGGCGCTAAGGGTGCGCAGGAGGTTGGCAAGCGCAGCTTGTTCGGACAGATCGGCAGCGTCGGCGTCTGTAATTACGAGCAGATCAGCGTCACTCACATCCGGCGCGTCTTTCGCATTACGTGCGTCGATCGTCGTGAAATCGGAGGTGCGGAGACGGCTTACGTATTGGACAATAGCGTTCTTCTCGGCGTCCTCTACGCCTTGCAGCAATAACCGCCGGCGATCGCCGTACGCGAAGCGCTGGACCAGGAAGAGCGCCTGCAAGAATTGACCATGATGGCCGACAAGCCACGTGGCTGGTGTCGGCGTTAGGTAGCGCTCTACGACGCCCCAGAAATCTTCTGCGCGCTGGCCGTTCTTGTGAATGAAGTCGACGGCGCCGCGATCAAGCGCATGGCCTAAGTTGGTGTTGCGTTCAAGCGACGTCAGCATAACGATTGGAATCGTCCGGTGTGTTTCCGTCAGCCAATCGAGCATCTCGTAGCCGAGTGGCAGCGCCCCGAAATTGACGTCGAGTAAGATGAGGTCAGGGCGCGGCGTTTCTGTTCGCGCGAAATAGCCCTGGAGCGCGCTAACCGCGTACCGGCCAAGAAAGTCATCGCGGCCGGAGAAGAAGTGGAAATCAACGCCATCGCGGCCGAAACGTGCGCGGAATGCACGTTGATGGAATGCGCCATCGGCGTCGTCTGCGCCGTAGACGTCGTCGATGATCCAGATGTGGCGCTTATGCTTCTTCATTATGCTTAGATGTCGACATTGATCCTTTCCACAGACCTACCGGCGCTTCGCCCGGTTCTCGGTCCGAGGGACGGAGATGCTCAAACACCATACCCACGCCCGATGTTACGTCGAATACGTCCGACGTCTGGTTAAAAGAAGTCACGCCCAGGTAAACCTGAGCGTCCTTTGAGGCGAGGGGCAAAAGCTGCCTAGCCGCGTCAAGTAGCTGTGATCGACGTTTCGCAAACGGGCCCGCGCCGCTTGGGGTAAGCGGTGGCAGGTGCATCGCCACCAAATCGAATGGGCCTTTCGCAGCCGATTCGTCGAGGATCGTAACGCGTGAGGTGAGGCCATGGGTGCGCAGGTTCGCTTCGAGTCCAGCGCGCGTCGTCCCATCGGGTTCGTAGACAGTGAGACTGGTGTCTGGTCCGGAAAGGAGGGAGATCGCCAGCTCGCCAGCGCCTCCCCCGATTGCGAGCGCTCGGAGCGCATGCGTCCCGGGCGCGACCACAGCACTGCAGAGTGCACGAAGGCTTTGATCGTAGCGCGGCGAGAGAGCGCCGGCAGGCACACGCAAAACCAAGCCCTGCGTCCGCACGGTGTGTCCGGCAACACCACCGTTGACGAGACTGTTCAGTGTGTACGGGTCTTCGATGTGTGCGGCGTGATCGATCTCGCGTCCTGCGCGTTTTAGCAGCGCAAGCGCTTCGGAGAGCCACATCGCTTTGCCAACCTCATACTCGACGATGCTTACCAACTCTTCAGCGCCGAGATTGCGCACGTAATAGGACCACGATTGTGCGCGAGGTTGCTCGATCAGCAGCAAGCAGGGGCGACTCAGGCCGATCGCCATGCCGATCTCTACAAAAGTGCCGTCGGTACGGTATGGTTCGCTGGCTCCGAACGGCAGCACAGCGAGGTAAAGATCGCACGCGCGCAGCCATGCGTTGTCCCGTTGCACCAGAGTCGTCTCGTGAACGTCCGCGCCGAAAGCCTCCGCCAAGTGAGACGAGAGAATTCCCGCTCCCTGAGTGCGCAGGAAGGCGTAAACGCGCTCGAATTTCGCGCGCAACGTTTCGTCGAAACCGATAATTTCTCCGGCATTATTGAACTTCAACGCCGCCGAAAATGGTCCACCGACGAAAACCGTGCGGTCGCTCAGTCGCGGCGCCGCGACGCCCGTGCTCGCGCGCGCCAAACGTTTACTCGCCTAGGACTTCTTGCGGCGTGACCGCGCGCGGCAACAGGCCGAGGCCGGCATAAGTGTCGATCGTCGTCTGCCAACCTTCGGCGTCTTGTTGACCGGCTGTGTCGCCGATCATTTCGCATACGCGATCCCAGCTCGCAGTGACGTAGGGCCGCTCCGCTTCCATGCGCTCCGGCGTGCGATGCACTTCCTGCAAGAACGCATTCACCGCCGCTTCGCGGTTGGCGCAACCCTCGGTGTAGCCTTGCACGGCGGCAGCGGAGAGCGCCCGCATGCGGTCCGGCCGTTCCTGCATGGCGCGCGGCGAGGCGACGATATTGAGACCGTAACCATTCACGCCGTAATCCGCGAGCGGTAACTCGAACGAGGTACGGCCGTTCACGCGCCGTGCAGTGGGGTTGATCGCAAGGCGCGCCGGGCTCATTTCCGCGTAGTTCAAAACCGCATCGGCCTGCCGCTGCTCCATGAACTCGAGGTCCGAACCCACGGCATCGACGATGGTGATTCGTGAGCGGTCGAGGTTGTTTGCGCGCATAAACGCGTCGAACTCATTTTTCGTGATCGAAGTCGGGTAGATGCCTACGCGCCGGCCATAGAGATCCTGTGGACGCGAAATGTTGTTGCCGACTGGTCCATAAACTACAGTTGAAATCCTCGGGAAGATCACCGCCAAGGATTGTGTGGCATTGCCGTTGGCGACGCCGATAACAGTTGCGCCGCCCGAAGCAGTTCCGATCGGATTTTGGCCGGCGGCCACTGCTTGGATCACCGCATTCGCACCGCGCAGCGGCACGATGTTAACGTCAAAACCTGCGCGCTCGAAAATGCCGGAGGACTTCGCGTAGTAGATGCCGAGATATGTAGGCTCAGGATCCCAATCGATTAGGAAGGGCACTTCTTCCAATCCGTTGTTGGGCTGTTGCGGGCAGCCGCCCAGCGCCAAGGTCGCCACGGCAGCTGCGGTGACGGCGCCTAACCGCGCCAGTAAGGATCTAGCCATGTCGATATCTCCGAAGCGCCAAGTATTCTATTGCCTGAATGGCCGCAACCAGTCCGACGCCCAATGCCGCCAAGATCAAGATGGCGCAATAGGTCGATGTCGCATTTTGCCCCGCTTGGGCGCTGGCGATGAGATTGCCGAGGCCGGAACGCGTACCGCCGCCTAACATTTCTGCGAGCACCGCGCCAATGAGGGCGAACGGGACAGCGAGCTTGAACGCGCCGACCAACGTCGGAACGATGTATGGCAGGCGGCAGTAGACAAATTCCTGATAGCGTGTCGCCCCCCAAGAACGGACCAGATCGACGTAATCTTTCCGTGTGTCGCTGATCGCGTTTAGCGTCGTCACCGCTACCGGAAAGAATGACAGTAGCGCCGCGTTGGTGATCTGCGGTCGATCGCCGACGCCCAATGCCACGACAAAAATGGGATACAGCGCTTCGCGCGGAAAGCTCTGGAAGATGGTGAGATAGGGCTCTAGCACTGCTCGCGCCGCCTGCGAGTAGCCGAGTGTAAGGCCGACGATGAGTCCGCCGACGATGCCAATCGTTCCGCCAATTACCGCCTTGCTCAGTGTCGCGTACGCAAAGTCCGAATAGTAGAGGCTCCACTCTGTCACCAGAGAGTGGAGCACGCGCTCAGGTGCTGGAAGCAAACCAGGCGGCGCGCCGCCGATGTGGACCGCGGCCCACCAAAGAACATAGAGAATGGCGAGGGACACCGAGTAGCGGAGCGCGACAATGATGGGACGCGCACCTTTGTTGTTCGGCGTTTCCACCCGAGCCAGGGCGGGATCGGGAAGAGTAGTGACCGTCATGCGTTCGCCTTGGCCTTGTCGGAGTCGGACAACACATTTAGGACGCGCGCCTCGGCATCCGGTGTATCCGAGTGCACGATCTCGGAGATCACGGCGACAGGGCCGGCCGAGGAAACAGCGGCCACGCGTCCGCAATATCTAAGTGCGTCCAGCAGATCGTGGGTCACGAACATGACGGCGGCGTTTTCCTCGCGCGCGAACGTGAAGAGCGCCTCGGCGACACTACGCTTGACGATTGGGTCCAGGCCAGTCAGCGGTTCGTCCAGCAACAGTAATTTGGGACGCGTCACGGCGGCCTGGGCGAGGCTCGCTCGTGCTCGTTGACCCCCTGAGATATTGGGCGGAAACTTGTCGGCGAAACCATCGGCGGAAAAACGCTTCAGAATGGCGAGCGCGTCGATGTTTTGGGCGCCGCGGATCTGCGCTGCTAGTTCAAGATTGCCGCGCACCGTGCGCCAGTGAAGCAGCGGAAAGCTCTGAAGCGTGCGCGCCACATTTTGGCCGAGCCACGGCGTGTCGACCTCCTTGCCCTGGAATCGTACTGTGCCGCTGATTGGCGGCAGGGACCCGGACAAGGTCGCCAGCAACGTGCTTTTGCCCGCACCCGAGCGTCCCACCATTGCGAGCACTTCGCCGGGAGCGAGTTCGAGGTGCTGGGTCCGGATCACCGGCCGGCCCGCATAGCCGCTGACGAGTTCGTTCAACTCGAACAAAAAGGGCCCCTCCGCATCACCGCCACCTTCTGACACACCAGCATCCAGCCCACCCGTCAAGTCGTGCCATGCTCCGGCTTGCGCCCTGTGGGTGTGTGGGATTTAATTCCGGTCAAAATTGAGGAGTGTGGCTAATGTGACGCTGCGTTGAAGGCGCGCAAGCTGCGGTGCGCCAGTGCAGCGAAAGGGGGGGGCGTGGCGGACGATACGAGCGGCGTTGGCGGCGACGAGGGCCCGGAAGAAGTTGATCTGCTCGATGCGCCGCCTCGGCGCCAGAAGCCGGGGCGTCCAAGGGGAGCCAAAGGCGCCAAGCCAGATTCGCGAGATGCCGCCGGTGCTGAGGGGCGTCGCAACGCGACCCGTATCGAGACGGTTGGCAACGTCATCGAGACGGTGTTGAACCCAGCTCGCAAGCTTGGGCGCACGGAATCTTACGACATCCAAACCGCGCTCAGCGGCGCCTCGCCCGGCGAGTTGTCAACGGCGTACAAAGCGTTCGCGACGGAACTCCTGAACGCGCCGTCTGAAGAGCAGAGGCGAAGTCTAGCCGCGCGCATCCGAACCGCACTTCGCGCGTGGGACGCCATGGTCATCTGCGCGGATCTCGCTGCTGTCCGGCAGGGGTCGCGTCATCCAATCGAAGACCGGATGCGAGCCATTACCGAGGAACCTTTTTTCTGGGATGCGCGCATCAAGTTCATAGAACTGTCTCTGTACAAGCGGAGCAAGGACGCCAGCGGCGAAGCGGAAGTGTCCGTTCCCGATGGCTCCGCGACCCAGGAGACGCGAGCCAGGGTGGGGAGGGCTGGAAAGAAACTCACGCTCCAGCATTGCTTTGCCGTGCGTTTGCCGAAGGATCCAGAAATGCGGGCCGCGATGCCGGTGGATGAAGACGGCAAGTACGGTCCGAAATATCGTGACCTTCTTCGGCAGTACATGCTTGATGAAGGTTCTTCAATCGACCTCGACGGACACATCACCCGCGATCCGCGTTTTGCAGCGAAGGACGCCGCCGGCGGCACCCGAGATGACGAGGTAGATTTCGACGCCGAAGTCTACGTGTCGGAGGTTGACTCAGCGTTCGAAGTGATTGCGAGGGATGGCAAGCTCGGAAGCGACGAGAAGTTTATCGAGAACGTTGTCGAAAAGGCTTTTGGCTTCCACATCGAAAAAGAGCCCATCCTTCACTTCATGGAAGGCATCGATAAGAACTTCTCCGCGAGTGGTGAGCGCGAAGGCATCACTGCCCACATGTTCTTGGTCTACGAGCATCCCAAGGATGTGCAACGAGACTCCGATCTTGCACGGAACATCCAGTTATTGTTGCTGCGCTTCTGTGCTTATTACATGGATGACGAGGCGAGTAAGAAGGAGCAATTAGCCAAAGAGGAAGGCGCGCGCGCCAATAAGGTCGCTATTGCCGCGCAGCGTGCGCGTGAGAGCCTCCGTTCGAAAGCGAGGAGCGTCCAAGATCAGATCACCACGTTGACCGCGTTGGCAAACGACATGGAAGCTAGCATGCAGGAGAACCCGGATGTTTCGCGGTTCATCCTGTGGCTCAACGACATTGTTCCACTCTTCAAGACGGGCGAACCCTTCCCGTTGCCGGGCGTAAGTGTGGATGTACGCGGCAACCATAATTCTTGGACGCACGATCATTTGGCCGCCGCGCTGTGGGCCTACACTCGGCTCGAGCCGCCGGCTCACCTGCGTGACAATTCTAGGATGTCGCTCTCGGATCTGTGGAACGCGTCGATCCAAAATTTGGACGACGACGAGGTGCAGGCGCGCATGGAGCGCATGATTGTGCGCCGCCAGGGCGTCTTCCAGTCGATGCGTCGTGTCAAAGAACTGGACGTTCAAGACGCTTTCAAGGTGATGAAGCGATGGAACGCCAAGGCGAAGGACCTTTTCCGGGCGAGCGGCACCAAGTCGGAGTTCTTCTTCAGCCAGTTGCTCTTCTTGCTGGGCAATCGATCATTCTTGCGGGTGGAAGATAAGAACGACAAGCGGTTCGAGTTTGTCAGTCAGACGATGGTTGAGGGGCTGATCCATTTTGCAAACAATATCGATCGCGGTCTGCACGACGACCGAATGCGTGACACGCTTAAGCTCTTTGGCGTTGAGCCTGAAATCGTGGGCGGCTTGATTAATGTGGCGATAGACGTTTCTGGCGAAGAAGATGACCGGGACGAGGAAAAAGACGCAATCGATCAACCGAACTTCTACCTCGGCCCCGAACACCTCATCGTTCGCCTCTGGCAACATGATGTTCTCTCGGCGCGCGGCGCAACTACCCGTGCCGAGGCCGCGGCAAGGGCCGGCAAAAATCTCGCCGACCTATTGGAGAAGGTCGCCGCCAAGGAAGCTCCGTTGCCTGGTGAGAGCTCCGCCTCCCAGATGGCTCACCGAGAATGGCGAGATAATTGGAATAAGGGCGGGCGTGAGGAGACATCATACAGTCTTGGCAAAGCGTTGGGCCTGAGCGAGACGTATCAAGTTGCAGCTGCGGAAGGCGAAGATGAGCCCTTCTTTGCGCAAGTGGGCGCCTCGGAACATTGGATGCGAACCTACATTGACGTGCCGTCGGGCGGCCGGCTCGACACCACAATCGCAATGTTGCGCTGCGATCCTGAAAAGAACATGTTTGAGTTCCGCTTCAGGCGTAAGTCGCCAGAGGACAAGTTCAGCGCGATGAAGTAACTCGGGGAGGGAAGCGTGCCTGCTGTAGACGTCGTGCTGGTGGCATATGTGGAAGGCTCGCCTGGCGATCTAATCGATCCTCCCAAGAAATGGCGCGAAGTCGGCGAGGCTGACATCGCGAACTTTGATGTGCCGGACAGCACGGTTGTCGTCCTACACCCGGGCGGAGAGGATCGGTTCCACAAATGGCTAGCCTGGGCCGCCGCACGCCGTGGGAAAGTTGCGATGTTGGCGGTGTCGAGCGACCCCGCCTCGTATCAAGTATTCCTACGTGACGCGCGCGGGAGGTACGGCGCCGACGCCCTCGACCATGTGTTTGTGATGCCCGATGGATTGGCGATGCGCGGCCGCGAGGAAGAAGATGCGGTTGTGCGATTCCTCCGTACTCTGGCTGGCTTCGTGACCTTTGCCCAAACGCGTGAGACGCCTCTCAATGTCGTCGACGCGCCGAAGCTTTGGACGTACTTCGACGGGGCTAACACGGCCAAACGCCGGCGGATTGAGTTTCTCGCCAGCGAGGCCATGATCTTCTTGGCCGCGCGCAAGCTGGGCGCGACAAAAGCAAAGACGATAGCTCGCACCCGTAAGCGCGACTTCGATGGCGAGGCCGGTGCGCAGCGCCGGTTTCTCACGCTCGATGGCGAAGTTGGCGCGGAGGTCTTTCCCTATTCGCTGCGGCGTCACCTGATGCATCACACGACGCTGACCCAGCGTATCATCGGTGTCCTTCGGTCCGCGCACGCGACCGAACAGGAGAAAACCCAGGCGTTAGCCGCATGGAACGTGCTCGCCAGGGAATGCGAAGTGCTCTCGCAACAAGCTCTGGTGGCGCTGAACCCCGATCCGCTGGTGCGAGCCGCGATGTATCTCGCTGATCCCTGGTGGACGCCGCCACGGGAAGCCAAATTGGAGCGCGAGTCCTGGGATCAGGCTGTCGTGGAAGCAGCGGCGCTCGTGATCCAAGAGGCGAAGGCGGCCCCGCCTGCGGATGCTGTTGAGCGCGTTGACGCCTTTGTGGCCGCAAGCGCGGCGGTTGCAACGGCCTCCGGCGCCGAAGCTAAGCTCGCGGGCTTGCAGAAAGTGGCGGATCTGCTCGGCGGCGCCATGAAGGTTCGGCATGGCGCAAAAGCCGTCGCCTAAGAAGAAAGCCACTAAAAAGGCGCGCGCGAGAGCGAAGCCCCGCGCCGTCAACAGTGCGCCGAAACCAGAGCGTAAGAGCAAGCCCGAAAAGGCCGCGGCGCCTAACTTGAGCATCGTTTTGATCGACGATGAATTTGCTGCCGACGCCCAGGCCGCCCAAGGCTACAACCGAGATAACTTTCTCCGTGACGTCGGCGACATCCGAGCTCAATGGCATTTTAGCGACGCGTTCGATTCCTTCACGGGTTTTTTCCTTGCGGAAGAGGCTTTGGCGTTCGCGAAGCGCACGCCAAAGCCTGACCTTTTCTTGGTCGATCTGATGTTCGGAGAGAAGCGCACGCTCGGAATGGAGATAATTGTCGGGTTGCGGGAGATGTATCCGCAGGTGCCCATCGCGCTCTTGACGACGCACGGTCCGGACGATGTGGTGACGGGAGAGGCCGGGTCGACTACGATCGGCGCTTGGGTGCGCGGTGTTGGCGTGGGGTTGATCAGCAAGAACGCAATCTTCCAACCTGGAGAATTCTGGCGGCAGATCGAACCGCTGTTGAAGGGCCGTCGGCGTGCGGGGGTGCGAAGAAAGCATGCGTAAGATCATCTATTGGAGCCGCGCGCTCTCTGACGACGTGCAGGTGGATAGAGCAAAAAGAATCTTCAGCCTGTTAGAGGCGTGTGCGTCGAAGACCGACATCGTCGTTGAGGATTGGAGCGAGTTGGCGGGCGACGCTGCATTCTTCGATCGCCTAAACCGCATGAGGTTCGATAATATCCGCGACGGTGTCATCGTCGTGATGGACAAGTGCACGCTAGCGGATTTCCGGTTCAGCCCCATTTCACTCTTCAATGTGAGAGCGCAGCACATCGAGGGGCCCGATCGGCTTGAACAGGATCGAGTCAAACGCGGCGCGGCGACGGCGCTAATTCTGCGCAATCCAGGTGTTTGGCCAATTTTCATCAACGCCGGGAGCGCCGACGAGGTCTTCATTCTTGACGAAGAGATACGAAACAAACTTGCGAGCCTAGAGGCTGTCTTGCCGCGCGGTGACCATTTGAGGCCGCCAATGCAAGCTGATGTACTTCGGCAATTTTCGAGCTTTGTCGTCAATCAGCACTTCATTTCCGAGGCGGAACTGGAGGGGGCGGCAGCTGCTGGGGCATTGCCGCGCGCGCTGCACGCCCCCGCACTTGGTGCGTTGCCGTTGTTTGATCCAACCGGTCTGCGTACGATCGTCAAATCTCAGCTGCTTTATGAGATGCTGCTGCTGAAGTCGTCGAACGCTCCTGGGGCGGCAGGTCGCGAGCATGGCGCCACACAACGGGCGATCGCCACCTTGCTGGAACGGCTTCGTCATCCCGCTGTGGTCGCCGAGGAAGAGACCGATTTCGCCTACCTTGCCGCCTACAGCCTGTTCCGACACGGCCGGCGCGTATGGACGGTCTCGAATTTCAAGTTCTTTCGTGATGGCGTTTGGCGAGAGGACGTGGCGTGGGCCGATCCCGCCGCCGGCGGCTCCGCACTCGTCATTCGTGACTACGATCTCCGATTTGTCGACTTGCAGGCAAACGAGCAAAGCGTCGATCTTCGCAACATAGACGACTGGCGGTGCGGCAAGGATGATGAGTCCGAGCCGATCAACGTTTGGATTAGCAACGCGTGGTGGCGCGTTTGTTCGTCTTTCTCTGCGGTAAAAACGCCAGTCGAAATCGAGGCCAAGGCCGATTACAGACGGCTGGAGAAAAACTGGCGGCTCGGCGTCTTTCTGAATCCGGTGGCAGGAAAGGGGAGAAAGAAGAGAGCCCCCAATTTCCTACGCGCCCACGACCAGAACGATCCAGGCATGGTGTTGGTCGGCGTGCAAAAGCCGATCAAGAGCGTGTTGTTCGTGACCGATAGTATCGAGGATGCTTTCCTGCCGGCGCGCGGCACGTTGCCGCCACGGCGCGATATCTTCACGCTTGCGTACCGCACTTTGCTTGCACGCTGGAATCTACAAGAAATCGTCAGCGGTTCGGGAAGTCGACATGCACCTCCGCCTGTCAATTTGGAAGTCGCATCGAGCTTGCTGGATCGCGTCCGGATCTTTCGCGGCACCGCCCACCCCAACGCCTCTGTTTACGCTGCTGTCATGGCGTTGGAGGCCTACGAAGTGCTGATGGGCAAGAGCAAATCGACAAGTATGGAGGCTTTGCAGCAAGTTTATCTCGCCGAAACTCAGATCGAGACCCAAGGTGTTGGGCTCTCGTCACGCATTGAGCTCTTGAGCAAAGAGCAAGACATTGAGTTCTCGCTTCGTAACTTCTTCGGCAGCAGGAAAATCGAAGAGGTCAATCGCGAACGTGACTATGCGGCGAAGATTTGGTCAGGCGTGCGCACAATGTTTCGCTCGGCAGACATGTTCCAGGCGGCGAATGAAGCCAACACTGCGGTCCTCACAAACCAAGAATGGTTCGGCGTCCGTAGATTGTTGTGGGATGCGAAAGAAGGCGCGCTTGCTCCTTTCCGCGGCGTGGCCTCTTTCTTTGGCGTTCGACGTGATGCCCCTGCTGACCGTCGGCTCACCGATCGAGCGGTCCTCGACCAGCGCCACCTGAAGAAGAAGGGACGGATTCGGCTGCGTGTGTCGGGTCGGCAGCCGATTACGGAATGGGTGAAACGTCTAATCGCTGGAATCGCCACGGATCCCGGCGAGTGGGCGAAGGCGTTCTTTTGGTTCTGGGTGATCGCGACCGTAATCAAAGTGGTTGTGGAGGCGGCAGCGGGCTATTTTACAAAAGGCGCGCTCGTGTTTTTAAGGGAAGCGCAAACGCTATTGCAGGAGCCTGGCCTTGTGCTGATGGCGTCGCTGAGCAGTCAATTCACACAGCCGCCGACTGGACCGTGGGCGTTGATCCTACAATTCTATCAGATTGTATTTCTCTCCATCAACACCCTGTTCATGGCGTTCTTGGTCGCCATGATCGTGCGACAGGTGACACGCGATTAGAGACCTAACTTGCACACAAGAGGGGCGACCAACGCCCGCTGTATCTGGCGGGCGCAAATCGCGTTCACTGGGTCGATCTATCGGCCCAAACTGG
>CALBST010000437.1 GCA_937967425.1 uncultured Caulobacteraceae bacterium
CGCGGCGACCGCTATCGCGGCTTGCGGGATTGGGATCGCGCGCTCTCGGATTACAATCAGGTGATCCGCATGCGTGGCGATCACCCGGGCGCGTATTACCGGCGAAGCGAAGTTTATCTCGCGCAGGGTCAATATGATCTTGCCATGGCCGACGCCGAGCGCGTGATCAGCATCGTTCCGGATACGCCCGGCGGCTATCGCGTGCGCTGCGAAATCCGAATCGCGCAGAACATCGAACTCGATCTAGCGCGCCAGGACTGCAACCAGGCTCTGGCGATCAACTCAATCGACACCGCAGCGCTCTCGGCGCGCGGCGTGCTCAATCTGCGCGCTGGCCAAAACCGGGAAGCCTGGGCTGATTTCGATGCGGCGATCTTCAACGGCCGCTCGGATGCGCGGACGCTTTATGGGCGCGGAATTGCCGGTTTGCGTCTGGGGCGGGTGCGCGAGGCGCGCGCCGATATGGCGGCGGCGGAGCGGCTTCAGCCTGAAATTACGGCGACTTTCGCGAGCTACGGCCTCGACCAGTAACACGTTGGGTGTGTGGCGCGAGGGCGCGAACTCGCTTTCGCTTGACTCTGCGGTAGCAGAAAGGACTATGCGCGCGGACATAGGTCGGGACGATCACGACCCGCGCGGCTCGCATCGCGTTGGCTACTCACCCCCATAGTCCAGCCGCGGGTCTATCTCGAGCGCGGCAGTTTTTGAGGAGTGCAGCCATGGCTACCGGCGTGGTGAAATGGTTCAACATGACCAAAGGTTTCGGCTTTATCGCGCCGGATGAGGGCGGGGCCGATGTGTTCGTCCACGTCAGCGCTGTTGAGCGTTCCGGGCTTACCGGCCTGAAGGAAGGCCAAGCCGTCAGCTTCGATGTTGAGAACGACCCGCGGAAGAACAAGCCGTCGGCGGTGAACATCAAACCGGTCTGACGCGGTTCTAACACTTGAGTTTTCAATCGCCGTGCGGTTCACCGTACGGCGATTTTGCTTTTCCGGAGAATGCCCATGACCGCCCCGTTCCGCCTCTATGGCGCGGAGCTTTCGCCATATTCGGTGAAGGTGCGTTCCTACCTCCGCTACAAGGGCCTGGACTTCGAATGGCGCGCGCGCTCGAACGCGACCCAAGAGGAGTTCCAACGCTATGCGAAGCTGCCGCTGATCCCGGTGCTCGTGGATGCGGAAGAGAACGCGCTGCAGGATTCAACACCGATCATCGAGCGACTCGAAGCCGAGAACGCGGAGCCATCGATCGTGCCGGAAGAGGCGTCGCTGGCGTTCCTTTCAGCTCTGATCGAGGACTATGCCGACGAGTGGCTCAACAAGGCGATGTTCCACTATCGCTGGAGCTATCCGGAAGATCAGGAGAGCGCGGCCAAGCGGATCAGCGACATGATCTTCGAAGGCGCCGAGAAACCGGAAGGCATCGAAGAGCAGGTGCGCACGCGAATGATCAGCCGCTTATATCATGTCGGCTCTTCGCCCGAGACAGCGCCGCTGATTGAAGGTTCGTTTACGCGGTTGCTTGGTTTGCTCGACGCCTTGTTGGCCAAGCGGCCGTACCTGTTTGGCGGGCGGCCTTCGCTGGCGGATTTCGGCTTGGCCGGGCAGCTGGCGCAGTTAAACTCTGATCCGACCCCCGGCGCGTTGCTGCGGGCGCAGGCGCCGAACGTCGTGAAATGGCTGGCGCGCATGGATGCGCCGAAGGCGGAAGGCGGCTTTGCTTCGTTCGATGAACTGAAAGACGAGCTCGAAGATCTGCTGCGCACGGAAATCGCCGGCGCCTATCTGCTTTGGATGGACGCGAATGCGCGCGCGGTCGCTGATGATGCGAGCGGAGTGAGCGTCGATATCGGCGGCACGACATTCGTGCAGAAGCCGCAGCGCTACGCGGCGAAGGCGTTCGGCGAACTGAAGCGCAAACGCGCGGCGGTCGAGGACGAAGCGCTGGCGGCGTTGCTGGCCACGGTGGGCGTTGATGCGCTGCTGGCGGGCGCGCGTGCGGACGAGGACGCTGGCGAGGATGATGACTCTGGCGACGGAGATGGCGAAGAGGGCGAAGAGGAGTAGGTCTCCGGCGCTTGTGCTGCCCCGTTAGGGGGAGCTGTCGTCACGCGCCCGCGTGATGACTGAGGGGATGGCGCTCGTGCTTGCGGGAGATGGCGCTCACCCCTCCGTCATGTGCGACGCAACATGACACCTCCCCCTGGCGGGGGAAGACGGGTGGTTCTGAAACACAGCTTAGGCCCCGCACGCCGCTTTGAAATCGTAGGGCGCTTCGTTCACGCAATCGGGCCAATTGCCGGTGTCGCGCCAGTAGCGAGATAGGCCGAGGCGCGTGCAGAGCTGAGGAAACTCCGGGTTCATGCGCAGCTGCGCGGTTTCGCCGATGAACAGGAGCGCGGTTTCGTAGCCGATGTGCGGGCGCGTGGTTTCGAGCGCGCCGGCGCGCCAAGCGTCGGGGTTGTCGAGTGCGTCGCCGAAGATGGCGAGCGCGGGTCCGGTGAAGCCGAGCACGGAGAGCGCGACGGCGAGATCGAGCGCGGCGGCGGGTTCAGCCTCGGCCATGGCCGCGAAATCGTGGCCGAGTTGCATGAAGGCTTCGGGCGAGGGCTGCATCATCAGCTGTTGCATGCGTTCGCCAGCTTTGTAGGAGGCGCTGTTCTTCAGGCCCGGAATAAGGCGTGCGCCGTCCTCGCGAAGCTCTTGCGCGAGCGTGAAATTGCCATCGAGTGCTGCCGTGTTGAGGCGCATGAACCAGACGAAAACGTTGTCGGGATAGCGCTTGGCGGCTTCCTCCAGGATGGTGCGGCCGTCGTCCTTCGAGTGCTTGGACCAGACATTGTAACCGTGGAAGGCGGCGAGCATCGGATCGAAGGGATCGCGTTCGAAGGCGCGGGCCTGTTGGGCGTAGCCTTCGGCGACACGGCCGGTTGAGACAAGGAACTGGCCGTGGCGAAAAAGCAGGTGCGGGCTGTTCGGCTCTGCGGCGAGCGCCTTTTCGATCAGCGCTTCGCGTTCGCGCCAGCGCCCGAAAAACTCGCCCTCTAGCGCGGCAAGCACGGCGTATGCTTCGCCCATGCTTGGATCGGCGCCGAGCGCGCGTTCGGCGGCTTCGCGTGCATCCTCGACGAGGCGTGCGCGATCGGTGCTGGTCAAGCGCAGCGTTTCGAGTTTGGCGGCGGCGAGGGCGGCCCAGGCGCGGGCGAAGTCGGGCGCTTCGCGGACGATGCGGTCGAGCGCGGCGGCGGCGGCCTGAATACACGGAATAGCGCCGCTGCGCAGAAGTTCGCGGGCTTCGAAGTAGGAATCTGAAAGCGCGGGGGTGAGCGTCGGCGCGCGGGCGCGTCTTGCTTCACCGAGCGTGACTTCGAGCGCCTTGGCGACTTCGCCCGCGATTTCTTCTTGCAGCGCGAATGTGTCGCCCAGATCGCGGTCGTAGCGTTCGGACCAGAGGACGACACCAGACTCGGTTTCGGCAAGCGTGGCCGAAACGCGGACGCGATCGTCGGTGCGGCGCACGGAGCCGTCGAGGATGTGGGTGGCATTCAGCGCTTTAGCGGCGCGGGGTTTGTCGCGACCGCGGAAGGCGAAGCTTGAGGTCGAGCCGATGACTTTGAGGCCGGAGAGGCGCGAGACGGCGTAGAGTATTTCTTCCGATACGCCATCAGCAAGCGTGCGCGTGGCGCGATCGCGCGCGGGTGTGTCGAAGGCGAGCACCGCGAGCGTGGGCGTCGTCGCATGGGCTTTGACCGGCGCTCCGGTCGGATCAAGTGCATAGACGCTGGTGAGCGTGCGCATCTTTGCCAGCTTGATCTTGCCGCGCGGTTGTAGGCGTGCGGCGAGCGCGGGATCGGCGTTGGTGTAGATGATTTGCGAAACCAGGATCGTGCCGGGCGCGGCTTCGGCTTGCAGGCGTGCGGCGACGTTGACGCCATGGCCGAGCAGATCGCCGTTGGCGGTTTCGGTAACTTCGCCAAGATGAACGCCGAAGCGGAGTTTTGCTTGTGTCTCTGTTTCGCAGAGCTCGATCGCGGCGTTTACTGCGTCGCTGGCGCTAGCGAATTCGAGCATGAGCCCATCGCCGGCCGTGTTGAAGATGCGGCCATTGTGTTTGGCGACAATGCTACTGGCGTGGGCGCGCACGCGGGCGACGTGCGCGAGCGCTTCATTCGCGTCACGCTCCGCAAGCGCGGAGAAGCCGGCGATATCCACGGATACGATAGCCGCGAGTTTGCGGGGAGCTTCAGCCATGGTGGCATTGGCTTAGCACAAAACGGCGGTCTGGCGGCCTAAAAGGCGTGACCTGCGAAACGGCGCGCGTCTGGGGGAACGCGCGCCGCAGGCCGGTCAGGGGATGTCAGGGAGGTGCTCGCCGCGCGGTGCGGGGGGAGGGGATGGCCGCGCGGCGAGCGGAAGCGGGGGATTAAGCCGCTTCTGTTTCGTCGTTAGCCGCGTCCACTACTTTCGGCTTGGGCTTGGACGCGGTTGCAGAGTTGATCTCGATTTTGCGCGGCTTCAGCAGTTCAGGAAGCTCGCGGACGAGATCGATCGTCAGCAGGCCGTTCTCCAGCTTGGCGCCGGCGACGCGAACGTGGTCAGCGAGGCCGAAGCGGCGCTCAAAGCTGCGTTCAGCGATGCCGCGATGCAGGAAGTTGCGCTGCTCAGACGGCTTGCGCTGACCAGTGACGAGGAGCGAGTTTTGCTTGAACTCAATGCTCAGGTCGTCTTCGCCGAAGCCGGCGACGGCCAGTTCAATGCGGAAATTGTCTTCGCCGATCTGTTCGACGTTGAAGGGCGGGTAACCAGGCGCAGCGTCGAGGCGCGCAGCTTGGTCCATCAGGCTCGCGATGCGGTCAAAGCCGACAAGCGTGCGATAAAGCGGGTTCAGTTCGTTGGTAGCCATCTAAGTGTCCTCCTAAAGCGACAGTCAGGCGCCCCCGGCGGGAGCTTGCTTTGCCGGCTTTCCGTCCCCGAAGGCGGCGGGCTGGCCAGCGGTGCGGCCCCGGCTGGGCGCCGCACAACAGGGCAGATGGGGAGGCCTGCCCAACGTTCAAGCCCCGTTTCCGGGCGCGGCGTTTTGACAATCTTAGGTCTTCGGGCTTAGCGCTCAGGCCCATGCTGCTGACCCGCCGCACCGCCGCGCTTGGATTGGGCCCCGCACTGGGGTGGGGTCTCGCCGCCTGCGGGCGCTCGGAGCCGAGCGGCGCCGACGCGCCGCCGCACGGCTCACTGGCGTGGGCCATTGCCGGGCCGTGGCGCATTGATCCGGAGCGCGATGAATGGCGTCACCCGCTGCAGACCCTCCTCTTCTGGGGCCTGCAAGGCGACATGACGGTGCTGGAGATTTATCCGGGCCTCGGTTGGTACACCTCGATCCTCGCGCCGTACCTCAACGCCAATGGCGGGCGGCTGATCTCGGCGAGCTTCGATCCGCGCGACCCTTCAACCGCGCGCCGCGAAGTGCTCGCCGCCTGGGAAGCCCGCTTCACGAATGACCCTGATCTATTCGGCGAGATCACACGCGTCTCGGTGAACGCACCGGCGTTGGCGGCGCCGAACAGCGTCGATCTCGTCATCATTGCCAACACGGTTCATACGATGATGGCGGAGGGGACGTTCGAGCGCGTGCTCGGCTTGAGCTTCCGCGCGTTGAAGCCGGGCGGGGCGCTCGGCATCGAGCAACATCGCGCAAGCAACACCGGCGTGCAGGATTCACCGGCGCTGACGGGTTACGTTCAGGAAGCGTTCGTACGCACGGTGACGCAGCAGGCAGGCTTCGAGTTCGTCGCCGCGAGCGATCTCAACGCCAATGCGCGCGACACGCGCGACCATCCGTTTCATGTCTGGACGCTGCCGCCCGATCTGCGCACCTCGCCGCTCGGGCAGCCCGACGATCCGACGTTCGACACCTCGCCCTATCAGGCGATCGGAGAAAGTGACCGGATGACGCTGAAATTCCGGAAGCCCAGCAGTGGCGCGCCGGCGTCGCCGCCCGCCAGCAACCCAAACCCCTAAATTCAGTATGTCAGCGAGCTTGACGCTGCCGTCACTCTTGCGGCGGCGGCGGCGGTGGTGTGTAAGGTGGCCCCGAAGGCCAGCTAAGGTCCGGAGGAAAAAGCCATGACGTACGACGAAATCCTGAAGCGCTTCACTGATGGCAACGTGACCGTGCCGGGCAAGAAGGTGAAGTTCGACTTCGGCGACGCCGGCAAGATCTTCCTCGACGGCGCGGCCGGCAAGGTTTCCGCCGATGACGGCGCTGCCGACACCACGATCAAAGTGAAGCTCGAAGACTTCGTCGACATGGCGGGCGGCAAGCTCGATCCGACGGCGGCGTTCATGCAAGGCAAGCTGCGCGTTGAGGGCGACATGGGCGTCGCGATGCAGCTGCAAGGCGTGATGGCGAAGCTACGCGGCTAAACGTGGCGTTCGTCCGCGTTCCTGGCAATGAACCGCCCGAAGGGGCGGAAGAGCATTGGCTTGAGGGCCGCGGCGGTGTGAAGGTGCGGGTGATGACCGCGCCTTCCACCCGCGGCGAGCCGCGCGGATCTGTCATTCTTGCGCCCGGACGCACTGAATTCATCGAAAAGTATTTCGAGGTGATCCGCGAGCTTCAAGCTCGCGGATTTGCCGTCTTTTGCATCGACTGGCGCGGGCAGGGTCTTTCCGGCCGCGAAGTCGAGAACTCGCTGAAGGGCCACTTCGTTAGCTTCGATGATCCGGTCAACGACTTGGCGACGGCGCTCAAGCTTTTGGCTGATCGCTTGCCGCGTCCCTACATTGGACTGGCGCACTCGATGGGCGGAGCGATCATGCTGCGTGCGTTGATGACGCGGCGGATCGAGTTGGATGCGGTGGCGTTCTCGGCGCCGATGTTCGGCATCAATGGATTGTCGAATTTCGCCAAAAAGTACGTGCGCTTTATGGTGTCGCTTGGCCTAGGCGGGACGTTCGCGCCTGGCGTTGAGAAGAAATGGAAGCGCGAGAACTTCAAGAAAAACCCGGTCACGCATGACAAGCCCCGGCACGATCGCTGCCAAGGCTTGATCGCGGAGGAGCCGCGCTTGGCGCTGGCTGGACCGACTGTCGGTTGGGTCGCGGCGGCGGCGGACGCGACCGAGGCGTTTCATTCGCCGGGCGCGTTTGCGCATGTGCGCATTCCGGTTCTGATCGCGACGGCTGGTGAAGAGCAACTTGTCGCCAATGCGAGTCATGACGTGGTGGCGCATGAACTGACCGATGCGCGTCACATCACGATCGAAGGCGCCAAGCACGAAATTCTGATGGAGACCGACGCGATCCGGAACCAGTTCTGGGACGCGTTCGATCAATTGGTAGAGCGCGTCGTTCCCGCACGCGTTTAAGGCGGAGGCTCATATGGCCGGAGAACTTGTTTTAGTCACCGGCGGCTCGGGCTTCATCGGCGCGCACTGCATCGTGCAATTGCTGCAGAAGGGCTATCGCGTGCGGACGACCGTGCGTTCGCTCTCGCGCGAAAGCGAAGTGCGCGCAATGGTGCGCGAAGGCGGCGTTGAAGCCGGCGATAGTCTCAGCTTCGCGACGGCCGATCTAATGAAGGATGATGGCTGGGCGGATGCTGTTTCCGGCTGCACCTATGTGCTGCACGTCGCTTCGCCGTTCCCGCCCGCTGCGCCGAAACATGAAGACGAGCTGATCATTCCGGCGCGCGACGGCGCGCTGCGTGTGCTGAAAGCGGCGCGAGAGGCGGGTGTAAAGCGTGTGGTGCTGACCTCATCCTTCGCGGCGATCGGCTATGGGCAGAAGGTTGGAAAGAAGCCCTACACCGAAGAAAATTGGACAGACCCAAACGGCGATGACGTGCGGGCCTATGTGAAGTCGAAGACGATCGCGGAGAAGGCGGCGTGGGATTTCATCGCCAACGAGGGCGGATCGCTTGAGCTTTCGGTGGTCAATCCGGTCGGCGTGTTTGGGCCGGTGCTGGGGCCCGACTATTCGACCTCAATCCTGCTGGTGCAGCGTCTGATGGATGGGGCGCTGCCCGGGGTGCCACGCTTGTATTTCGGCGCGGTGGACGTCCGTGACGTAGCCTGGATGCACATCGAGTGCATGACCAATCCGGCGGCGAAGAGCGAGCGCTTTCTGGCGGTCGCCGGCGATTTTCTCTCGATGAAGGAGATCGCGCAAATCTTGAAGCGGCGGATGGGCGCGGCGGCCAAGCGCGTGCCGACATTCCAGTTGCCGGATTTCATGGTGCGCATGGCGGCCAAGCGCGATGCGGCAGTGGCGCAGATCCTGCCCGAACTTGGCAAGCACAAGAACGCCACCAACGAAAAGGCGCGCAGGCTTCTCGGCTACAAGCCGATCTCGAACGAGGAGTGCATTGTTGCGACAGCCGAAAGCATGGTGAAGCTGGGGCTTCTGAAGGACTCGCCGAAAAAGGCCGCTTGAATGTCGAAATCGGCGGGCGCCGCGCGTCACTGAGGCGAGGGTGGAAGCCCGGTGATCAGGAGAGATGCGATGGCGAACTATATGCTGCTCATTTATGGCGACGAATCCGAGTGGGCTCGGCTGACGCCGGATCAGCTCTCGGCGGAAATGGGCGCCTATTTCGCCTACACCGAAGAGTTGGCGAAGGCAGGCGTGCTGGTTGGCGGTGATGAGCTGCATCCGGTGGCGACGGCGAAGACGCTGAGCCTTTCCGGCGGCAAGCAGAAGGTCGTCGACGGGCCGTTCGCGGAAACCAAGGAAACGCTCGGCGGCTATTACATGGTCAATGTCGAGAGCATCGAAGACGCGTTGACGTGGGCGGCGAAATGCCCCGGCGCGAAATACGGGCGGATCGAGGTTCGTCCCGTCGTTATGCGATGAACGCAGCGGCGGCGGCGGAGCGGGTTGCGCGCGATAGCTATGGGCGCTTGCTGGCTCTGCTCGCCGCGCGCACACGCGATGTCGCGGCGGCGGAAGATGCATTGGCCGATGCGTTTGCGGCGGCGATTTCGGCATGGCCGCGCGGCGGCGTGCCGGACAATCCCGAAGCATGGTTGTTTGCCGCCGCGAAGCGCAAGCTGATCGATGCTTCGCGGCGCAAGCGTACGGCAAATGAAGGCGAAGCGCAGCTCCTGCTCAACATCGAGGAGCTGGAGGCGGAAACGGCGGCGGGCGATGCGCCTGATCGCCGCCTCGGCCTCATGTTCGCGTGCGCGCACCCAGCGATCGAGGAAAGCGTGCGCACGCCGCTGATGCTGCAAGTCGTGCTCGGCTTTTCGGCGGAGCGCATTGGCGCGGCGTTTCTGGTTGAGCCGGCGGCGATGGGGCAGCGGCTGGTGCGGGCGAAGAAGAAGATACGCGACGCCGGCATTGGCTTTGATTTGCCGGCGCCGGCGGAATGGGGTGCGCGCTTCGCGGCCGTGCTCGATGCAATCTATGCGGCCTATGGTGCTGGCTGGAGCGATCCGCTGGGCGCGGACCCGGAACGGCGCGGCTTGGCGGAGGAGGCAGTGTGGCTGGCGCGGGTGCTGGCGTCGCAGGTGCGCGAAGAGGCGGAGCCGCTGGGGCTGCTTTCATTGATGCTGCACCTGGAAGCGCGGCGGCCGGCGCGGCGCGATGCGGACGGACGCTTTGTGCCGCTGGATGAGCAGGATGTCGGGCTTTGGCGGCGCGAGCTGCTCGGCGAAGCGGAGACGCTGCTGAGCGCCGCCGCAGCGATGAAGAAGCCCGGGAGGTTTCAGCTGGAAGCTGCAATCCAATCCGCGCACGCCACGCGGGCTTGGCGCGGCGAGGCGGACTGGGACGCGATCGTGCTTCTCTATGGTGCGCTTTCGGAACTGACGGGTTCGCCGGTGGCGCGGTTGAACGCGGCGGCGGCGATCGCGCGGCGCGATGGGCCGGAGAAGGGTTTGGCTGCGGCGGAAGAGGTGGCGCGGCTACACCCGATCATGAACGAGTATCAGCCCTATTGGGCGCTGAAGGCTGATCTTTGCGCGCGGCTTGGGCGCGCGGAGGCGGCGCGGGCGGCGTATGATGAAGCAATCTTGCGCGAGGACGA
>CALBST010000438.1 GCA_937967425.1 uncultured Caulobacteraceae bacterium
TGTCACCGAAAGCCACGTACTTCGGCGCTCGATGGAAGAGGGCGAGGCCCTGCAGCAAGCCGTTCGTATTCACACCCGCGCTTCGGCGATCAAGCTCGATGCGCGCGCTCGTGTCGAAACTGTTGACGACGCGTTTACCTCTTGGTCAGGCTTCACCAGCGCGGATCTAGGCGGGCATCGCCTCCTCGATCTGGTTACGGCCGCGCAGCGGCGCGAGTGCGCCGAAACAATTGAATGTGTCCTTCGCGAGGGCCAGCCGCGCGTCATGGAGCTGACGCTGCTGGGCAAGCGGGGCGACGAAATCGAAGGCACGCTGGCGCTATCGCCAATTCTGACAGATTTTGCAGCACACGGCGCATTCGCGTTGTTCGTGCCGGCCTCTGCCGCGGGGGACAGTCAGGCAGCCGTACGCATGGCGATGTGATTAAGCTAGCGCATCCTGGGGGCGGCCCTGTAAACTCGCCCTTGAGGGATGCATGGCGCGCACACAAGCAGCCGACTACGATGAACGAAAGTTAGCGATCGTCGAGGCAGCGGCGTCGCTGTTTGCGTCGCGCGGCTTCAACGGCGCCTCGGTTGCGGATATCGCAGAGCGCTGCAAGACCTCGAAGAGCCTGATCTACCATTACTACGAGTCCAAAGAGGATATCCTCTACGACGTCATGATCAGCCACGTCCGCGCGCTGGAGGCAGCGGCGAACGACGCGATGGCCGGTAACGATGGCCCGGAGCAGAAGCTTCGCGACCTGACGCAGCTCTTCATGGCTCTCTATGTCGGGGCCGCCGATCGTCACAAGGTGCTGCTGAATGATCTCGATTATGTGCCGAAGGCGCGCCGCCGGGAGATCGTTGACGTGCAGCGCGGCCTGATCGAGAGCGTGCGCAAATTGCTTCTAGAGATCGAGCCGGGCTTGGCTAGGCGGGAGGGCGCCAGCCTCGCCGCGGCGATGCTGTTTTTCGGTACGATCAACTGGACCCACACCTGGTTCAATCCTAAGGGCGCGGTGAATCCCGAGGCGCTTGCGGATATGGCCGTGGACTTGACGCTCGGCGGTATTACGCGCGCCGCGGGCGGCTAGACGTCGTAAGTCAGCGCCACGCCCTCTGTGAGGGGCGTGGCCTGGCACGTCAGCACATACCCTTCGGCGATCTCCTGTTCGGAGAGGCCGTAATTCACCTTCATGCTGACTTCGCCGGCCGTGACCTTGGCGCGGCACGTCGCGCAGACGCCGCCTTTGCAAGCGAACGGCGCGGGCAGGCCGGCGGCGCGGACGTTGTCGAGAATGGAGTGCTTCTCCGGATCGAACGCGACTTGCATGCGGCGGCCGTTGAGCGTCACGCTCATCTTGAGGCCTGCCGCCTTCTCCTCCAGCGCACGCGCGGCAGCAGCTTGTGCTGCCGAAAGCGGGCCAGTCGTGAAGCGCTCGATCAGAATACGAGGCTTCTCGACGTTCTTGGCGAGCAGCGCTTCCTCGACCGCATCCATCATCGGGCCAGGGCCGCAGATGAAGAAGGCATCAACGTCGCGGGGCTTCACCAGCGTGGTGAGAACCTCCTGCACCTTCGCGGTGTCGAGGCGGCCGTTGAAGAGCTCGATTTCCTCTTCCTCCTCTTCGAGGAAATGAAAAACGGAGAGGCGATCGATGTAGCGATCCTTCAGTCCGGCGATCTCTTCCAAGAACATCACGCCGAAAGAATTGCGGTTGCCGTAGAAGAGCGTGAAGCGCGAGTTCGGCTCTGTCGCAAGCGCTGTCTTCATCAGCGAGAGGATCGGCGTGATGCCCGAGCCCCCGGCGAACGCCACATACTCGCGCCGTGCGTCCGGATCGAAGTTCCAGCAGAAAGAGCCGTGCGGCGGCATCACTTCGAGTTCGTCGCCGGCCTTCAGCTCGTCATTCACCCAGCCTGAAAACACGCCGCCGGCGATTTTCTTGACGCCGATTTTCAGCACGCCTTCGCTAGGCGATACGCAAACGGAGTAGTTGCGCCGCACTTCCTCGCCATCAAACTCACGGCGGAAGGTGAGGTGCTGACCGGCCCTGAAAGCGAAGGTTTCCCGCAGCGTTTCCGGCAACTCGAACCGCACCGACACAGCGTCGGGCGTTTCGCGCTTTACTTCAGCCACGCGCAATCTGTGAAAGTCAGTGCTCGCCATCAGTGACACTTAAACCGGTCAAACGGCTCCGCGCACGTCTTGCAGCGCCAAAGCGCCTTGCACGGCGTCGAGCCAAAGCGCGAAAGCTCTTCGGTGTTGGACGAGCCGCAGCGCGGGCATTCGGCTGCGGTTTGGTTCTTGAGCGCTGCGGCGGAGGCGCCTTTGGGCGGCGGGGCGATGCCGTACGCGCGCAGTTTTTCGCGGCCTTCATCGCTGATCCAATCCGTGGACCAGGGCGGCGACAGCGCCGTTTCGATTGCCACATCGGCGAAGCCGTTGGCGTCAAGCGCGGCGCGGATCGATCGTTCGATCGCGATCGTTGCAGGGCAGCCGGTGTAAGTCGGTGTGATCGTCACTGTGTCAGAGCGGATTTCGCGCACGATACCGAGATCGAGCACGGAGACGGCGGGGATCTCCGGGTCGGGAACGTTCGCCAAGATCGCGCGAATGCGATCGGTGTCGGTAATTGCGGCCACGCCGTTCACCATGTCGCGCCCGGATAGGCGCGCTGCAGGAATTGCATGTCGCTCAGCAGATGGCCGAGATGTTCGGAGTGATGGCCGATGCGGCCGCCGGTCGTGGCGCGGCGCGGGGCAGGCCGGACGAGCGTCGCTTCCGCGAGCGTTGCGTCGATGCGTGCGTCCCAGGCAGGGCGCAGCCCAGCTTTATCGACGCCTACTCCCCCTTCTAGCGCAGCCGCATCAACATCATCCATCGCGAATAACTCGTCTGCGAAGCGCCACATCCAGTCGAGGCCGGCGACCATGCGCGCTTTGCTTTCGTCGGTGCCGTCGCCCAATCGGATCACCCAATCGCTCGCCAGCGTGGCGTGATAAGAGGTTTCCTTCACCGCCTTGGCCGCGATCGCTGCGATTGTTGCGTTCTTCGAGGCCGTCAGCGCCGTAAACAGCAATTCCTGATAATGCGAAAACAGAAGCTGCCGGGCGATCGTCTGCGCGAAATCGCCGTTCGGCTGCTCGACCAGCAGGCAATTGGTGAAATCCATCACGTCGCGGCGGAAGGCGAGCGCATCGCCATCGCGGCCTTTGCCTTCGAGTTCGCCGGCGAGATTGAGGAAATGCGTGGCCTGGCCGATCTGATCGAGTGCAACGTTCGCAAGCGAGAGATCAACTTCCAGGGCGGGCGCATGTCCGCACCATTCGCTTAGGCGTTGACCGAGGATGAGCGAGTCGTCGCCCAAGCGCAGTGCATATGTCGCGACCGCGTCCATTAGATGTGCGTGATGCCGTCTGGAATTTTGTAGAA
>CALBST010000439.1 GCA_937967425.1 uncultured Caulobacteraceae bacterium
TGGAATTCGCGATCCTGACCTTCGTGTCGGGGCGGACCAGCGCCTATGTCGGCGACATTCTGGAGGCGCTCGCCCCCACTCCGTTCGCGACCCAGGAGGGCACCCTCTACCCGCTCCTCTCCAAGCTCCGGCGCGAGGAATTCGTCGATTACCAATGGGTCGAGAGCGGCCAGGGTCCGCCCCGCAAATACTACCAGCTCACCGAAAAAGGCGCCGGCCGCCTCGATGAACTTGCCGCCTACTGGCGTCACCTCACCTCCACACTCGAAAGCCTGGGGCGATAGAAGCTCATGGAACGCGTCGTCACGATCAACCTCAACGGCAACTCGTATCAGCTGGAAGAGCCGGCCTACGATGCCTTGCGCGCTTACATGTCACGCGCCGAAGCCGCTCTGGGCCAGAACCCCGATAAGGCTGAGATCGTCCGCGATCTCGAGCAAGCCATCGCCGACAAGTGCGCCGCCCGCCTCTCACCCGGCAAAACCGTCGTCTCCGCCGCTGAGATGACGCGCGTGCTCGAGGAAATGGGTCCCGTCGAAGGCGAAGCTGAATCCGGCGCGGAGCAGCAACAGCAAAGCAGCGCCGGCCCCCAGCATGAGCCGTGGCGTCCCGCACGCCGCCTCTATCGCATCTATTCCGACGGCGCCTGGACAGGCGTAAGCGCAGGCATGGCCGCTTATGCCGGCATAGATGTCGCCTGGGTGCGTGTGTTCTGGATCCTGAGCGCGATTTTTACCGGCGGCTTCACCGCATTGATCTATCTGGTGCTGATCTTCGCGGTGCCTGTCGCCTCAACCAGCGAAGAACTGGCCGCCGCACATGGCGCACCGTTCAACGCGCAAGAGGTGATCGACCGCGCCAAGCGCGAATACGGCCGCTTCGCCGAGAGCAGCGGCGAAAACTGGCGCCGCGAGGAACGCCGCTGGCGCCGCTCCATGCGCCGGCAACAGCGCGCCTGGGAATCCAGTTGGGGCGCCGCGTCCGCACAGGCCGCGATGGCGCCAGCTCAGCCCGTTGGCTACGCCGAGCGCATGTTCGCGGGGCTGTTCGCCTTCGTGTTCTCGATCATCACCGCCGCGTTGCTGATCGCCTTTCTGATCGCGTTCTTTTCGATCCTGAGCAGCGGCTCGATCTTCGGCTGGACACCGCCCGGCGATGTGCCGACCTGGCTCGTGCTGGTCGTCCTCGCGATCGCCTACGCCGCAATCTCGTCGCCCTTTAGCGCGCTGCAGCGCACCTCCTACGCCACGCTCAGCGGACGCCGCACCGGCGGCGCCACCGATGGCCTCGCGACGCTTGCCATCGTCGTGCTCGTCGGCGCCTTCGCCTGGATCTATTCGCCGGACGCACGCGACTTCATGGAACAGGGCTACGTCGTCATCCGCGACTTCGTCACCTACTGGGACCGCCACTGGTGATCTGAACTTTCGAGCTCCATAGCCTAGGGCGCGACTCCCGGGTCGCGCCCTCTTTTTTACGGCTGATGCGCCGCCTGCCGCGCCACGATGCGAACACCGCCCCATTCGTTGCGCTGAAACACAGGCGCATCATCGCCGCTATACTGTACCACGAGCGTCCCCTCGGTCTCCCAGAAGACATCGCTACGCGGATCGCTCGCATCGATGCCGGTTGCGATTGCGGTCCCCGCGGGCCGGCCTTCCACGCTGCGCAGAGCAAGCGCGGAGCGATCACGCAAAATCAGCAGCGTGCCGGATTCCGCCATCCCGCATTCGGCGGCATAGAGCGCCGCCACGTAGCGATCGCTCGGCGATGGCCGCGCATAAATAAGCCAATAATCGCAGCCGCTAAATGAGAGTACGATCCAGCCGACGCCAATCACGGCGACCGACGCAAAAATTGCCGCGCCAAGCATGAACCTGCGCAGAAGCGGCTTCACCCCCAGGGTCCGCGCTTGCCGAATGACGGCGCAGGCGCGGCAGGCGCAGCGACGCGCCCGCCCGCGAACTTCGCCAGCGCCTCGATCCGCTTCTCGATCGGCGGATGCGTCGCGAAAATGCTGGCAAAATCCGAATGCGGATTCTCGATGAACATCTCGCGCACCTCCGAGGGGGCATTCGTGACGACCGCGTTGCCGGAAATCTTCTGCAGCGCCGAGATCATCGCGTCCGGATTCTTAGTCAGCTCCACCGCGCCCGCGTCCGCCAGATATTCCCGCCGCCGAGAAAGCGCAAAGCGGATCACGATGGCGAGCGCATAGGCGATAGCGATGATCACCAGCGCCACCAGGATCGCGATGATGGCGCCGCCGCCGCTGTCACGCCCGCCGGAGGAGCGCCGCGACGTCGAACCGCTGGCGCCGCCAAAACGCAGGCTTCGGAAGCCGAGTTCGCCGACGAAGGAGAATATACCGACGAAGATCACCGCGATCACAAGCAGCCGCACATCGGCATTGCGGATGTGCGTGAGTTCGTGCGCGAGCACGGCTTCAAGCTCTTCATCATTTAACGTGTTCATCAATCCCCGGGTCACGGTGATCGAGTATTGTCCCTTGTGGAGCCCGGTCGCGAAGGCGTTCAGCGCATCGGTCTCCATGATCCGCAACGCAGGCATGGTGATCCCGCGCGAGATGCAAAGGTTTTCTAGGAGGTTGTAGAGCTTGGGTTCAGCGATGCGCTCGACTTTTTTGGCGCCTGTCGCCGCATCGATAATGTTTTGATAGAAAGCGTAAGCGATCCCGAACCACAGAATGGCGCCCGCGATCGCGAACGGCCACGCCTGCGCCAGCGCCTCACCCGCCCAGATAAAATAACCGGCCACCGGATCGTTGCCGACCGACATCCCGGCGAAGCCCGCGAACAGCAGGAAGAGCGCATAGGTCAGCAGCAACAACAGGACCGGAAAACCGGCCATGAGCAGGACGGTCTTCCAGTTGTTGTTCCAGATGTGTGTCTGGAGGCCGTAGGCGCCGCCCACGCGCGATCCGCCTTAGTTGAACTTAACCTGCGGCGGCGCAGCATCCATCGACGCGCGACTATCTTCGCCGACATCGAAGAACTCACGCGGGCCGAAGCCGAACATGCCAGCGAAAATCACCGCCGGGAATTGTTCGCGCGCGGTGTTGTACTCGCCCACGGCGTTGTTGAAGAAGCGGCGCGCCGCGGCCAGCTTGTTCTCGATATCCGAGAGTTCAGCTTGCAACTGCTGGAAGTTCGTATTGGCCTTGAGGTCCGGGTAGGCTTCCGACAGCGCGATCAAGCGCCCGAGCGCTTGGCCCAGGATGCCTTCGGCCGCGCCCATCGCCTTCGGATCGCCTGTGCGCTCGGCGCTCACCGCCGCATTGCGCGCTTGGATGACGGCTTCAAGCGTGCCCGCTTCGTGTGCAGCGTAACCCTTCACGGTCTCGACCAGGTTCGGGATCAAATCGTGGCGCTGCTTCAGCTGCACGTCGACGTCGGCGAAAGCCTGGTTGCAGTTCTGACGAAGCGCGACGAGGCGGTTGTAAATGCCGATCAGCAGCACCGCCAGAACGGCGATGACGATGAGGACGATAATCAAAGTCATGGAGACCCTTTCCCGGACGAACGCATCACTCTTAGCGGAACCTTTAGGCCAACGCTATCCAATCACGTCGCTGAACCGGCCCGAGCGCGAGAAGCCCTTGGGCGCCAGCTTGCCGGCGCCGCCGCGCTTGCCGCGAAAATCCTTCCACTCGGGCACGGCGCGAATGCGACCGGCGCTGTCCTCCCAGGAGAGCCCCTCCGCCTTATCGAACACCTTCACGTCGGCAAGGCCGCGATCGTGATAGCTCTGCAGCTTTACGCCCTTGCCGCGGTTCATCTCCGGAATCTCGCTCAGCGGGAAGATCAGGAGCTTCTTGCGCTCGCCGATCACCGCCACCTGATCGCCTTCAACCTTCGCCGCCTGCATCGCGCGGCCGTTCAGAACTTGCTTACCCGAACGCTTCGTCGCCAGCATCTCGCTCTCGGGCACGACGAAGCCGTAGCCCTCGTGGCTCGCCACCAGGCGCTTCGAGCCTTCCTCGTACTTGAACAGCGCCACCACCTCGTCGATGTCGCCAAGCTCGATCGAGAGCCGGATCGGCTCGCCGTGACCGCGGCCGCCAGGCAGTTTGTGCGCATCGAGCGTGAAGGCGCGCCCATCGGAGGCGAAGGCCAGCAACTTGTCCGTCGTCTCGCAGCGCACGATGTGCTGGGCCCCGTCGCCCTCCTTGAACTGGAGATTGCCAAGATCGCCGTGGCCCTTGAGCGCGCGGATCCAGCCCTTCTCCGAAAGCACCACCGTCACCGGCTCGCGTACAACGAACGCCTCGATATCGACTTCCGTCGAAACCGCCGCCGCCTCGCCCAATTCCGTGCGGCGCTTCCCGAACGGCGTACCCGGTCCAAACAGCTTGCGCGTTTCTTTAAGCTCCGCGCCAACCTTGCGCCATTGCTTGCGCGTATCTTCGAGGAGGCCCTGCAGCTCCGCCTGCTCGGCGCGCAGCTCTGCGTCCTCGCGGCGGATTTCCATCTCCTCCAGTTTGCGCAACTGCCGCAAGCGCGTGTTGAGGATGGCTTCGGCTTGAGTCTCGTTCAGCTTGAAGCGCTGGATCAGTTTGGCCTTCGGATCATCTTCATTCCGGATGATACGGATCACTTCATCGAGATTGAGATAAACGATCAGAAGGCCGGCCAAGACGTCCAAACGCGCGGCGATCTTCTCAAGCCGGAACGCCGTCCGCCGCTGCAACACGTCGCGCCGGTGATCGAGAAAGGCGCGCAGCACGTCCTTCAGACTCATCACGCGCGGCGCGCCCGTCGCGTCGAGTACGTTCATGTTGAGCGAAATGCGGCTCTCAAGCGCGGTGAGCTTAAACAAGCTCTCCATCAGGATTTCGGGCTCCACCGTGCGCGACTTCGGCTCAAGCACGAGGCGCATGTCCTCGGCGCTTTCGTCGCGCACATCGCCCAGGAGCGGCGCCTTCTTATTCTCGATGACAGCCGCCAGCGCCTCCACCAACTTCGACTTCTGCACCAGGTGCGGAATCTCGGTGACGATGATACGCCACATGCCACGCCCGAGATCTTCCGTGTGCCAGCGCGCGCGCACGCGGAAACCGCCACGGCCCGTATCATAAGCTTCACGGATCGCTTCCGGCGGTTCAACAACGATGCCGCCGGTTGGGAAATCCGGTCCGGGAATGACCTTCAACAGATCATCGGTCGTCGCCTTCGAATTCTCGATCAGCACCAAGCAGCCATCGATCAGCTCGGCGACATTGTGCGGCGGAATGTTAGTCGCCATGCCAACCGCGATGCCAGACGAACCGTTAGCGAGCAAATTCGGAAACGCCGCCGGCAGCACCACCGGCTCTTCCTTCGAACCGTCATAGCTCGGGCGAAACTCAACCGCGTTCTCGTCGATGCCTTCAAGCAGCGCTTCGGCCGCCTTGGTCATGCGGCTTTCGGTGTAGCGCATCGCCGCGGGGTTATCGCCGTCGACGTTGCCGAAATTGCCTTGGCCATCGATCAGCGGGTAGCGCGAGTTGAAATCTTGCGCGAGGCGCACGAGCGCGTCGTAGATCGATTGGTCGCCGTGCGGGTGATAATCGCCCATCACGTCGCCGACGACCTTCGCGCTCTTACGGAACGCAGCGTCCGCCGTGAGGTTCAGCCGCTTCATCGCGTAGAGCACGCGGCGGTGCACTGGCTTCAAACCATCGCGCACATCCGGCAGCGCGCGGCTCGTGATCGTCGAGAGCGCATACGCGAGGTAGCGCTTGGCCAGCGCTTCGCCGATCGGCTCATCTACAATGCGCCCGCCTTCTTCCGGGCTTCGTGTTGCGTCGTCAGCCATTCTAGCTCCGTCATTCCCCTTCTCCCTCGCGGACAAGGGGCTAGGGGATGAGGGGCGTTCAAACACGCAGACGCCTGCATGCCGGAACGCCCCTCACCCCGCCGCTTCGCGGTGATCCTCTCCGCAAGGGAGAGGGTGCGCGGCAACGCCCCTTAAATCAGAGTCGTCCCGCAAATCCTAAACGCTCAATCAGACGCCGCCTCTGGTCCGGCATGCCCTCGCCGCGCTGCTCAAACACGCGCCGTTCCAGGAAATATCCGGCCAAAGCGAACGCATCAGCGACATCTCCTGACTTTAGTTCCGCCTCCGGATCAACCAGGAACGGCGGCAATCTGAGGAGAACGTCAGCATGCGGCGCGCCCGCTTCGGCGGTCGCGGCCCGGCCGGTGCGCGGGCTGACCCAGGCCAAGCCTTTAGTTTCGCCCGTCACCGCACAGCGCGTCAGATCGAGGCCGTAGCCCATCGCCGAGAGCAAACCCAACTCAAAGCGCGTGTAGAGCGCAGGCCAGATATCGGTGTGCGGCATCGCTTCGATCAGCACGATCAGCGCATCGTAGAGCTGCGGGTACGCCTGCCGCTCCGGCGTCGCGCTACGGATCAGCGACACGGCGGACGACAGCCCCGAAAGCGCGATCGGATCATCGAGCAGTCGCGTGGCGTGCGGCTCGACCAGTTCAAGCGGATTGTAGAAACCAAGTTGCTCGGAAAGACGCGCCTTCCAGCCAGCGTGGACGAGATTGCCGGATTGCAGGATCGGTTGCGACTTGCGTCCCGCGTGCACGACGCCGCCGTAGCGCCCATGCTCACGCGAAAACACTTCGGCGACGAGCTTGCCTTCGCCGAACGGACGCGCGCCGAGCACAATGGCGTCATCAACCCATTCCATCAGAGCTCGCCGCTGTCATAGCGTCGCCGCAGCGCGCGGGCTCCGGGTTCGCCACGCGCCACACAGGCCGGACATCCGCAGGGCTTCTTGCCATGCGCGTCGGGCATGTGCCGCCAGCCGAGCACGCCGCGGATCGCGGTAATACGCGTGATCTCGCGCGCGCTGATTGTGCGATCAACGATCACCTGCTGCCCGCGCGGGTCGGCAAGCTTGCTGATCTCACCGACGGCGCACGCCGCCGGCAAAGTCCGCATCGCTTGCCCGTAGCGTCCAAACCGCACGACCTCATCATCTGGGATGCGAAAATAGACGCCGATCATCGGCTGTCGCGTCCATTTCGAGAGCTCCCGCGTCCACTGATGCGTGAGCGTGTAGCTGGGCAGAACAGGAAAGGCATAAACGCCGAAACGCGCGCGTAGGCCGCTGCGCTTGATTTTCGGCTCAAGCTTAGCGGCGGTGACATGCACCAGCATCACCATGGCCTATGCCTCGAAGTCCAGTCCGAGACGCTGGTACACCGAGCGCTGCTCAGTCCAATCCTCATCCACCTTCACATGCAGGAAGAGATGAATGCGCCGGTCGAACGCCGCTTCCATCTCCTTGCGCGCCAGTTCGCCGATGGTCTTGATCGTCTGACCCTTGGCGCCGATGGCGATCTTCCGCTGGCTCTCGCGCGCCACATAGATCGTCTGATCGATCTTGGCCGAGCCGTCCTTGCGCTCTTCCCAGCTGTCGGTCTCGACAAGAAGTTCGTACGGAAGCTCCTCGTGGAGACGTAAAAACGCCTTCTCCCGCGTGATCTCCGCCGCGAGCACGCGCGCGGGCGCGTCCATGGTCTGATCCTCGGGGAACAGCCACGGCCCCTCAGGAGCGCGCTCGGTCAGCACCCTCGCAATATCTTCGACGCCATCGCCCGTGCGCGCCGAGATCATGAAGACGTCGGTGTAGAGGCCTTCTTCGACCAGCTTGGTTGTCAGCGCCAACAACTCAGGGCGGGACACGGCATCGACCTTGTTCAGCACGAGGATGGACGCCAGTTCCATCTCCTTCAGCTTCGAGGCAATCGCGGCGCTGTCGCTGACGGCGTGCGCGTCCGCGCCCTTCGCGCCGGAAACGTGCGCGGCGGCGTCAACGACGTGGATGATTGCGTCCGCGCCCTCAAGCGCGCTCCACGCGGCCGCCACCATGGCGCGGTCCAGGCGGCGCTTCGGCGCGAACACGCCGGGCGTGTCGATCAGGATGAGCTGCACTTCGTTGCGCATGGCGATACCGCGCACGATGGCGCGCGTCGTCTGCACCTTCTGCGTCACCGCCGCGACCTTGGCGCCGACCAGCGTGTTCACCAGCGTCGACTTGCCGGCATTTGGCGCGCCAAGAACAGCAACAACCGCGCAGCGTTGCTCAGTCACGTTCGCCTCGTGCTTTCAGAAACGCCTCAGCGGCGGCGCGTTGCGCGTCACGCTTGGAGCCGCCCTCGCCACGCATCGGTTGGAACCCTTCCACATGTGCCTCGATAATGAAGTGTGGCTCGTGTTCGGGGCCGGATTGGCCGATCTCGACATAGCGCAAATGCTTCTTCCTGGCCGCTGCCCATTCCTGCAAGGCGGTCTTCGCGTCCTGACGCACGCCCTTGGCGTCGTCGAAGGCATTGCCCCAGAACTTCGTTATGAACGCCCGCGCCGTCTCAAGCCCGCCATCCAGATAGAGCGCCGCTATGACCGACTCGCAAACATCGCCAAGAATGGCTTCCTTTTGCCGCCCTCCATGCGCTTCCTCGGCCGGCGAAAGCACGATCGCCTCCCCCAAACCCGCCGCGCGTGCGGCGCGGGCGCACGCGTGCTTGTTCACGAGCGCGTTGTAGCGCGGCGCCAACTCGCCTTCCTGTTCAGTCTTATGTTCGGCAAGCAAACGCTCGGCGACACAGAGCCCCAACACACGATCGCCAAGAAATTCGAGCCGATCGTAATCGCGCTTTTGCTTCTTGCCCTCATGCACGCTGCCGTGCGTGACCGCCTCGCGCAGCAAGGCGCGGTCATTAAAAGCGTAGCCGATGCGCTGCTCTAGCTCCGCGAGCTTGGCGTCGTGGTTTGCAGCCGGCCCTCTCATGGGCCGCGCCTCATTCGACCGGCTTCAAGAAGCGATTGCCGCGGAAGCCGGTGAAAAGCGTCCACGGCCGGAAGATCGAAGTAGTGTTGTCGAACGAGACGACGACAAATTGCGCCGGGCCGACGAGATTGTCGTACGGCACAAAGCCCACCACCGACGGCACACGGCTATCGGCGGAATTATCGCGATCGTCCCCCATCATGAAGTAATGGCCGGCCGGCACTTCATAGACGCGCGTGTTGTCGAGTTCAGTCGCACCCTTGTCGAAGGTGATATAGCTGACCCCGTTCGGCAGCGTCTCACGATAGGTCTGAATCTGTTCGACGACGCCGTGTTCGTTTTCGAACGGCTGCACGCCCAGAGATTCACGCTGCACCGGTTCGCCATTTATATGCAGCAGGCCGTTGATCATCTGGATACGATCGCCCGGCATGCCAATGACGCGCTTGATGAAGTCGCGATCCGGCTCAGGCTGCGGGCGGAATACGACCACGTCGCCACGCTGTGGCTGGCTGCCGAAGAGGCGGCCATGCGGCAACAGCCCTTCAAGCGGTGCGAACGAATAACGGCCGTAGCCGTAAGACCACTTGGTCACGACGATATAGTCGCCGACCTCAAGCGTCGGCTGCATCGATCCCGAGGGAATGCGAAACGGCTGCGCAATGGTGAAACGCAGCACCATGGCGAGCGCGAGCGCGTAGAGGATGGTCTTCACGTTATCCCAGAAGACGTCCATCGCAGGCGTCGAAGAACTCGTCGTCGTCATGCTCATGCGTTTCTCGCTAATGACCCTTCGGCCGCCGTGGCTGTACTGACTGGGCCGCCCCCGGCGCGGCCATGTGTTTCCCCACTCGCGCGGATCATTCGCCGGGTGTGGGCTGAATCGGCGCCAACTCCGCCGAAATAATGACGAAACCGACAGCCAGCGGGTAGTCGTCCGTAAGGCTTACATGGATGTGGGCGACATGGCCCGGCGGGGTCAATTGTTCCAAGCGCCGCAAGGCGCCGCCGGTCAACTTCATCGTGGGCTGGCCGCTGGGCAGATTGGCGACCCCCATGTCGCGCCAAAAAACTCCTTTTTTCAAGCCTGTACCGAGCGCTTTGGAGGTCGCCTCCTTGGCGGCGAAACGCTTGGCGTAGGTCGCCGCACGCTGCTCGGGGCGCCGTTCGGCGCGGGCGCGTTCTTTCTCGGTGTAGATGCGATTGGTGAAGCGGTCGCCGAAACGCGCCAGCGTCTGCTCAATGCGCCGAATGTCGATGATGTCTGAGCCGATGCCGATGATCATGGTGCGGTTCTAGGCGCCCGCACGCGCCGCGTCGATGCGGCGGCGCATTTCAACGACCGCGGGGCCGAGACCGATGAAAATCGCCTCGCCGACGAGGAAGTGTCCGATATTGAGTTCCGCTACTTCGGGGATGGCGGCGATCGGCGCGACCGTCTCGTAGTCGATGCCGTGGCCGGCATGAACTTCGAGGCCCAGTGACGCGGCTTGCTTCGCTGCAGTTTGCAGGGCGACGAGAACCTTCGCCGCTTCGTGCGCGTCGCCGTCACGCGCCGCGTCGCAATAGGCGCCAGTGTGGAGCTCAACCACCGCGGCGCCGGTGCGGCTTGCGGCTTCGATCTGCAGCGGATCGGCGCCGATGAAGAGCGACACGCGGCTGCCATTGGCGCTGAGCTTCTCGACAAACGGCGTGATCCAATTGTGCCCGCCGGCGACATCGAGCCCGCCTTCGGTCGTTCGTTCCTCGCGGCGTTCCGGCACCAGGCAAACGGCGTGTGGCTTATGCTTCAGCGCGATGTCGAGCATTTCGCTTGTGACGGCCATTTCGAGATTTAGCGGCCTGCCACGCTCGCGCAGCATCGCTGCGAGATGTTCGATATCCGCGTCCGAGATATGGCGGCGATCTTCGCGCAGGTGCGCGGTGATGCCATCCGCCCCCGCTTCCAGCGCAACGACTGCAGCGCGGGCGGGATCGGGGTACGAAACGCCGCGCGCGTTGCGGATGGTGGCGACGTGATCGATGTTCACGCCAAGCCGCACGCGCTTCGTCATCAAAGACTCCGGCATTTCAAAACTGCGAACCCTGAGCCCGTCGAAGGGCGGACAGTCGCGGGGAACTGGCCTTCGACAAGCTCAGGCCTCGGAAAAAGCATCATGCCGCCAGTCCGCGTGAGCCCGGCTTGATCGCCGGCAGCGCGGCGAGTTCAGGCGGAAGCTGATCTGCCGGATATGCCGGGGCGCTGACGCTGGCGAGTGACACGAGCTTTGCGCCAATGTCGGCCTTGCCCCCGGAGCGATCGATCAAACACGCAGCGCCGACGAGTTCGCCTGGATGGCCGCGGATGGCGTCGAGGCACTCGCGCGACGAAAGCCCCGTGGTGACGACGTCCTCCACCATCAGCACGCGCTCGCCCGGCTTGATCTCAAACCCACGCCGCAACTGAAACTCGCCCTTCTCGCGCTCCACAAACATCGCCCGGGCGCCGAGATGGCGCGCGGTCTCATAGCCAGGGATGATGGCGCCGACAGCGGGCGAGACTACGGCGTCGATTTTGCCGAAAGCAGCCTGCGCCTTCTCCGCGAGCGCCTTGCACAGGCGCTCAGTGCGCGCCGGATCCATGAACACGGCGTTCTTCTGGAAAAATACGGGCGAATGGAGGCCGGACGAGAGGATGAAGTGCCCCTCCAGCAGAGCGCCGGCGGCGCGGAATTCGTCGAGGACCTGATCTTGATTCATGCGCCCGATGTAGCACCCGAAACTCAGCGCGAAAACGGCTAACCTTTGACGCGCTCGGCTTCCTTCACAGACTTGCTCGCGCGCATCGCGGCCAGAATGTTCACCAGGTGGCGGGCGTCAGCGACTTCGATGTCGAAGATCATGTCGAAGAAATCGACGGTGCGCTTGGCGAGCCGCAGATTAAGAATATCGCCCTGGTTTTCGGCGATGATGCTGCAGAGCTCGGCCAGCACGCCGCGCTTGTTCTCGACGGTCGCGACGATGCGGCCGACGGCGAGCGTTTTGTTCAGCGCCGTCGGCGTCCAGGCGAGATCGATCCATTCGCCGCCACTGTCTTCGAGTGAAGCCAAGGTTTCGCAGTCTATCGTGTGGATGACGATGCCCTTGCCAGGCGTGTGGACGCCAATGATCCGGTCGCCTGGGATCGGCGTGCAGCATTCGGCGAAATGCAACGCCACGCCGGGCGTTAGATCGCCGCCGCGCACATAGAGCTTCGCCTTCTCAAGCTCCATCGGCCGCCGGCCTTCGTCCTTGCGAACTTTCTCCTTGAGGCCTGGGAACGCGGCAACCGCAACGGCGCTGGCTTTAATCGAGCCTTCGCCGACAGCGATGAACAACTCTTCTTCATCGTGCTTGCCGAGTGTCTCGGCCGCTTGGGTCAAAGACGTTTCCGCGAGTTCGTGACCGTAACGATGAAGCGCGTGTTGTACGAGATCGCGGCCGAGACGGCCAAACTCTTCGCGCTTCGCTTGCTTCTCCAGGCGGCGCTGGGCCGCTTTTGCGCGGCCTGTTTTGGTCAGCGCTTCGTAGCCCGGCACCGGCGCGATTTTATCGCTGGTCAGAATTTCAACGACATCGCCATTGCGCAGCACTGTACGCAACGGCTTTTCGATGCCGTTGATCCTCGCCCCCGTACAGCGATCGCCGATGCCGGAGTGAACAGCATATGCAAAATCCAGCGGCGTTGCGCCTTGCGGCAACGGGATCAGCGCGCCCTTCGGTGTGAAGGCGAACACATGATCCGAGTACATCTCGAGTTTTGCATTCTCGAGGAACTCGTTGGCTTCGCCGCCGTGCTCGGCGAGTTCAAGCAATGAGCGGGTCGCTTCACGCGCATCGAGGCCGGCGTTTGCCGCCGTCTCTTCATCAAACCCGTAAGATTCGTTCTTGTAACGCCAATGCGCGGCGACGCCGTTCTCGGCGATCTGATCCATCTCTTCTGTGCGGATCTGGATCTCTACGCGCACATTGCCCGGCCCGATCACGGTTGTGTGAATCGAGCGATAGCCGTTGGGTTTGGGGTTGGAGATGAAGTCTTCGAGCTGATCGGGCACGCAGCGCCAAGTCTGGTGCACCAGGCCGAGCGCGCGATAGCAATCGTCTGGGTTGTTGACGATCACGCGAAACGCATAGACGTCGGCCAGATCCGAAAATTCGATGCTCTTGCGCTGGAGCTTGCGCCAGATCGAATAGGCCTGTTTCTCGCGGCCATAAACGCGTGCGTCGATCCCGGCGAACTCGAACACCTCCATGATGGTCTGGACGATAATCGCGACGTTGGCGCCTTTTTCCACGCGTAAAGTCGCGAGGCGGGCGTTGATCGTCGCTTCCATCTCCGGAAAGGCTTCATGGAACGCAAGCCCTTCCAGTTCGCGCGCCATCTTTTCCATGCCGATGCGGCGCGCGAGCGGGCCGTAAATTTCCAACGTCTCAAGCGCAATGCGGCGGCGCTTTTCGGGCTTGGGAATGTGGCTGAGCGTGCGCATGTTGTGCAGCCGGTCCGCCAGCTTCACGATCAAAACGCGCACGTCCTTCGACATGGCGAGAATAAACTTCTGCAGGTTTTGCGCCTGCTTGTTCTCTTCGCTCTGAATCTCAAGTTGCGAGAGCTTGGTGACGCCTTCAACCAATTCAGCGACGTTGGCGCCGAAGAGCTTGGTGATCTCCTCCGTCGTCGCGTCGGTGTCCTCGATCGTGTCGTGCAGGAGCCCTGCGACGATCGTCGCCGCATCGAGTTTGTACTCGGTGAGGATGCCGGCGACTTGAATCGGGTGCGCGAAGTACGGGTCGCCGGAATGGCGCTTCTGGCTGCCGTGCTTCGCAGTCGCGTACACATAGGCGCGGTTGATTAGGCTCTCATCGACGGACGGATCATAATCGCGCACGCGCTCCACCAGCTCGAACTGGCGGAGGTAACTCTTGCGCGGCTGCGTGCCCGCGCCTGCCTGCGTTTGGCTGGCCGGGTCTTTGGCGGCGACTCCGTCACCGCCAGACATGGGCTTAGTACCGCTCGTCGCGCTGGGCTTCGGCCTCTTGCTGAAGCGCGCGCAAAACGTCCTCTTCGCTGGTCTCGACTGGCGCGGCGATGGCCAGGCGATCCTGCTCTTCTTCGGCCGCAGCCGCCGGCTGCACGTCCTGGTAGAGCATCACATAGCTGTCGCGGAGCTCTTCCGGGGTAATGGCGCCATCGCCGATTTCGCGGAGAGCCACGACCGGGTCTTTATCCCGGTCGCGGTCGACCAGCGGCTCGGCGCCTGAAGAAATGTTGCGCGCGCGATGCGCGGCCAAGAGCACCAGCGAGAACCGGTTTGGAATTTTTTCTACGCAATCTTCGACGGTTACGCGAGCCAAGGCGTGCTTCCTCAGGAACAAAAAGGGTCGGAACGAGCCTCAACCTAGTGGGGCTCGCGGTTTTTCGCAATGCGGCATGGCCTCTAGCCGACAGCAGATGCCGAGGAAAGATCACCAATACGCTGATAACGGTATCCGGGGGAGAGGGCCGCCAGCAGCTCGGCGACACTCAAGCCACTCGCCGGATGGCGCCAATCGGGGGCCAGTTCGGCCAGCGGCGCGAGGACGAAGGCCCGGTCCTGCATGCGCGGGTGCGGCAGCGTGACGGCCCCGAACTCACCGACAAAATCGTCCATGGCCACGATGTCGAGATCAAGCGTACGCGGCGCCCACTTCTCGCGGCGCTCGCGGCCAAAGGCGCGCTCTATCTGTTGGAGCACGTCATAAAGCGGCTCCGGCTCGAGGCCAGCTCCGTCCAGTTCGGCTACGGCGTTGTAATAGTCGGCCTGGCCGCTGCCTTGCGGCCACGCCTCAGTTTCCCAGACGCCTGAGAGTGCTCGCGGGGCCAAGCCAGCAGCCTGCATCGCCGTCACGGCGCGGGCCAACAGCTGCGGCCCCTGCACGCCTTCGAACGGCATGTTGGCGCCCAATGCGACAAAGACCCGTGCTGAACCCACCTAGACCACTACGCGCATGCCAAAAGTCAGCCGCTTATGAACGTCGGCGCGCGTCCGATCCAGGCTTACACGCGCCGGGAGCGTTGGTAGGACATCCGCTCTGACAACGCCGAGACGAGGACAGGTGAACGCCACCCCACCCGAAGCGCCGAAGGACTGCCGCTTATGCCCGCGGCTGGTCGCCTATCGTGAAGCGAACCAACGCGCCGAGCCTACATGGTTCAATGGCCCGGCGCCCTCGTTCGGCGATCCGAACGCCCGCCTGCTCATCGTTGGCCTCGCGCCCGGCCGGACGGGCGCCAATCGCACCGGCCGTCCCTTCACCGGCGATTATGCAGGCGACCTGCTCTACGGCACCCTCAAAAAGCTTGGCCTGGCGGAAGGGGAGTACAGGGCCGATCCGAAGGATGGCTTTACGCTGAAAGGCGCAATGATCACCAATGCGGTGCGATGCGCGCCGCCGGAAAACAAACCGACGCCAGCGGAAATCGCCACCTGCCGGCCGTTCCTGTCGTCGCGCATCGAGGCGTCTTCACGGGTCGCCGCAATACTGGCTTTAGGCTCCATCGCCCATGACAGCGTGCTGCGCGCGCATGGCTTGAAGCCGACATTCTCGAAGTTCGGCCACGCCGTCGAAACAGAGCTTCCCACCGGAAAGACGCTCGTCTCCAGCTACCATTGCTCGCGCTACAACACGCAGACACGGCGGCTGACGACGGAGATGTTTGAAGCGGTGATGACGCGTGCGAAAGCACTCGCGTTCCGCGCTTAGTTATTTTGGCGGCTTGGGCGCCTCAACCAGTATCGGCATCTCGATATTGTAGCCGGCGTAATCGGCGGTGACGCCGGGCTCCAATTCTTCAGCGCGCGTCAAATCCGCATGGCCTTCCGCGGTCAGTCCGAGCGCGATGCGCGCGAGCCCACGCCCGTAAAGAAAATGCCCGCGTTCCGGCTCCAGACGCACCGCCGCCTCATAATCTGCAAGTGAGGCGGCGTAATCGCCGCGCTTAAGGTGCACGAGGCCGCGGCTGTCATGCACGTTCGCATCGTTCGGTTCCGCCAACAGCGAGGCGTTGCAATCCGCCAGCGCGAGATCGAGATTGTCGTTGTTTACGGCGCGGATCCAGCAGCGGCTGTTCAGCAAATCGGCGTCGGTGGGCGAGGTGCGCAAGTAATTGTCGAGCGCTTCCAATTCGCGAAGATACGCGCTCGCCATTTGCTGCATGATCTCGGCGCGGCGATCCAACGCCGGGCGCAAGCCGGGCTCCAAAGCGAGCGCCTGATCGAAATCACGCGCCGCGTTTTCGTAGATGCCGCGCGCCTGATAAAGGACGCCACGCTCGAAGTAGACTTGCGCATTGTTGCTATCGATGCGCAGCGCCCGGCCGAAGTCAGCTAGCGCCCGCGGGTAATCACCATCATTCGAGCGGATCGAACCGCGCACAATGAGAGCGGCTGCCCGCCGCTCGGGCGATGTGCCTTCAAAATTAATGACACTCGAACACTCGCTGAGCCGAGTGGCGGAGTCGCCCGGCCCATCACAACGCTCCCAAGCAAGTTCGGCTATCTCCGCGTTCACCGGCGGCAGGCAGCCGCCGAGGCAGGCGGCGAGCACCATGGCGAACGCGGCTCTCATCCCTTGTCCCGCAACAACCGTCCTTGTTGACGCTTCCACTCACGATCCTTGGTGGCTTCGCGTTTGTCATGCGCCTTCTTGCCCTTGGCGAGGGCGATCTTCAGCTTCGCGATGCCACGATCGTTGAAGTAAAGCTCAAGCGGGGCGAGCGTTCGGCCCTCGCGCTCGACAGCGCTCGCAAGCTTCTTCAGTTCTCGGCCGCGGACCAGGAGCTTACGCGGGCGGCGCGGTTCGTGATTGAACTGACCGGCCGGCGGATATTCCGGGATGGTCGCGTTGATCAGCCAGAGTTCGCCCTTTTCGGTGCTGGCGTAGCTTTCGGCGATGTTGGCGCGCCCGCCGCGCAGCGACTTCACCTCCGTGCCTACGAGCTGAATGCCAGCCTCCAGCGTCTCCTCGATCATGTAATCGAAGCGCGCGCGGCGATTTTCCGCGATCAGCTTACGGGGATCGTCCTTTTTCTTGGCCATGGCTGCTAGATAAGCCCTGCATGCGTCATTGCCGAGCGAATCTGCGCTTTCGCCGTATCACTACATGGTATGATCGGCAGCCGCACCTCATCGGTGCAAAGGCCGAGCAGCGAGCAGGCATACTTGGTCGGCGCTGGTGACGGCTCGCAGAAGAGCGCCTTGTGCAGCGGCGCAAGCTTGTCATCGATTGCGCGCGCCGTGTCGAACGCGCCCCGTAGCGCCGCCTCCTGCATTTGCGCGCAAAGCTTCGGCGCGACATTCGCCGTTACTGAGATGCACCCACGCCCGCCTTGAGCGATGAAGCCGATGGCGTTCGGATCATCGCCGGAGAGCTGAATGAACTTGTCACCGGCGAACGCGCGGTGAAAGGCGACGCGGCCAAGATCACCCGAGGCATCCTTGATGCCGACGACGTTCTTGAGCTGAGCAGCCTTACCCACGGTCTGCGCCGAGATGTCGACCACCGTGCGGCCCGGCACGTTGTAGAGATAGATCGGAATGTCGACGGCGTCGTTGATCGCCTTGAAGTGAGCGAGCATCCCGTCTTGGCTCGGCTTGTTGTAGTACGGCGCGACGACCAGCACCGCATCGGCGCCAACGCGCTTTGCATGTTCGGCCAGTTCGATGGCGTGTGCGGTATTGTTTGAGCCAGCGCCGGCAATCACCGGCACTTTTCCGGCGGCGGCTTCCACAGTCATTTCCACAACACGGACGTGTTCTTTGAGGCTCAGCGTGACGCTCTCGCCGGTGGTCCCGCAGGGAACCAGGGCGTGCGAACCTTCAGCGATCTGGCGTTCGACCAAAGCCTGAAACGCCTGTTCATCAACGATTCCGTTGCGAAATGGCGTGATGAGCGCAGGAATCGAGCCATGAACCATGAACAACGTCCGTTTGGGGGTAGAGTTGGCGCGATTCCTGCCACACTGTCGGGCGAGGTTAAATAGCGGCCCGCCGACCCTGGTTTGCGGGCCGCAGGCTGTTTCATTGCGAGGCGGGTAAATGAACCGACCCAATCTGATCCGTGCATGCGCCATTGCCGGTGCTGCGAGCGCCGCCCTGGTAGCCTCCAGCGCGCTCGGCCAGCAGGAGGTGCAACCCCTGCCGGTCAGCGCCGAAGCCGTTGGCTATGCACCGGCGCCGTCAATGCCGTCGGCCGCGGAGCGGATGCGCCTGCGCGATGGGTTGGCTGCGGCTCAGTCTGGCGATTGGAGCGGGCTGGCCTCACTACGCGACAGTTCTAGCGATCCGCTGGTGCGCCGGATGCTGCAATGGCGCTGGGCGTCATCGACGGAGGCGCCGCTCTATTTCTCCGACATCAAACAGGCGCTCGACGATCTGCAAGGCTGGCCGGGCCGCACGGCGATGCGTCAGCGCGCCGAGCAGGCGATCCTGGACAGCCGTCTGACACCAGCTGAACGGGTCGCGTTCCTACGCCAGGACGGCGGGCCGCTCACCGGCGACGGCCGCATCGCGCTTGCCATGGCGCTGCGCGATTCCGGCCAACGTGCAGAGGCCAACGAGATCGCACGCGCCGCCTGGCGCGACGACGCGTTGACCAGCGCCGGCGAAGACCGGGCGCTGCAAGAGTTCGGCTCCGTTTTTACTCAGGAAGATCATGCCGCGCGTGTGAGCGGGCTCCTGTGGCGCGATCAGCGCACGGCGGCGCAACGCCTGTTCTCGCGCATCTCACCAGCCGATCGCGCGCTGGCGCAGGCGCGCATCGCCATTCAGACACGCGCGCGGCGCGGCCTCCAGGCGGCAATCGACGCGGTACCGGCTTCGCGTCAGAACGATCCCGGCCTGTTGTTCGATCGGACCCAATATCGCCGCCGCACCGATCAGCCGATCGACGCTATGCAGATGGCGGCGCGGATCGATGCGCGCGAAGCGCCCATGGCGGCGCGTTCGGAAATCTTCCGAGAGCGGCGCATCTACCTTCCACGCGCCATGCGCGACGGCAATTATAGTCTCGCGTACCAGCTCGTCTCCAACCACGGACTGACGAGCGGCGAATCCTTCGCCGACGCCGAATGGCTCTCCGGCTGGATCAGCCTGCGCTATCTCAACCAGCCGCAACGCGCCGCCGAACACTTCTCGCATCTGAGCGAAAACGTGTCGTCGCCAGTTAGCCTGTCACGCGCACTCTATTGGCGCGCCGAGGCGCAGCAGGCGCTGGGCAATCGTTCTGAAGCGGAACGTCTCTTCAACGAGGCCGCGCGCTTCAACTTCACCTATTACGGTCAGCTCGCGGCAACGCGCGGCGACCGCACTGCGATGCTGTCGCTGCCGGCTTCGGAGCAAGTTTCCGACGCCGCACGCAACCGCTTCAACAATCGCGAACTGGTGCGGGCGCTGCGGCTGATGGCCGAGGTCGGCGCCCAGCGCGACTTCGAGTCCATCGCATTCTATCTCGACGACACGCTCGACGATCCGATGGAAATGGAACTGCTCTCACAGCTCGCACGCGAGCAGAGCTATCACCGCACCGCGCTGCGCAGCGCTAAGGCCGGCCTGTTCCGTAATGTGGTCGCAACCAGCGCAGCTTACCCTCTGATCGATCTGCCCCAGACGGTGCGCTCGCAGAACCGGATCGAGCCAGCTCTTGTATTGGCGATCATCCGGCAGGAGAGCGAGTTCGATGTCGGCGCAATCTCCAGCGCGAACGCCCGCGGCCTGATGCAGCTTATCCCGTCGACGGCGCAGGCGCAGGCGCGCCGCGAAGGCCTGACATTCCAGCGCAACGCGCTGACCACTGATGCGCAATACAATATGACCTTGGGTTCGGCGCACTTGGCTGACCTGGTCGATAGTTTCAACGGCTCCTATGTGCTGGCGATCGCGGCCTATAACGCCGGCTCACATCGGGCGCGCGAGTGGATTTCCGATTGGGGCGATCCGCGCTCGCCGTCCGTTGATGTCGTCGATTGGATCGAACTCATCCCGTTCTCGGAAACGCGCAACTATGTGCAGCGGGTCACCGAGAACCTGCAAGTCTATCGCTACCGGCTGGCGGGTGAGCCGACGCCAATTACGCTTGAGCGCGATCTCAGGCGCGGCGGCTAAGCCGCCAGCGCGCGCTCGAACGTCTCGGAGTCAACATTGCCGCCGCTGGCGATGATCGCGACTGTCTGACCACGCACGTCCGCGCCGCCTTCAAGCAGCGCCGCTAACGAAGCGGCGCCCGAAGGTTCGAGCACCAGCTTCAGGCGCTGGAACGCAACCTTCATCGCACGGAGCACGGCTTCGTTGGACACAACGAACACACGCTCGAAACGCTCGCGCGCGATCGCATAGGGGATTTCGCCCATCTGTTCGGTAAGCAGGCCGTCGCAGATCGATCGGATGCCTGGCGCATTGCGCTGTATGGATCCCGCTTCGAGTGTGCGCTGAATGTCGTTGTGCCCCTCCGGCTCTACCGCGAACACGCGCGCCTTCGGCAACGAGAGCGCCGTGCCGGTGGCCAAGCCGCCGCCGCTTGCAGGCACGAAAACGATGTCCGGCGAAATGAGTTCAGAGATCTCCAAACCGGCAGTCCCCTGCCCCGCCAGCACAAACGGATCGTCGAAAGGTTTGATTAAGGAGAGACCTCCTTCGGCAGCCAAGCGGGCGCCGATCTCTTCGCGGCTCTCGCCGACGCGATCGTAAGTCACCACCGTGGCGCCGAGACTGCGTGTGGTCTCCAGCTTTATCTTCGGCGCATCGGCCGGCATCACAATTGTGGCCTTGATGCCGAATATCTTCGATGCCGTCGCCACCGCGATGGCGTGATTGCCCGAGGAGAAGGCGATTACGCCCCTGGCGCGTACGTCCGGCGCCAGCGCCGCGATGGCGTTTGTGGCGCCGCGCATTTTGAAGGCGCCGCCGCGCTGCAAGTTCTCGGCCTTTACCCAGACCTTTGCCCCGGTCATCTCATCCAACACGTCGTTGCGGATCAGAGGCGTCTTTACGGCGATGCCTTCAATCCGCTTGGCGGCGGCTTTCACATCTTCGATGGTCGGGATCATTGGGAGCCTCTTGGTTTGGCGCGGCGTGTCGGTGGGGCGGTGAGCGGGTCGTCGGGCCAGGGGTGTTTCGGATAGCGGCCACGCATGTCGCTGCGCACCGACGCGTAGGAACCACGCCAGAAGCCGGGCAGGTCCTTTGTGGTTTGCACAGGCCGGTGCGCTGGCGAGAGCAGACGCAGGCTTAGCGGCACGCGGCCACCCGCAATTGTGGGATGCTTGTCCTGCCCAAACATCTCCTGCAACCGCACATCGAGCGCCGGACCTCCGTCACTCTCATAATCGATCGAAAGCGATGAGCCAGCGGGTGTCTCGAACCTCGCTGGTGCTTCAGTGGCCAGCCGCCGGCGCTGATCGTAATCCAGCGCATTGAGCAGCGCCTGGGATACGTTGACCTGCTTCAGAGACGACGCTCCGTCCAAAGCCGGCCCCAGCCACGCGTGCGCTTCGGCTTGCAAGGCATCATCGGTCCAATCGGGCCAGGCGTCAGGCTCGAGCGAGCGCATAAACTGAACACGCGCGCGCGTTTGCTTCGCCGTCTCGTCCCAATCGAGATATCCGAGCCCTTGGTCCGCGACCACATCCAGTAAGGCTTGTTTTAGCTCCGCCCCTGAGAGCCGCTCCACGGGCGCCTCCGAGAGAACCAATTTTCCGAGCCGGCGCACCCTGCGCGCCCGGAGCGCGCCGCTTGCCGCGTCCACTGTCGCTGAGACACGCGTTTCTATCTGATCGCCGCACATGGCCTCGACATCAGCGAAGTCGATTGGCGCGCCAAGGATGACCTGCGCACGGCCTGCAGCGCCCGCCATGTCGGCGATGACCGCGAACCGCGCGTTCAAGAGCGGCGACGTCTCTTCAATCGACGCCGCACGGCCATTGACGAGCGAAACGCCGCCCTGGCGTACCTTGGCGATGCGATCTGGATAGGCGATCGCGAGAACACGGCCGGCGTTCTCGTCATTGACCTCCTCGAACTCGGCGCCCGTCAGCCGCGCGATACGCGTCGCGAGCGCGCGGGCGCCCATCGCGCGCTGTCCGCCCTCGCGCGCGAAAGTGAACAAACGCTGACGCAAGTCCGTACTGCGCCCGCCTAGGCCTTGCTCGGTCAACACCATGGCGATGCGCGCGGCGAGCAGCGGCTCGCCATTGCGCGCGGCGGTGATGACCATGTGCGCGAGGCGCGCCGGTAGAGGAAGTCTTGAAATCGCCTCCCCGTGCGGAGTAAGGCGGCCATCGGCGTCGAGCGCGCCGATGCGCTTAAGCAACGCGATCGCCTCGTTCCAAGCAGGCGCGGGCGGCGGGTCAAGCCAAGCAAGCGCCGCCGGATCACTGACACCCCAGGCCGCCAGATCGAGCGCCAACCCACTCAGATCGGCGTCCATGATTTCCGGACGGTCAAACGCCGGCAGCGCACGCGTCTCGCCCTCGCTCCACAGCCGCCACGCGACGCCGGGCTCCAAGCGCCCTGCGCGGCCGGCGCGTTGCGTGATCGCCGCTTGACTCGCGCGTACAGTTTCGAGCCGCGTCAGTCCGAGGGCCGGCTCGAACTTGGGACGACGGGCGAGACCGCTATCGATAACGATCCGCACGCCCTCGATGGTCAAACTCGTTTCGGCGATCGAGGTCGCAAGCACGACTTTGCGGCGCCCGGGCGGCGCGGGCGAAATCGCAGCATCCTGTTCGGCGGCGTTCATGGCGCCGAACAACGGAAGGATATCAATGCTCGGGTCACGGATCGTCGCGCGCAGCTGCTCGGCGGTGCGGTTGATCTCGCTGACGCCAGGGAGAAACACGAGCGCCGAGCCCTGTTCAGCAGCCAGCGCCGCGCGCGTAGCCGCAGCAACCTCCTCCTCGAGTCGCGCCCGCGTGTCGCGCGGCCGATAGATGTGGCGCACAGGAAACATCCGGCCTTCGCTCACGATCACCGGCGCTTCACCAAGCAACGATGCGACACGCGCCGCGTCCAGCGTCGCCGACATCACCACGAGTTTCAGATCCGGACGGAGTGCGCTTTGCGCGTCGCGTGCGAGGGCGAGTCCCAGGTCCCCATCGAGGCTGCGCTCGTGAAACTCGTCGAACACGACCGCAGCGATGCCGCGAAGTTCCGGGTCGTCGAGAATCATGCGCGTGAACACGCCCTCGGTCACAACCTCGATGCGCGTGGCGCGGCTGATCTTGGAATCGAGGCGGACGCGATAGCCAATGGTCGCGCCAACCGGCTCGCCACGCTCGAACGCCATGCGCGAAGCCGCCGCCCGCGCCGCGAGCCTGCGTGGCGAAAGCAGGATGACCCTGCCGTCCTTGATCCAGGGCGCGCTCAGCAATGCAGGCGCGACGCGGGTCGTCTTGCCGGCGCCCGGAGGCGCGACCAGCACCGCCTCGCCGCGCCTCTCTAGCGCCGCAAGCAGCTGTGGAAGAACGTCCTCGACCGGAAGCATGAGCCGGGTCTAGCTTATCGCCATTGTCCATGTCTCGCCGCATTGGCGCGGCAGGGTGGCGAAGGTATAGGCTGGCCGCCGGAGCCGGGAGCTGGACAATGCGCATGCGCACTTTGGGGAAATTCGCGGTTGTAATCGCCGCATGCGTGAGCGTGGTGGCTTGCTCAACCGGGCGCACCGCCGACACCCGCCGCGGCGTCACAGGCGCTGCCTCCATTCCACTGCGCGATGTTGGTTTGATGCGGCCGGAGATTCCGCTGTTGCTGCGCAATCTGCAGTATCCATATTCCACGGCGACGCTGACTGATTGCGCGGCGGTGAGCCATGAGATCAGTCAGCTCGACGCCGTGCTCGGGCCGGAGAGCTATCAACCCGGTCCGAACCGCAACATTTGGGACCGCAGCGGCGACTTTGTCGAAGACCAAGCGATCCAGGCGGCGGAGAACACCGCGTCCGATTTGATTCCGTTCCGATCTTGGGTCCGCCGAATCAGCGGGGCCAGCCGCGCTGAACGCGATGCGCTGCGCGCCGTTGCCAACGGCCAACAGCGCCGCACTTTCTTGCGCGGCTACGGCGCGTCGCTTGGCTGTCCGAGCATCATTCCGCCGCCACCGCCAGCCGCGCGCCAGCGCACGAACTAGACGGTCTCGCTCTTCTGTTTGAAGTCTGCCACGAAGTGCGCGAGCCCTCCCTCGGCGATCGCCTCACGCAGGCGCGCCATCAGGAATTGATAGTACGCGACATTGTGCCAAGAGAGCAGAACTTGGCCGAGCAACTCGCCTGCCTTGAATAAGTGGTGCAGATACGCTTTCGAGTAGTCGCGGCTCGCCGGACAATCGATGCGTGGGTCGAGCGGCGTCTCATCCTCGGCGTAGCGAGCGTTCGTGATGTTGATCGCGCCTGTGTCGAGCCATGCTTGGCCGTGGCGGCCAGAGCGAGTTGGCAGCACGCAGTCGAACATATCGACGCCGCGCGCGACACTTTCCACGATGTCGATCGGCTTGCCGACACCCATCAGGTAGCGCGGCCGATCCTGCGGCAACAGCGGTGTGGTGACATCGAGGGTCGCCAGCATGGCTTCGTGGCCTTCGCCAACAGCGAGACCACCTATGGCGTAGCCGTCGAAAGCTTCCGAGACTAACGCCTCCGCAGAGATGCGGCGCAGCTCCGGATCGACACCGCCTTGCACGATCGCGAACAGGTTCTGGGCCTCGCGCGAACCAAAGGCGACCTTACAACGTTTCGCCCAGGCAAGCGAAAGCCGCATCGCCTTTTCGACATCGTCGCGCGGCGCGGGCAGCGCCGGACATTCATCGAGTTGCATGACGATGTCGGCGCCAATCTGATCGGCTTGGATCTGCATCGCGCTCTCTGGCGTCAAACGATGCTGGCTGCCATCGACGTGGCTTCTAAACGTGACGCCATCCGCATCGAGCCTGCGCAACTGCGCGAGCGACATGACTTGATAGCCGCCGCTATCGGTTAGGATCGGCTTGTCCCAGCGCATGAAGCGATGCAGTCCGCCGAGCTTCGCCATACGCTCGCCGCCAGGGCGCAACATCAAGTGATATGTGTTCCCCAGAATGATGTCGGCGCCGGTTGACGCGACTTGATCGACCGTCAGACCCTTCACCGTGCCGGCGGTTCCAACGGGCATGAAGGCCGGCGTCCGAATATCGCCACGCGGTGTGCGCAGGACGCCGGTGCGCGCGGCGCCGTCGCGCGCTTTGATCTCAAAGGGAAAGCTCATTCGGCCCGCCATAACAGGCTGGCGTCGCCATAGGAATAGAAGCGGTACCGCTCGGCGACAGCGTGCGCGTAGGCCGCCTTCAT
>CALBST010000440.1 GCA_937967425.1 uncultured Caulobacteraceae bacterium
CCAGAACAATCTGAGACCACAGCGATTTTGGGGCGATTTCGCGGTTGCGTTCGACGGCGACCCGGCGTCCGTCGATCCCCAGCGAGGCGAGGAGTTCCGCCAGCGTCGCGGAATCGGGCGCCTCTCGCGTTTCTCCATTGACGATCAGACGCATGAGCCTTCCTATCCGCCCGACTTAGAACCCCTTGAGCCGGGGTTCAACGCAGGGCCTCCATCCGCCCGCGCAAGGTACGTTTTGGGGACGATGCCGGACGCAAAGCCAATCTACGTGCTGAACGGCCCCAATCTGAACCTGTTGGGGACCAGGGAGCCTGAAATCTATGGCCGGGTGACGCTGGCCGAGATCGAACAGGCGTGCGCGGAACGGGCGGCGCAGCTCGGCCGGTCCGTCGTTTTCCGCCAGTCGAACGTCGAGGGCGAGCTCGTGAACTGGCTGCAGGAAGCCCGCGACAAAGCGGGCGCTGTTGTTCTAAACGCGGGCGCCTATACCCACACCTCGGTCGCACTGCACGACGCCATCAAGGCGATCGGCGTTCCGGTGATCGAGACCCACCTCTCCAACCCCGCGGCGCGTGAGGAATTCCGTCACGTTTCGTTAGTGGGCCAAGCCGCAAAGGGCGTCATCGCCGGCTTTGGGGCGACATCGTATTTACTGGCCATCGAGGCGGCTGCCTTGCTGGCGAATGAAGGTCAAAGCGCGTGAGCAAGAAACCGAGCCGTTCCGTCGCAAAGAGAAAGCCGGCGCGCGTGCCGCAGTTGCGGGCGCCGAAGGCGAAGAAGTCGCAGAGCGGCGTTGATGCTGAGCTGGTGCGCGATCTCGCCAAGGTGCTGGACGATACTGGCCTGACCGAGATCGAGGTCGCGTACGGCGAGTTGCGTCTGCGTTTGGCGCGGACCTTGGTGATGGCGCAGCAGCCGCCGGCGCATACGCATGTGGTGCATTCGGCGCCCGCGCCCTCGCCGGCCCTGCCGCCGCCCGCTGCCGCCGCACCGGCGCCAGCGCCCGCACCTGCTGCTCCGCCCGCGGCGCCGGCTGACGCGGCGTCGCATCCAGGCGCTGTGCTCTCGCCGATGGTGGGCACCGCATATCTCGCGCCGAATGAAGACGCCGCCCCGTTCGTCAAGGTCGGTGACCGGGTGACGAAGGGCCAGACGATCCTGCTCGTCGAGGCGATGAAAACGTTCAACCAGATCCACGCGCCGAATGATGGCGTAGTGAAGCAAATCCTGGTCGGCAATGCCGATCCGGTCGAATTCAATCAGCCGCTCGTGATCATCGAATGAAGAAGGCCGTAGGCAATAGGCAGTGGGCAGTTGGCGACCGCGCTTGCGGCGCCGTCTGCGTGCGCACCGCCAACCACACCCCACCTCATTCCGTCCCTACTGCCCATTGCCTACTGCCGACTGCCCATCATGTTTGATAAAGTCCTCATCGCAAACCGGGGCGAGATTGCGCTGCGCATTCACCGCGCGTGCAAGGAGATGGGAATCTCTACGGTCGCGGTGCATTCGACGGCAGACTCCGAGGCGATGCACGTGCGGCTGGCGGATGAGAGCGTCTGTATTGGCCCGCCGCCGGCGGCGAAGAGTTATCTGCATATTCCTTCGATCATCGCGGCGGCCGAGATCACCGGCGCGCAGGCGATCCATCCGGGCTACGGGTTCTTGAGCGAAAACGCGAAGTTCGCGGAGATCGTGACCCAGCACGGGATGACGTTCATCGGCCCGACGGCTGAGCACATCCGGCTGATGGGCGACAAGATCGCAGCCAAGCAAGCGGCGATCGATACCGGCATGCCTGTCGTGCCCGGCTCCGACGGCGGCATCAAAGACGAGGCGGACGCCAAGGCGAACGGCAAACGGATCGGCTATCCGGTGCTGATCAAAGCCGCCGCGGGCGGCGGCGGGCGCGGCATGAAGGTCGCGCGTTCGGAAGATGAAGTCGTCGAGGCCTACAACACGGCGCGCGCCGAGGCGAAGGCGGCGTTCGGTAACGACGAAGTCTATATGGAGAAGTATCTGACGCATCCGCGTCACATCGAAATCCAGATCGTCGCGGACAGCCACGGCAACGTTATCCATTTGGGCGAGCGCGATTGTTCGCTGCAGCGGCGTCACCAGAAGGTGCTCGAAGAGGCGCCCTCGCCTGCGCTCAATGCCGAAGACCGCGCGCGTATCGGCCAGATCACGGCGGATGCGATCAAGAAGCTCGGCTATCTGGGCGTCGGCACGGTCGAGTATCTGTTCGAGGACGGCGAATTCTATTTCATCGAAATGAACACGCGCCTGCAGGTCGAGCATCCGGTGACGGAGATGATCACCGGCATCGATCTGGTGCGCGAACAGATCCGCATCGCCGACGGCGCGCAGCTTTCAGTTCGCCAGGAAAACGTGCGCTTCAACGGCCACGCCATCGAGTGCCGCGTCAATGCCGAGAACCCGGCGACGTTCCGGCCTTCGCCAGGCAAGATCACCGGTTTTCACCCGCCAGGCGGCCTGGGCGTGCGTTTGGATAGCGCGATCTACGCCGGCTATTCGATCCCGCCGAATTACGACTCGCTGATCGGCAAACTCATCGTGCACGGGCGCGACCGTTCCGAGTGCTTGATGCGCCTGCGCCGGGCGTTGAACGAGATGGTGATCACCGGCGTGGAGACGACGCTGCCGCTGTTCCGCGATCTCATGAACGAGCCGGACGTGATCAATGGCGATTACTCGATCCACTGGCTTGAGAAGAACCTGCGGGATAAGGCCGAGAACGCGAGAGGTTAGGTCATGCGTGCATTGCTGATCGCTGCGATTGCGGGACTAGCTGCGGCGTGCACGCCGCCTGCTGCGACCACGACGGAAACGCCTGAGCCTCCGGCAACGCCAGCGCTCGGTATCGATGACGAGAGCGCACAGATGCTGCTGAACGCGCTCGATCCCGTGCTTTCGGAGAACATCGGCCAGCCGGTGAACTTGCAGCCAACGACGGTAAACGTGCGCGACGAGTGGGCGTTCATTGTTGGCCAGCCGCGCCAAACCAACGGTGCGCCGATCGATTGGTCCACCACCTCCTACGCGCAGCGCGCGGCTGATGGCGTGCTGGATGGCGACGGGCAGACGTATGCGTTGCTGAAGAACGTGAACGGCGCCTGGGAAGTGTTGGAATACGTCGTGGGCCCAACCGACGTGGCGCACATCGAATGGGCCGGTAAGCACGGCGTGCCGCCGGATGTGCTGGGTCTGCCGTCGAACTGAGTTAATGGCGCGTTGATTGCGGCGCCGGGATTGCAAACGTGAACCCTGCACTCGACTGGGGTTCACGTTTTCCATGGCTCAACAATCTTTCGCCGGCCTCGCCGTGCTTGTGGCGCTTACCTTTGCCGTGATGGCGCTGCACGGCTGCGCCAGTTCGGAACAGCGCGTGGCTGAAAGCTACGGCCCAGCCGTGATCGCGCCGCTTGAAGCTGAGACGACGACGCCCGAATTCCACGGCGCCCGCATCGGCAACGACGCGCTTCGCTCGCGGGTGCCTGCGGAAAGCTAAGCTCACCCGCCGCGAGGCTATCCGAAGGTATGCGTTGCGTGGGCTGACGGGCGCCGGGAAATTTGGCAGTCTGGCGCGCGTGAAGCCGTTCACACCCGAGGATTTGCTGGCCTGCTACCAGCGCGGCGTCTTTCCGATGGCGGAAAGCCGCGACGATGAAGGTTTCTTTATCGTCGACCCCGAATGGCGCTGCGTGTTTCCGCTGGACGGCTTCCATGTGCCGAGGCGGCTCGCGCGGACGATCCGGCAGGACAAGTTCAGCTTCACGATCAACCGCGAGTTCGGCCGTGTCATCGATGGCTGCGCAGCGCCGGGCAAGGACCGCGAAGACACCTGGATCAATCCGGATATACGCGCGCTCTATATGGAGCTGCATCAGCGCGGCATGGCCCATAGCGTCGAGGCGCGGATAGATGGTCAGCTTGCCGGCGGGCTCTATGGCGTCGCTATGGGCGGGGCGTTCTTCGGCGAGAGCATGTTCTCGTGGGCGACGGACGCGAGCAAAGCGGCGCTGGTGCATCTGGCGGCGCGGCTGAAACGCGGCGGATTCAAGCTGCTCGACGCGCAATTCATCACGCCTCACTTGGAGCAATTCGGCGCGCAGACGCTGCCGCGGCGGATTTTTCAGGCGCTGCTGGGGTTGGCGCTGGAGACGCAGGGCGATTTTCGCGCGCTGCCGGTTGAGACGAGCGGCGCGGAGTTGTTGAAGACACTTTCTCCTCGCCCCGCTTAGCGGGGGAGGATGTCGCGAAGCGACAGGAGGGGGATGTACAATGTCCCCCTCCCCTAACCCCTCCCCCGCTTTGCGGGGCGAGGGGAACTATTTTGCGATAACTTCCAGCCCGCCCATGTAGGACACGAGCGCTTTCGGCACTTTGATGCTGCCGTCGGCTTGCTGGTAGTTTTCGAGCACGGCGACGAGCGTGCGGCCAACGGCGAGGCCCGAGCCGTTCAGCGTGTGCACGAACTCGGTTTTGCCATCCTTGTTGCGGAAGCGCGCGTTCATGCGGCGGGCTTGGAAATCGCCGCAGTTCGAGCACGAGCTAATTTCGCGGTATTTGCCTTGGCTCGGGAGCCAGACTTCGAGGTCGTAGGTTTTGCGCGCGCTGAAGCCCATGTCGCCGGTGCAGAGCAGCATGGTGCGGAACGGCAGTTCGAGGCGCTTCAGGATTTCCTCGGCGCAGCGAACCATGCGCTCGTGCTCTTCGTGGCTTTGCTCGGGCGTGGTGATCGAGACGAGTTCGACTTTGCGGAATTGGTGCTGGCGGATCATGCCGCGCGTGTCCTTGCCGGCCGCGCCGGCTTCGGCGCGGAAGCAGAGCGTGTCGGCCGTCATGCGCAGCGGCAGCGGCGCTTCGTCCAGGATTTGTTCGCGAACGAGGTTGGTGAGCGCGACTTCCGAGGTTGGGATCAGCCAAAAATCTTCGCGTGTCGGGGCGTTTTCGAGAATTTCATTCAAGAGTTCGGTCGGCTTCACCTTGCCGCCGCGCCGCTCGAACTCGTCATCGAAGCGTTCGAGGGCCTCGTTCAGAAGCTCCTGACGGCTCATCGTACGTGCGGCGGTGAACTGATCGTCCACGAACTTCGGCAGTTGGCCGGTGCCGAACATGACGTGGTCTTTGACTAGAAGCGGCGGGTTCACTTCGGTGTAGCCGTGCTCGCTGGTCTGGATGTCGAGCATGAAGGCGGCGAGCGCGCGTTCGAGACGGGCAAGTTGGCCGCGCAGGACGACGAAGCGCGCGCCCGAAAGGCGCGCCGCCGCTTCGAAATCCATCATGCCGAGCGCTTCGCCGAGGGTGACGTGATCGGCGGTGAGATCGAGCGCGGGCGGCTCGCCGCCGTCTTTCAGATACCAGCGGCGCACTTCGACGTTGCCATGTTCGTCAGCGCCATCGGGCGCGTCCGGCGCAGGCAGGTTTGGGATCGAGGCGAGAAGATCGTCACGCTCCCTCTGCCACTTGGCTTCGTCGACGCTCGTCTCTTCGATGCGCTGCTTTAGCGCCGCCACCTGCTCCATCAGGCGCGAGGCTTCCGCCTCATCCTTCTTGGCCTTCGCGGCGCCGATCGCCTTCGAAGCGGCGTTGCGCTGGGCTTCGGCTTCCTGCTTGGCTGTGGACGCGGTGCGCAGTTTGGCGTCGAGCTCGACGATCTTTTTCGCCATAGGCGGCAGACCACGGCGCGCCCAGGCGGCGTCGTAGAGGTCAGGGTTCTCGCGGATGGCGCGGATATCGTGCATGGGCGGTGCTTAGCGGAAGGTGCGCGGGAGCGCTACGGGGCGGGCGGATGAACGTCCGCGGATGCTTCCTCTTTCGCCCGTGTCTTTTCCATCGCAGCGACGATCCAGATGGAAACTTCGTAGAGCAGGTAAACCGGCACGGCCATGACGAACATGGAGATGACGTCGTTCGGCGTGACCAAGGCGGAGAACGCGGCGATGCCGACGATGGCGTAGCGGCGGCCTTTGCGGAGCAGAGAGGTCGAGACGACGCCGATGCGGCCGAGGAGCGAGAGCACCACCGGCAGCTGAAACATCAGGCCGAACGCCAGAACCAAAGTCGTCACCAGGCCCATATATTCTTCGACCTTCGGCAAGTAGGTTACTTGCACCGGGCCTTCGGTGACTTCCTGCGTCAACGCGAAGTTCAGCGCGAACGGCATGGCGACGTAGAATACGAACGTCCCGCCAAGCGCGAACATGATCGGCGCCGCCAACAGGAACGGCGCCACGGCGGCGCGCTCCTTCCGGTAGAGCCCAGGCGCGATGAAGGCGTAGGCCTGCCAGGCGATGATCGGAAAAGCCGCCACGATGCCGCCGAACAACGCGATCTGCATCTTCACCGAGAAGAAGCCGAAGGCGCCCGTGTTGATGAGTTGGATCGCGTCGCCTGCCCGCTCCGGGTGCGCCACGGCCATGGCCGTCTGGAACGGCTGGACCATGAACATGAAGATCGGATCGACGAAAATGAAGCAAACGATGAAGCCGGCGACGATGGCGCCAACGGCCGTCATCAAGCGGTTGCGCAGTTCGGCCAGATGATCGAGCAGCGGCGCGCGCGAGGCTTCAATCTCCTCCTCGTCGGTGAGCTGAGTTTTCTTTCGTGTCGCCGTGCTCACGGCGCGCTCCGCGCGGCGGGCGGGGCGAC
>CALBST010000441.1 GCA_937967425.1 uncultured Caulobacteraceae bacterium
GCTTACCCGTCGCGTCGAAGCCCGACATGAACGTCTGGAAGATCGTGAAGAAGATATTGGCGTTCTTTGGCACGCGGCCGGTGCGGTGCACTTCGTCCGGTGAAATGCGAACACGTGCGTCTTCGGCGAAGGCGGAGAAGGCGTTGTAGGCTTGATCCGCCAGGATGTTGCGGTCGGCGAGGAAGAGAATGCGCGGGCGGCGTGTGGGTTCGCCAGTGAGGTTCCAGCGTGCTTGGAAGAGCTTCCAGGCGATTTGAAACGCGATGAACGTCTTGCCTGTGCCGGTCGCGAGTGTGAGCAAGATGCGCTTATCGCCGGCGGCGACTCTCTCCAGCACGCGCTCAACGGCGATGTTCTGATAATAGTATGCGGGCTTCGAGCCGCCCTGATCTTCGAGCGGCACATCGGCGAAGCGATCGCGCCATGCGTTCTCTTCCGCGAACGTAAGCGCCCACAGCGCATCGGGCGACGGGAACGCCCCGACCTCACCCTCCTCGCCGGTTTGCATGTCGGCTTGATAGAAGCCCTGCCCGTTGGTGGAGAAAGCGAAGCGCGTTTGCAGTTTGGCGGCGTAGGCTTTGGCTTGGCCGAGACCCTCAGTGAGCGCCGCATCGCGCTTCTTTGCCTCGATGACGGCGAGCTGCTTGCCGCGATGGATCAGCACGTAATCGGCCGATGTCGGCTCTCCGCGCACGCCCGCGCCGAGCAGCCTGCCCTTGGTTATCCGCACCTCGCGCTTCACCTGAGACTGCGCGACCTCGCCCCAACCCGCCGCCTTGAGTGCCGGATCAATCAGCTCCGCCCGCGTCTCGGCTTCGTTCATGCAGCACGCTCGCGAGCAGCGGTGAGCTGGCCGGAGAAGGCGCGAGCGAGGATCGATTGGCGCAATGCGGGAAAAGCTCGCTGGCGGGTGGTGTAGAACTCCGCTAAGCGGCCCGTCTCGTCGCTTACTGCGTCTAGGTGATCAGTGAGTGAATCCTGTAGGCCCGTGGCTGGATACCAAATCGGTATTTGCTTGAGCCACTTGGCCTTAATGCCCTTTACGGTGGCGCCAGTTGCACGAGCGTAGATGCGTTCCTGCGTTTGTGGTGACATCAAAAGATACTTCAAGAAACGGCGCCGCAACACACCCTCATCGGGTTGCATCGTGATTAGCCGCTGGCCGATCACAACACGCTCGCTTGTATCGAGCAGCGCGACGTTCGCGAGCGGCGCTTCCGTAGTAAAGAGCACATCACCTTCTGCAGGATAGCCGCGTGTCATCCACGTGTCGTAGGCGGCGGCGTCAATAAACTCTTCTGGTTCACGCCGAATGAAGCCCATCTTCACGTTCTTGGCGGTGATCAAGCGGACTCCCGCATCCCGCTTTGGTGGCGTCTTCCCGCGATAATCTATGAAGCGTACCAAGTCACCCAGTGCGCCTTGTTTCCAATCCGATGTTTGCTGAAAGGAACGCCGCAATTCGGCGGCAAACAACTCCTGCGCGTTGGCAAGGTTCTTCTCGGCGTTAGCGGTCGCGATCTTGATCCCCTCAAATGCCTCGTCGAGAATGGCGACAATACGCTTCTGTTCATCGAGCGGTGGAAAGGAAACCCGAACCTTCTTGACCAACTCACTGTTCAGGTTGCGAACCGTCGATCCCGAAGCGAGGCCATCGAATTGCGCATACGCCTCTGCGGAGCTCAGAAAATAGTAGAGATACTCTTCGTCGAGAAGGCCAAGCTTCTGCCGAAGTACGAGCCAACCGTCATGGATGCAGCCTGACGTGCGAAGAATGTACGGCCGCCCAAAGCTCATGGAATTCGAGAGCAGAAAGTCGCCGCTTTCGACGTAACGCGAGCGGCTCCTGCCTTCAGGGCGAATCTTTTCCGCCGTTTCGTAGATGTATTTGTCGCTGGCCGTGGCGTCGCTGATCTTGATCCAGTTGATCCCGTTGGGGTCATCGGTGAGAAATTCATCAATCGGCCGCGGTGACCCACCGCGAGCAATCTCGCAAAGCTCGCCGAGGGTCATCGTACGCCACATCACACCAACTCCCGCAGCCCGCGCAGTATTTCCGCGCTTTCCGCATCAAGCGCGAGCATTTCGTCGATGACCTCCTTCGGGTCGCGGAGTGGCGCTTCTTCGGCCTTGTTTGGGTTCTTCGCCGAGAGATCGCACGTCTCCGCATCGAGATCAGCGACCTGAACGCTCCATGACTTCGCGCCGTCCGCAAAGCTCGCCTGCAGCTTCACGAAATCGTCCATGTCGTCGTCGTTCAGCGGATTGGTCTTGCCCATATTGCGGCCAGGATCGAGCTGGTAGTACCAAACCTTCCGCGTCGGCGCGCCCTTGTCGAAGAACAGTACCACCGTCTTCACGCCCGCGCCCTGAAACGTCCCGCTCGGGCAATCGAGCACCGTGTGCAGATTGCAGCTCGTGATCAGCTCCTTGCGCAAGCTGATGGCCGCGTTGTCCGTGTTCGAGAGGAATGTGTTCTTGATCACGATCGCGGCGCGCCCGCCCGCCTTCAGCGACTTGATGAAGTGCTGCAAGAATAGAAACGCCGTCTCGCTCGTCTTGATCGGAAAGTTCTGCTGCACTTCCTTGCGTTCGCTGCCGCCGAACGGCGGGTTGGCGAGGA
>CALBST010000442.1 GCA_937967425.1 uncultured Caulobacteraceae bacterium
TCGACCTCAAGAATCCGATTGCGGTCCACATCACCTATCTCACCGCCTGGGCTGATTCGGACGGTACCGTGCAATTTCGCAAGGATTTGTATAAGCGCGACGAGACTTTGAAGAGGGCACTTCGGCAACTCGCGCAAGGCAAATAGCTGGCATCCGACGCCAACCGCCCTGCATGCGGCTGGGCTCGCGAGAGACGGGGCGCAACAGGCGCCCGCGCTTTCACCGACGCCGCGTAATCATCCGTGGTCTTGCCGAGATCGATTATTATCGCGCGGTGTGCGCCTGCCGCGCCCGCTCCAGCCGCCGGCGGCTCCAGCGAGAAACCGGAAAGGAGACTAGATATTCGTAGACGAACCAGGCTAAGGGGCGGACGAGCGGGAATCCCGCCACCGCGCCGAGCCAGCGATAGCCCGGGAGCCTGCGCCAAATCGCGATGAACACGTCGACTCCGCGCAGCAACTGCCCATGCTCGCCAACGGCATAGAGCCGGCGCAGCGCCTGGTCGAAGCTGATGCCGTATTGCCGGAACAGCTCCGGCACTGTGTTGATGTCGTCCCAGCCCATCGGCAGCGCGTGCTTGCTGGCGATCGCGGCATAACGTGTCATTCCCGCGCGGCACACCGGGCAGGCGCCATTGTAGCAGACGGTGATCTCGGGTTTTGCCGTCATGGTCTTCCCTCCGCGATCGAGGGGTTCCGGAACCACAACGCCATTATAACGCACGATAAAGGCCGTCACCTGCGACGCATTCTTCGTCGCTGACCAATAGGGATCTGAATACGCGAGAATATTCAGAAAGATACGGCAAGCAGATTCATCTGACGGGGCGGGCTCGATGGTGTATAATTTACAGATCAACCCAGCCTAGTCTGCAAGAGTTGGGTCAAACGGGAGGACACATCATGCTAGCGCGGCATGGGCTCCTTATCGTGTGCGTTGCAATGGTATCTGTACCCGCGAATGCGGAGGTGCGTTCCGAAGCAAAAGCCGCGGTAATCCGGGAAATGGTCGCCGGCAAGACTTGCCTGAATGATAGTGGCGTCGTGAAATTCGGACCGAGCGCTCCCGGTTCTCCCGGGAGCTTTCAACGGAGCGGTCGAAGCTCCGCCACCTACGCCATAGGCAACGGCACCCTCCTGATTTGGAGAGGCGGTGCTCTCCATAGTCACGTGGCGCTCGTTTCAGAGCCGGGCACTCCGGACGCATTGTTGTACTTTAGCGGTGAGAAGTTTCGCTGCATGCGTTGAGGCGCGCTGCGGCAGGCCGCACCTTGAGGTCTGCTACGCGCGAGCGCCAAGCGCGCCCATTCGCCTCTAAGGATTCGAATTCGATGCGTTTTATCGCCCTCTTAGTATTCAGGCTTGCATTCGTGCCGCCTGTTTTGGCCAACGGCCCACTGCAGCTGGCGGATCCGGCAGCGCCTATTGAAAAATCTTGGACGCACCAGCGCTTCGGTGTTGCCACCGAATACACCAGGGTCACACGTGATGGCGTGCCGGCGATCCGCGCTGTTGGCCGCACCTCTGCTTCGGGGCTCTACCGAGATGTCCGCTACAACGTCGTTGAACATCCGTGGCTGGTCTGGTCCTGGCGCGTTGATCGCCTGCAGCGCACTGCTGACATCCAAACCAAGGCGCGGGAGGACTTCGCAGCCGCAATTTTCGTGATTTTCGGACGCCCGAGTATGGCAAACCGCAACGTCCCAACCCTGGCCTACGTCTGGACGAATGGGCAACTGCCTGAAAATGCGATCGTTGACAGTCCCCATCATCCAGGAACTGTCCGAAGCATTGTCGCGAGAAGCGGCAGCGTGCGACTCGGTCAATGGTCGGGAGAGCGCCGCAATGTGGTCGACGATTTTCGCAGAGCGTTCGGGCGAGAGCCGCCGAGCGTGGTCGAGGTGATTGCGCTCTTCACGGACAACGATCAAACCGGTGAGCCCGTCGAGGCTTACTATGGAGCGATCCGGGCGCTCCCCCAGTAAGCGGTTCTATCGACTCGGCTATCCCTGAAGATTGAAGCGCCAGACCTTGCGAGCCCAAAGTACGCCCGTAGCGATAACCCTTGAATTGATGCTCGTTTCAAGCTGTGCCTGGGCGAAAATCTAACTTGAATGGCTCGAAATTCGATCTGCATTGCCGCGAGGACCGCCGCCGAACAGGCGCGCGCCATAGCATTCGTTGTGCGCTGACAGTTTCATTCCCAATGAGATGCGGCTCTGGTTACGCGACCTATTGGGTGCGTCGAGACAAAGGCCGATAACAGCTTCGTGCCGAGCTTTGTTAAGAGGTAGCCGCGCACGCATTATCCGCAGCGCAAACCGATGATCGCCCGAAAACAAAAAAGCCCCGCCAGCCCGAAGGCCGACGGGGCGAGTACCGACTTGCGAGGCGCGCAAGACGCAGACCGCTCTCTCACTGGTGGCGGCGCGGAACCCCAGAGGTGAAGACGCCGGCCATCGGGATCAGAGCTTTAGCCCAACCCGCGCTGCCGCCTCGGTCACCACGCGGTGTG
>CALBST010000443.1 GCA_937967425.1 uncultured Caulobacteraceae bacterium
AGGCGTCTTGCTGAGCATCCAAGAGCGCCTGCAGATTTGAACCTCTGCCGGAAATTAGAACCGCGACGCGCTTCTTCATCACGAACAACGTCCGTCCTCCCCCGCCATGGGGAGGTGTCGCGTGCGAGAGCACGCGACGGAGGGGCGGGCGCCATTGTTTGCAGAATCCCGCGCCGCCCCCTCAGTCAGCGCTTCGCGCTGCCAACTCCCCCTATCGGGTGAGCACGGGCTTTTTTCGATGAGCACTAAACTGCCTTCAGCACACCGATCTTGAAAGCTTGCTCGCCGGCGGCATTCAGCTTCGCGATGACGTCGTCAGCCTTCGCCGGCTCAACCACCAGGATCATGCCGATCCCTAGATTGAACGTGCGGCGCATGTCGGCTTCCGGGACGCCGCCTGTGCTTTGCAGCCACTCGAACACGGCAGGACGCTTCCACGCGTTCCAGTCGAAGTCAGCTTCCAGGTGATCCGGCAGCGCGCGCGGCGTGTTCTCGACCAAGCCACCGCCGGTGATGTGCGCAGCGCCCTTTGCGAGCTTTGCATCAAAGATTGGCTTCAGCGCTTTCGCGTAGATGCGCGTCGGCGTCAGCAGTGCTTCGGCCAGCGTCTTGCCGCTCGCGAACGGCGCGGGCGCATCCCAGGCGAGGCCAGAACGCTCAACCACTTTGCGCACGAGCGAGTAGCCGTTCGAGTGCGGGCCGCTGGAGGCGATGCCGACGATCACATCGCCGGCTTTCATCTCGTCGGTGCGTGGCAGCAGTGTTCCGCGCTCAGCGGCGCCAACCGAGAAGCCGGCCAGATCGTAGTCGCCCTTGCCGTACATGCCGGGCATCTCGGCGGTTTCGCCGCCGGCCAAAGCGGCGCCCGCTTGGCGGCAGCCTTCGGCGATGCCTTGCACCACGAGCGCGGCCTCGTCGGCGTTGAGTTTTCCGGTCGCGTAATAGTCGAGGAACATCAGCGGCTCGGCGCCCTGGGCCGAGAGGTCGTTCACGCACATGGCGACGAGGTCGATGCCGACTGTCTCGTGGCGCCCGCTCTCGATCGCGATCTTGAGTTTGGTGCCGACGCCATCGGTGGTGGCTAGGAAGATCGGATCCTTGAATCCGGCGGCTTTCGGGTCGAATGCGCCGGCGAATCCGCCCAAAGACCCGTCCGCGCCGGGGCGGGCTGTGGATTTGGCCGCCGGCTTGATGAGTTCGACCAGGCGTTCGCCCTCGTCGATATCCACACCGGCGTCGCGATAGGTAAGGCCGTTTGTTCCCGGGGTATTGGTCACGTGATGAGTCCAGAAGCCGCCACATTGATAGGCGATTCCGCGCCGGGTAGGGTCTCCCGACACCGAGGTTCAGTAATGAAATTTCCGCCTTTGGCAGCGTTTGCCGCTGTTTTCCTTGCCGCCTTGTGCGCGTTCGCGCCCGGCGCGGCAAGCGCCCAGGGGCGCGACAATGTCTACGCTGTCTCGGGTGTGCATGTGGATGAAACCGCCGCCAACGCGGCCGCGGCCCAGCAGGCGGGTCTAGCGGCCGCGCAGCGGGTAGGGTTCGAGCGCCTCGTCCGCCGCCTCACCATCCCGGACGAATTGGCCCAGCGCGGCGTGCCGCAAGTGGAAACGGCAACCCTCGATCGTCTCGTCTCCAGTGTCGACGTGGAGGAGGAGCGCCGCTCCGGCACGCGCTATATCGGCCGCCTCACCGTGCGCTTCGATCCGTCCGGCGTGCGCACCCTGCTGCGCCAATTCAACTTGACCGTCGTCGATACGCGCACCTCGCCGGTGCTCGTCGCGCCGCTCGTTGTCGACGGAACGCCTGAAGAGACAGCCGCGCTGTGGCGCGAGGTTTGGGCCAATGGCGGCTATGGCGACGAACTCGTCCCGCTTGCGACGGCGCCTGTCGAACTGCGCGGCGCGCCCGCTTGGCAAAGCGCCAGCAGCTTTGCGAGCCAAGCCGCCGCCGCGTCAGCCCTCTACGCAACCCTGCGCGTGCAAGGCTCAACTGCGACGGCGACGCTCGTGGAAGTCGACGCCAACGCGACCCGTCAGCGCGGCGAAGTCACCGCGCGCGTGAACGGCGAAGATGCCGCCGCGCTCCGCGCCGCGCTCTCCTCGCTGACGCAGCAAGCCAGCGAACGCATTCAGAATGAGTGGAAAGGCCGCGTCGCCACCGGCGGCGGTCAGCGCGGGCGCATCAACGCGTCGGCGCTTTATACGAGCCAAGCGCAGTGGCAGCAGATCAAGGACGCGCTCGAAGCTGCCGCGCAAACGCTAATCTCGGAAATCCGCATTGAAGCGGTGGGCCGCCAAGGCGCACTCGTCTCGTTTTCGTTCGTGGGCGATCGCAACCAGCTCGCGGTCGAATTGCAGCGCCGCGGCATCGCCCTCGCCGACACCGCTCAGGGGCCAACGCTCCGCGTCGCGGCGAGGTGATTGTGCAAACTCCTCCCCCGCTTGCGGGGGAGGTGCTGAGCGAAGCGAAGCGGAGGGAGACGTTTTGCAACGCTTGGCGCACTCCCCCCTCGGTCAGCTCCGCTGACAGCTCTCCCGCGCGCGGGGGAGCATCATGAGCGCCGACCAGCCCCGCCTGTTTGAGTTCCGCATGGGCGATCGCTCGCCCGACAGACTCGTGGTGGCCGAAGCAAACCGCGACGCAGCCAAGCTGCTGACCGATTGGCGCGCCTGGCCGCATGGGGCGCTGGCGATCTCTGGTCCTTCGGGCGCGGGCAAAACGCACCTCGCTCTGGCCTGGGCGCTGGAGGTCAACGCCCGCCAGGTCTCCGCCCTTGCCCCCGCCGAGGACGCCGCCGCGATTTTCCGCGACGCGGACGGCCGCCTCTTTATCGACGATGCCGATGCCGAGCGGGACGAGGCCATGCTCTGGCGCGTGCTGGATATGGCCCGGGCCGAACGCGGCGCGGTGCTGTTGGTGGGAACTCAGCCGCCTTCCGCCTGGCGCGTCGAGACCCCGGATCTCCGCTCCCGGCTCGTATCTTTACCGGTCGCTAAGCTTGGTGAGCCGGATGAAGCGCTGATGGACGTGGTTTTGCGTCGGATTTGTCGCGAGAAATTCATTCAATTGAGTGATGATGCCGCCAAATACCTCGTGCGGCGGCTCCCTCGCACCTTCGCAGCGGCCCAAGCCTGGGCGGCGGCGCTGGACGAAGAGCTGGTGCGCGGGGCCAAGCCTGTCACGACGGTGATCGCCAAGCGAGCGCTGGAAAAGATGCAGGCGCGTTGGGCTGGTGGAGACGGTTAACAGATGGCGAAGCCGCGTAAGAAAACGCGCGCCACGGCGCAGAACACGCCGTTGCTGAATGATCCCAAGAGGTTCATCAACCGCGAGCTCGCTTGGCTCGCCTTTAACACGCGCGTGTTGGAAGAGGCCGAGAACCAAAAGCATCCGCTCTTAGAGCAGCTGCGCTTCCTTTCGATCTCCGCTTCCAACCTCGACGAATTCTACATGGTCCGCGTCGCCGGCTTGCACGAGCAAGTGAAGGCGGGCGTCACCACGCCCTCGAATGATGGCCTCACCCCGAGCGAACAGCTGGCGCGTGTTCACGCCGCCGCCGTGAGCCTAATGGAGCGTCAGCAGGACCGCTGGCGTTCGCTGCGTGTCGATCTGCGCGGCGCCGGCATTTCGGTGCTCGATCCGGAAGAGCTTACGGATGAAGAACGTCGCTTTCTGAAGCCGTTGTTCATGGCGGAAGTATTCCCGCTGCTGACGCCGCTCGCAGTCGACCCCGCGCACCCGTTCCCGTTCATTCCGAACCTAGGATTCGCCATCGCGCTGAAACTCAAGCGTCGAAGCGATGGCCGGGCGCTGAACGCCTTGATCCCGGTGCCGAGTCAAGTCGCGCGCTTCATCGACGTGACTCCGGCGCACCCGCAGACTGACCTCGCACCAGGCGAGCGTCCGCAGCGGCGCTTCTTGACGCTCGAGCACACGATCGGCTTGTTCCTGGACGAACTCTTCCCTGGCTACATCGTCGAAGCGCAAGGCGCATTCCGCGTCGTGCGCGATAGCGACATCGAAATCCAGGAAGAGGCCGAAGATCTCGTGCGCGAGTTCGAGGCACGCCTGAAAGAGCGCCGCCTGGGCGATATCGTGCGCCTGAAGATCGAAGCCTCGATGCCCGAAGACCTGCGCGCCTTCATCATGCGCGAACTGGAAGCTGACGCGAGGGACGTGATCATCGTCGAGGGCATGTTGGGGCTTGTGGCGCTTTCGGCGTTGGTCAGCGAAGACCGGCCGGACCTCAAGTTCCCGCGTTACGAGCCGCGCTTCCCGGAACGGATCAAGGATTTCGGCGGTGACTGCTTCGCCGCGATCCGCGCCAAGGACATGCTGGTCCACCACCCGTTCGAGTCGTTCGACTCCGTGGTGCAGTTCGTGCGCCAAGCAGCGGCCGATCCAGCCGTCGTCGCCATCAAGCAGACGCTCTACCGCACCTCGCGCGATTCACCGATCGTCGCCGCGCTGGTCGCCGCCGCTGAAGCCGGCAAGAACGTCACCGCTTTGATTGAGTTGAAGGCGCGCTTCGACGAAGAGACCAACCTGCATGTCGCGCGCAAGCTCGAAGCCGCCGGTGCTTCGGTGGTCTATGGGTTCATCGATTTCAAAACCCACGCCAAGGTGAGCTTGGTCGTGCGGCGCGAAGCGGAAGGCTTGCGCACCTACACCCACTTCGGCACCGGCAATTATCACCCGATCACGGCGCGCATCTACACCGACCTCTCGCTCTTCACCTGCGATCCGGCGCTGGGGCGCGACGCCAACCGTCTGTTCAATTTCGTGACCGGTTACGCAAAGCCCGCCGAACTCGAAAAGATCGCGATGTCGCCGATCAATTCGAAGGCGACGCTCTTGGCGTTGATCGAGGATGAGATCGAGCATGCCCGCGCCGGCCGTGGCGGCTCGATCTGGGCCAAACTCAATGCGCTCGTGCATCCCGAAATCATCGATGCGCTTTATCGCGCTTCGAACGAAGGCGTGAAAATCGAACTCGTGGTGCGCGGTATCTGCTGCCTGCGTCCGGGCGTTCCCGGCATGAGCGAAAACATCCGCGTCAAATCGATCGTCGGGCGCTTCCTGGAGCACGCGCGCATCGTCTGTTTCGGCGCCGGGTCGAAGCTCCCGAACCCACGCGCGAAAGTCTACATTT
>CALBST010000444.1 GCA_937967425.1 uncultured Caulobacteraceae bacterium
CGCTTTCTCCCGCAGCGGCGCCGCGTGCGGGCCTTTTAGCTTTTCTGTGATCGCTTTGATGATGAAGCGCGCCGTGATCGGCGTGCCGTCATAGTGGAGCACGGACACGAGGTTGGCCGGATCGATGCCGCCCTCGTTCACAAGCAGAGACTTGAGCTGCCCGTCCCGGTTCTGCTCAACGACAAAGACCTGCTCGTGATCGCGGATGAACTCGAACACCTCGTTGCAGAACGGGAAGGCGCGAACGCGCATCGCATCGAGATGGATGCCGTGACCCTCCAGCGCGTGTAGCGCTTCCTCCATCGCCGGATCAGTGGAGCCCATATAGATCACGCCGTCGGGCGTCGCCTTCGAAGCCTTCCGCGTGAGCGGACCGGGCACATGGGATTTCATCGTCTCCCATTTGCGCAGAAGGCGCTCCATGCCTTCGGTGTAATCCTCGCCTTTCTCGGAATAGCGCGCGTCCTTGTCGTGGCTTGAGCCGCGGGTGAAATAGCTGCCCTTGGTCGGGTGGGTGCCGGGAAGCGTGCGATAGGGCACCGCGTCGCCGTCGACATCGCGATAGCGGCCGAAGGCGACGCCTTGCTCCAGATGTTCGTAGGTGAGCACCTTGCCGCGATTGAGGTGACGCTTGGCGTCCCACTTGAACGGCGGCGTCAGCCATTCCTGCATGCCGATATCGAGTTCGAGCATGACGAAGATGGTGGTCTGGAAGAAGTCAGCCAGATCGAACGCTTGCGCGCCCATTTCGAACGCTTCGGTTGGATTGCCCGGAAAGAGCATCGGATGCTTGGTATCGCCGTGTGAGGCGTAGGCGGCCAGCAAAAGATCCGATTGCTGAGTGCGGGTGGGCATGCCGGTTGAGGGGCCGCCGCGCTGCACGTCGAAGATCACGGCGGGAATCTCGGCGTAATACGAGAAGCCGACGAACTCGTTCATCAGCGAGATGCCAGGCCCGCTCGTGCAGGTGAAGGCGCGCGAGCCGGCCCAGCCGGCGCCCATGACCATGCCGATCGAAGCGATCTCGTCTTCGGCCTGCACGATGGCGAAGCGGTTCTTGCCGTCGGGGTCCTTGCGCAGCTTGTCGCAATACTTCTGGAAGGCCTCGGCGAGCGACGTCGACGGCGTGATCGGATACCAGGCGCAGAATGTGGCGCCGCCATAAACGGCGCCGAGCGCCGCGGCCTCGTTGCCTTCGACGAAGATGCGATCGCCGACCTTGTCGGCGCGCTTCAGCTTCAAACCAATCGGCGCGAGATGATCCTTGGCGAAATTGAACCCGAGCTCGAACGCCTTCAGGTTCGGCGCGATCAGCTTATCCTTGCCCTTGAACTCCTCGCCCAGAAGCTGCTTCACGACTTCAGTTTCGAAGCCCAGCAATTGCGCGAGCACGCCGACATAACAGATGTTCTTGAAGAGTTGACGCTGACGCGGATCGGTGAACTCGGCCGCGATCAGTTCGGTCAGCGGCGCACCGATGATGGTGATGTCATCGCGGAATTTCGAGGCGGGAAGCGGCTTTGACGAATCGTAGAGCAGATAACCGCCGGGCTCGATGCCTTTCACGTCGGCATCCCAGGTCTGCGGGTTCATCGCGACCATGAGATCGATGCCGCCGCGGCGGCCGAGCCATCCGGCCTCCGAAACGCGGACTTCGTACCAGGTCGGCAGGCCTTGGATGTTCGATGGGAAGATGTTGCGGGCGCCGACCGGCACGCCCATCCGCAAAATCACTTTGGCGAACAGCCCGTTCGCGCTCGCAGAGCCCGAGCCGTTCACGTTGGCGAATTTGACGACGAAATCGTTGGTCGCGGCGAGTGGCTTGGCCATGCGTTGGTGCGGCGCTCATGTTGCCCACGGCAAAGCGGCCTGTCCGCCCGCGCAGGGAGGAACTTAGTAGCCGGTCGCGCGCGTTATTTGAAGAGCTTAGCCCGCCGCTGGGGGCCGGTTTGCGCTGAACACGATCGGCGGCCGTCGCCTACGGGGGGATGTGCGCGAACGTGCACGACACAAGGTCCCCCTGCCCTCGCGTTTGGGAGCCTCTACTTCGCGGGCGCTGGTTCGCGTTTGCGAGATGGCGTTTTGGGTTTGCAGCCTGCTTGGGTAATGTCGAGATAGAATTGCTGCATGTCCCACGCGCCGGTTGGGCAGCGCTCGGCGCAGAGCCCGCAATGCAGGCAAACGTCTTCGTCCTTGACCATGACGCGGCCTGTCTTCAGGCCGTCCTGGACGTAAAGATCCTGTGAGAGATTCTTCGCCGGCGCGTTAAGGCGCTCGCGCAGTTCGGTCTCTTCGCCATTTTCCGTGAACGTGATGCAATCCATCGGGCAGATGTCGACGCACGCGTCGCACTCGATGCACGCCGGCGCTGAGAACACCGTTTGCACGTCGCAATTCAGGCAGCGTTGCGCTTCCTTGTAGCCAAGCAGCGGATCGAAGCCCTTCTCGACCTCGATCTTCACGTTGCGCAGCGCAACTTCCGGCTCAACCAGCGGAACCTTGTAGCGAAGGTCGAGCGAGATGTCGTTGTCGTAGGCCCACTCGTGAATGCCCATCTTGGTCGACATCATCGACACGCCCGGCGGCGGACGATCGCGCACATCCTTGCCTTGGCAGAAGAGATCAATCGAGACGGCCGCGTCGTGACCATGGGCGACGGCCCAGATGATGTTCTTCGGACCAAACGCAGCGTCGCCGCCGAAGAAGACGTTCGGGATCGAGGATTGGAACGTCACTTCGTCGACAACGGGCATGTCCCATTTGTCGAACGTCATGCCGATATCGCGCTCAATCCACGGGAATGAGTTCTCCTGGCCGACAGCCATCAGCACGTCGTCGCATTCGAAGTGCACGTCCGGCTCACCGGTGGGTTCGAGCTTGCGTTTCCCGTCCCTTTCAACCCAATGCATCTTCGTGAAGACGACGCCTGTGAGCTTGCCGTCTTTGTGCGTGAATTCCTTGGGATTGTGGAAGTTGATGATCGGGATGCCTTCGTGCTGGGCGTCTTCTTTCTCCCAGGGCGAGGCCTTCATCTCATCGAAGCCCGACCGGACAACAACCTTCACGTCTTCGCCGCCCAAACGGCGCGAGGTGCGGCAGCAATCCATGGCGGTGTTGCCGCCGCCGAGCACGATGACGCGCTTGCCGATCTTGTCTATATGCTCGAACGAGACGCTCGAGAGCCAATCGATGCCGATATGGATGTTCGCGGCAGCTTCCTTCTGGCCCGGCAAGCCGAGATCACGGCCGCGCGGAGCGCCGGTGCCGACAAAGACGGCGTCCCAGCCTTCGGCAAGAACTTCTTTGAGCGAATTCACGCGCGTGCCGAAATGCGTGACCGGCTCGTAGCTCAGAATGTAATCGACCTCTTCGTCGATAACGCTCTCGGGCAGGCGGAAACGCGGGATCTGGGTGCGGATCATGCCGCCGCCCTTCTGCTCCGCGTCATAGATGTGAACTTCGTAGCCCAGCGGTAGCAGATCGCGCGCGACCGTCAGCGAAGCGGGACCGGCGCCGATACAGACGACGCGCTTGCCGTTCTTCTTCTTGGCCTTCGGCGGCAACAGGTGCTCGATGTCACCCTTATTATCGGCGGCGACGCGCTTCAGACGGCAGATCGCGACCGGCTCGTCCTCGACGCGGCCACGGCGGCAGGCGGGCTCACACGGGCGGTCGCATGTGCGCCCGAGCACGCCCGGAAACACATTGGACTTCCAGTTGATCATGTAGGCGTCGGTGTAACGCTGCGCGGCGATCAGGCGGATATATTCCGGCACCGGCGTATGCGCCGGACACGCCCACTGACAATCGACGACCTTATGAAAGTAGTCGGGGTTCGCGATGTTGGTGGGCTTCAAGCGGCCTGCTCCCTGTCGGCGGCGAACCTAGCCCGCCTCACCGCTTTGCGGCAATCGCTAAGCGCTTGATTGCGCGGCGGCGGCTAGCGATGGTCGCGGCCGACATGAGTTGGCAATTCTGGATCGACCGCGGCGGCACCTTTACCGACGTTGTGGCGCGCGGACCCGGCGGCATCGAGGTGGTGAAGAAGCTGCTTTCGGTTGCGCCGGGGCGCTATGAGGACGCCGCGCTCGAGGCGATGCGACTCATTCTCAAAGAGCATGGCGGCGACTTCACCGACATCGAGGCGGTGAAACTCGGCACCACGGTGGCCACGAATGCGCTGCTGGAGCGCAAAGGCGCCGATGTGGTGCTGGTCGTGACCGAGGGCTTCGGCGACGCGCTGGAGATCGGCACACAGGCGCGGCCGGACATTTTTGCGCTGCATATCGTCAAGCCCGACCTGCTCCAGAAACGCGTGATAGAAGTGCGCGAGCGCGTGACAGCCGAGGGCCAGGTGCTGACGCCGCTGGATGAAACACATGCACGCCTTGAGTTGCAACGTGCGTATGACGATGGCCTCCGCGCCGCCGCCATCGCCTGCCTGCATGGTTGGGCCTATCCGGCGCACGAACGGCGGCTTGCGGAGATCGCGCGCGAGATCGGCTTTACGCAGATCAGCGTCAGCTCCGAAATCAGCGGGCTCATCAAGTTTGTACCGCGCGCAGACACCACTGTCGCTGACGCGTACCTCTCCCCCGTTCTGCGCGCCTACATCGACGGTTTCGAGCGCGGCTTTGGCGGCAACGCCGAGCTGCTCTTCATGCAATCCAATGGCGGGCTTGCCCATGCGGACAGCTTTCGCGGCCGCGACGCAGTGCTCTCCGGGCCCGCTGGAGGCGTTGTCGGGATGGCGGCGGCGGCCGAGCGCGCGGGCTTCAAGCACGCGCTGGGCTTCGATATGGGCGGCACGTCGACGGACGTTTCGCATTATGCCGGCGCCTTTGAGCGGACGAACGAGACCGTGGTCGCGGGCGTGCGCCTCTCCGCGCCGATGCTACAGGTCCACACCGTTGCGGCGGGCGGCGGCTCGATCTGCTTTTTCGACGGGATGCGGCTGCGGGTCGGGCCACACAGCGCCGGCGCCGATCCGGGTCCGGCCTGCTATCGCCGCGGCGGGCCGCTGACGATCACGGACTGCAACGTGCTGCTCGGGCGGGTGCGGCCAGAGTTCTTCCCAGCAATCTTCGGACCGAATGCAGATCAGCCGCTGGATCACGATGTGGTCGAACAGAAATTCGCAGCGCTTTGCGCTGAGATCGGCGGCGGCATCACGCCAGAGCAAGCGGCGGAAGGCTTCCTGCGCATCGCCAACGAAAACATGGCCGAAGCGATCAAGAAGATCTCGATCCAGCGCGGCTACAATCCGGCGGAATATGCGCTCGTAGCCTTCGGCGGCGCCGGCGGCCAGCACGCCTGCGCGGTGGCGGATGCGGTCGGCGTCGAGACGATCCTGTTGCATCCGCTTGCGGGCGTGCTGAGCGCATGGGGCATTGGGCTGGCTGACGTGCGTACGGTGGCGGAAGAAACGGTAGAGGAAAAGCTTAGCGAGGCGAAGGGGCTGAACCGCCGCGCGCAGGCGCTGGCGTTGCGCGCCGCCGAAACGCTCGCGGGCGATAACGTCAAAACAATTATCACCGCGAATCTCAAATACGATGGGGCGGATTCGACCTTGCCTATCCGCTTTGCCGAGGCCGACTCTCTTAAGGCCGCATTCGAGCAAGAGCACCGCAAGCGCTTCGGCTTTGCCGATCCTGCGCGCGCTATCGTTGTCGGATCACTCTCGGCGGAAGCAGTGGCGAGCGCCGCTCTTGGACCGCCGGCGTCGCCGCCGGCATCTTCTTCGCAACCGGCGGAAGCGGCGCCCGCGTCTGACGAAATTGCCGGCGATCCAAGAAGTATCCCGGCCTATCGGCGCGATGCTCTGGCGCCTGGATTCGCGTGCGAAGGCCCTGCACTCATCATCGAGAACGGCGCAACCACCTACGTCGCGCCGGGATGGCGCGCACGGATGAACGAAAACCGCGATCTTGTCCTCACGCGTGTCGCCCACATCGAACGCAGCGCGATCGGCACACAGGCCGATCCGATCCTCCTCGAAGTGTTCAACAATCGCTTCATGGGCGTGGCCGAGGAAATGGGGCTGGCGCTGCAGACCACCGCCTCCTCCGTCAACATCAAGGAGCGGCTCGATTTCTCGTGCGCCGTGTTCGACGAAACCGGCGGCCTCGTCGCCAACGCGCCGCATATCCCGGTGCATCTCGGCTCGATGAGCGACAGCGTGCGGGAGATCATCCGCCAGCGCGGCGATACGATGCGGGCCGGCGACATCTACATGCTCAACGCGCCGCATGCTGGCGGCACGCATTTGCCAGACATCACCGTCATCGCGCCGGTCATTCTCGACGGCGAGGCGCGCCCGGCCTTCTTCACCGCCGCGCGCGGGCACCACGCGGATATCGGCGGCGTCACGCCGGGTTCAATGCCTCCGGATTCCAAACGCATCGAAGATGAGGGCGTGCTGATCGAGAACTTCCTGCTGGTTCAGGACGGACGGCTGCGTGAAACCGAAACGCGAGCGCTGTTCGCCTCCGGTCCACATCCGGCGCGCGACATCGACCGCAACATCGCCGATCTCAAGGCGCAAATCGCCGCTGTCGTGCGTGGCGGCGAGGAGTTGAAGCGGCTCGTCGAGCATTATGGCCGCGCTGGCGTCTCCGCCTACATGCAGCATGTGCAGGACAACGCAGAAGAGCAGATCAAGCGTGTCATTGACCGGTTGCAATCCGGTTCCTTTGAGGTGGCGATGGATTGCGGCGCCAAAGTGCGCGTCGCGGTGACGCCGAACCAGGAGCAACGCACGGTTCGTGTCGATTTCACTGGTACGAGCCCGCAGCAGGAGAATAACTTCAACGCACCGCTTGCGATCACGCGTGCGGCGACGCTCTACGTTTTCCGAACGCTGGTCGATGACAACATTCCGCTGAATGAAGGCTGCCTGAAGCCGATTGAGATCATCGTGCCGGAAGGTTCGCTACTCAACCCACGGCGGGGCGCGGCGGTCGTCGCCGGCAACGTGGAAACGAGTCAGGTCATCGTCGATACGCTCTACGGCGCGCTCGGCGCGCTCGCGGCGTCGCAAGGCACGATGAACAATTTCACCTTCGGCGACGAGAAGCGCCAGTATTACGAAACGATCTGCGGTGGCTCCGGCGCAGGACCCTCGTTTGACGGCGCAAGTGTCGTGCAAACGCACATGACCAATTCGCGCCTCACCGATCCAGAAGTTCTGGAAACGCGCTTTCCTGTTTTGGTCGAGCGCTTCGGCGTGCGGCGCGGATCAGGCGGCGGCGGCGCGCACAAAGGCGGCGACGGCGCGGTGCGCCGAATACGCTTCCGCGAACCGATGATGGCGGCGATGCTGGCAAACCGCCGCGCGACGGCGCCGTTTGGACTGAACGGCGGCGGCAATGGCGCGACGGGCGTCAACCGCGTGGAGCGCGCCGATGGATCGGTGACACAACTGACGGCGACGGGCAAAACCGAAGTGCTGCCGGGCGACGTGTTCGTGATCGAAACGCCGGGCGGCGGCGGTTACGGCAAAGCCTAGGCAGAAAGGCGGGGGAAACATGCTGGTGCTCTTGGGAATTGGCGTCGTCGTCCTGGGCTTTGTGCTGCGGGCCAACCCCCTGCTCGTGGTCATGGCGGCGGCGCTGACGACAGGCCTTGCCGCAGCGTGGACGCCCGAAGCCGAACTTGCGATCTACTTTGAAGCCGGCCGCGACACGCTCGCGCAGTTCGGCAAGGCGTTCAACGACGCCCGCTACATCAGCCTCACCTGGATATTGCTCGCCGCCATCGGCCTGCTGGAGCGCGCGGGTCTGCAGGAACGCGCCCGCATCACCATCGCAACAGTGAAAGCAGCAACGGTCGGCCGCTTGCTTTGGGTGTACTTCGTGATCCGCCAGGCAGCGGCGGCGCTCGGTCTCACATCGCTCGGCGGTCATGCGCAAATGGTCCGCCCGCTGGTGGCGCCAATGGCCGAAGGCGCGGCGGAGGTGAAGTTCGGCGTCCTCCCCGATCGTGAGCGCTACCTCATCCGCTCGCATGCCGCGGCGGCGGACAATATCGGGCTCTTCTTCGGCGAGGACATTTTCATCGCCATCGCCTCGATCCTGCTGATCAAAGGATTTCTTGAGGCCAACGGAATTGTTGTTGAGCCATTGCAGCTCTCCATCTGGGCCATTCCCACCGCAATCGCAGCGCTTCTCATCCATAGCGTGCGATTGTGGATGCTGGACCGGGCGCTGAAGCGTGCGCTCGCGCAGCGTCCCGCCGGCGCAGCCGCGGAGGCCGCGCCATGATCACGCTCGACCACGCTTACATCATCGGCGGATTCTTCTTCGCCGCACTCGCCCTGCTCTCGGCGCTCGATCGCGAGAACACGCGGCGGCTTCGCAATGCCGCCTTCTACGCTCTCTTGGCGGTGAGCTTTTGGGCTGGGCATCTCATTGGCGACCTTGGCAACGGACTGCTGGCGCTCGGCCTTGTGATCATCGCCGTTATGGGTCTCGGCCAAGGCAAGCCGGCCACGACGACTCAAGCGGCGCGCCGCGCCAGCGCTGAACAACGTGGCAATGCATTGTTCCTGCCGGCTTTGATCATTCCGGCCGTCGCTTTGGCCGGCACGCTATTGGTGCAATACACGGACTGGGGCCCCGCGTTCATTGCATCGAAGGACAAGACGCTCGTCTCGCTTGTGCTAGGCGTGCTGATCGCCATCGGCGTGCTGATGGTGTGGCTCAAGCCGCCGTTGCTGGCCCCGCTGGAAGAAGGCCGCCGCCTGATGGATTCCGTCGGCTGGGCGGCGCTCCTCCCGCAAATGCTGGCGGCGCTGGGCGCTGTGTTTCTGGCGGCGGGTGTTGGCGAGCAAGTCGGCGCGATTTTCACGCAATACGTGCCACTCGACACGCGCACGATGGCAGTCGCCGCCTATTGTATCGGCATGGCCTTGTTCACGATCATCATGGGCAATGCGTTCGCGGCGTTCCCGGTCATGACCGCTGCCGTCGGCTTGCCGTTCGTCGTGCTTGAACTCGGCGGCGATCCAGCTCGTGTTTGCGCCATCGGCATGCTCGCCGGTTTTTGCGGCACGCTGATGACGCCAATGGCCGCGAACTTCAATGTCGTCCCGGCTAATCTTCTTGAGCTGCCGGATCGCAAGGCGGCGCTGAATGGCGTCATACGCGCACAGATTCCGACAGCTATTCCGCTTCTCATCGCAAACATTCTGCTCATGCGTTTTCTGGCGTTTCCGGCATGACGACACTGAACCTCGACATTGCCGAAAAATTCGCGACGCTGGCGCTGGCGCACGTCAAGCGCGAGTTTCCGAACAAGATGGACCACGTGATGGCCTTGCCGGAGGATGTTATCGGCCCCCGCACCGCACACCCAATCTTCTTCGGCAGCTTCGACTGGCACTCCTGCGTGCACGGCTATTGGCTGTTGGCGCGTTTGCTGCGCCGCTACCCGGGCTTCGCGCCGGCTGCGCAGATCAACGCATTGTTCGACGAGATGATCACGCCGGCGAATGTATTTGCGGAATGTGCCTATCTTGCGCGACCGGAAGCGCGCGGGTTCGAGCGGCCGTATGGCTGGGGCTGGCTGCTGGCGCTGCAAGCAGAGCTCGATCAGCATAAGGATGGCGCCGGACTGCGCGCAGGCGAGCATCTGCGGCCGTTGGCCGAAGCATTCGCCACGCGCTTCAGCGCCTTTCTGCCGCTGGCGGACTATCCGGTTCGCACTGGCGTCCATACTTCAACCGCATTCGCACTGCGCTTGGCGGCGGATTATGCGGAGCCGAATGATCCCGACTTGTTCGCGCTGATGCGCGACAAGGTGATCGCCTGGTACGGCGCCGATCGCGGCGCGCAGGCATGGGAGCCGAGCCAGGATGACTTCCTCTCACCGACACTGATGGAAGCCGAATGCATGCGGCGCTTTCTGGCGCCTGCCGCCTTCCGCGCTTGGTTCGCGGATTTTCTGCCCCATGCGGCGCGCGGCGAACCGGCGACGCTGTTCACCCCTGCCCGCGTCAGCGATCGAAGCGATGGCAAGATCGCACATCTTGATGGTCTGAATTTCTCACGCGCTTGGTGCTGGCGCTCCATCGCGCGAGCGCTCGGAGATGCACATCCCGCGTCACACAGCGCGCGAGACGCCGCGAACCGCCATATCAATGTAAGCCTGCCTCATGTCGCCGGCGACTATATGGGCGAGCATTGGCTGGCGACTTTTGCGTTGCTGGCGCTGGAGGCCTAGCGCGCGATCGAGAATTGCAACGGCGCCAAGCCGTCAATGCCGCATTCCACGACATCGCCGGGACTAAGTGCGCTCACGCCGGACGGCGATCCGGTGAAAATCAAATCCCCTGGTTTGAGCTCCCACCAACGTGAGATCGCCGCGACAATCTCCGGCACACTCCAAATCATCTCGTTCGTGTTCGCATCCTGGCGCGTCTCGCCGTTGATCTTGATCCAGATGCGCGCATTCATAGCATCGCCGCTCTGCGCTGCCGGCGTCAGCGCGCTGAGCGGCGCCGAGTGATCGAAGCCCTTAGCCGTATCCCACGGCGTGCCGGCTTTCTTCGCTTCCGCCTGCCGGTCGCGGCGCGTGAGGTCGACACCGACACCGTATCCCCAAACATGGTTAACGGCCTCGCTTTCGGCGATGTCGGCGCCGCCTTTTCCAATGGCGATCACCAGTTCGACCTCGTGATGCAGATTCGAGGTGTTCGATGGATAGGCGATTGCGGCGCCGTTCTCGACCAGAGCATCCGCTGGTTTTGTGAAGAAAATCGGCGGCTCGCTTTTGGGATCGTTCCCCATTTCGCGTACGTGGTCGGCGTAGTTTCTCCCGACACAGAAGATGCGGCGTACCGGAAAGCGTACATCGCTCCCCACGATTGCAACGGATGGCGGTTGCGGCGGTGCGAAGGTAAATTGCATGGCCGGGTTTGAGCACGTTGTGTTGATGCGCGCAAACTCGCTTTGCCGGAGAAGCATCGCGCGTTGACGATGCAAAGTGTTGCGCCAGCCTTCGGCTGACGCGATCGTCGGTGATTGCTCGCGAGGGGCGGCGCGTCTTGGTTTGGCTTGTGGTAATTCCACTGGGGGTTTGGGTGTGGCTGCAGGCGCAGCGCATCGACGCTCTCGCGCGCCGGATCGCCGAGCTCGAACTTCAATTGTTCGCCTTGCGCGGCGGCGCCACGCCAGCGCCGGCTGAGGCGCCCGCCCCGGCGGCGCCAACCACCCCGCAGGAAGAATTGTTGCTCACTGAAGTCGTCCCGGACGATGTCCTGGTGCTCGACAATCCGCTGCCCGAGGCTTCGAACGACACGGACGCGGCGGCGCAACCGGCTGCGGCCGAGCCACCGCGCCCGCGCATGAACTCCCCGCTGCTGCTGGACGATCCCGTCGCTGAGCCGCCGCGGGCCGAACCCGAACGGACGGCGCCGCCGCCGCCAACGACTCCAAAACAGCCCTTGCGCCTTGATCGCTGGCTTGCGGAGAAAGGCCTCGCCTGGATCGCCGGGATCGCGCTCGCGGTGGGCGCGATCTACCTCGTCTCGGTCGTCTCGCAATCGGCGTGGTTTACCGCGCCAATGCGTTTGGCCAGCGCCGTCGTTCTTGGCGTATCGATGCTTGGCGCAAGCGAATGGACGCGCCGCATCGGGCTAAACGGCCAATCGGGACACCCGCTTGTCTCGGCGCTGCTCGCCGGCGCGGGGATTGTCGTGTTCTATGCGACGATTTGGGCCGCGCACGGCATCTACGGATTCATCGAGTGGCCTGCGGCGGCGGCGCTGTTGATGCTCTGCGCTCTAGCGCTCATCGGCCTTTCGCTTCTGCACGGCCAGGCCCTCGGCGTTCTTGCCGTTGCGCTCGCATTGCTGGCGCCCGCGATCGCAAGCAGCACGCTATGGCCGTGGCTCGCGCTTACGATCTATGTGTCGCTCGCCGCCGCGGGCGGATTTGCGCTTTCCATCATTCGTCGATGGGCCTGGGTCGGGATCGCCACCATCGCAGCGCTATACTTCTGGTTTTTCGCCGCGATCGATGCCGATGACATTCGCCGTGCGCTGCTTCTCGCTAGCTTCGCCAGCGTTGGCGGCTTGTTGGCCGCGTTTCGTGCGCCTCTCCCGGACGACAACCGCAAGGGCCTCAGTTGGTCTTCCGTTCAGGCCTTGGGGCCGAGCGTCGCCATCAGCGTCTCGAGCGCTTTGCTGATCTGGGCTTGGCTGGTGGTTGCTTCAACGCCAATCGGCCTGACCGCAGGACCCGCGCTCATCAGCATTTTCCACGTTGGCCTTGCCGCCTACGGCGTCGGCGAACGCAAAGTCGCGCCAGCAAGCCTCGCGGTTGCAACCGGCGCATTGACGCTCGGCTTCATATTGTACCTCGCGGAGCGGTTCACGACGCTCGCGCCAGATTTCTACTCCGTCATTCTGCTCAGCAGCATCGTGTGTATGCTCACCGCAGCCATCGCCAATCCGGAGCGCGGCGATCGCGGCTTGGTCGCCGCCGCCGCCGCGATCGCCGCGACTGTCCTGACGCTGCTCGCCGCATCCTCACGCGCGGATTGGCACGCGCCTACAGCGTGGGCGCCACTCTTCGTGAACGCAGCTCTTGCTTTCGGAGTGGCCTGGTATTTCGAGCGAACTGCTGAGGACAAGAGAACCGATCTCGCCGTAACATGGTGGGGCGCGGCAGGCGCCGTGCTGCTGCTGGTTGCCGTTGAGTCGGCGTTCTCCGAAGAGACACGAACGCTTGGCCACGCGGTGGCGGCGCTTATCTTCGCCGGCGGTCTCGTCTGGCGAGGCTGGCGCGTGGCTGGCTGGGCCGCGCTCACGGCGGGCGCCTTCGCGGTGGGCCAAGCGCTCTCACCTGAATTGATCGGCCCGGCGCTCGCTGGCGCTCTGCCGCTTTGGGCGGCGATGCTGATCTTTGCCGGCTCTGCTGCTCTGCTCTTCGCGGCCTCCACCGTCATTCGACGCGGCGGCGCCGACATCTCCAGCGCTGAGGCGCTGAGTGCCGCGGCTATCATCACCGCGTTGATCGGCGTGTTTGTTACGCTCCGCTGGATCGCCGCCGGCGGTGGCGGGGTTGCGCTCGATACATTCACCGAAACATCGCTGCGCGTGCTTGCACTCATGGCCGCGGGCCTCACGCTCTTGCCGCGCATCCACGAAACGCCTGGCATGATCGGCGCCTGGCGCGGCCATGTTTTGCTGGGTCTTGGATTGCTCTACGCGCTCGTCGCCCCTGGGCTGGGCATCAATCCGTGGTGGGGCGGCGCCGGCCGTGCAGTAATCAATGGCGCACCGATCCTGAACGCGCTTGCCCTCGCCTTCCTGGCGCCGGCGGCCCTCGCGTTCATGGCCTCAAACCGCCTCTATATGCGGCAACGCAAGTTCGCCCGCGCCTATGCCGTGGCTGGCGGCGTGCTGGCGCTGATCTGGCTGGTGATGGAAATTCGCCACGCCTTCCAGGGTGCAACCATGGCGTCGCCGGAGGTCGGCCTGTTCGAAGCCGCCTGTTACGGACTTGCGATCCTTGCGTTCACACTCCTGATCGCGGTGGTCGCGCGCGTGCGCGCGCGCCGTAACTTGTTGCGGCCGTTTACCGAAGACCTGATGGCGGCGATGCGCACGATCAGCTGGGCGGGCCTTGGTGTCAGCGCGTTTATTCTGCTGTTCATCCAGCATCCGATCTGGGGTCTGCATGAAAGCACGCAAAGCAATGCGTTCTCGACGATGCTTGCCGTCCTCGCGCAACTCGTGGCGATGATCTTGGCGCTGGCGCTCGGCCGCGCGCTCTCGACATCGCAGGACGCCGAGCCGACGCGCTTTGCCGCCGCATCTGCCGCTGCACTGTTTGCATGGAGCTTCGGTCATTCGACCATCCGCTGGCTGCACCATCGCGGCTACATGGATGACGGTTATCCGCCTTATGCTCTGGAAGGTCTGGCGCACGCCCTCTGGCCGTTGCTCCTGGTCGTGGCCGCAGCGCAGCTGACACGGCTCACGCCAGGCCGTGAAACAACGCGCGCCTATCTCTATGACCTGCAGGCGATTTGGTCCGCCGCGATTTGGCCGGCGCTTGGCTTCGCCGCGCTTGGGCTTTGGCTCCTTTACAATCCTTGGTGGGGCGTTTCACCCGCGGAGTTGTTAACCCCGCTCGGCGCGGCGTTTGGACTAACCGCTTATCTCGCCGCCGCCGCGCTGAGCTATGTTGCGCCAGACGTGCCGCAAGTGCGCGGCATGAAATGGATGGTGCCAACCGCAACGGTCGCATGCGCCACGCATCTTTTCGTCGCCGCGACGCTGGTCGTGCGCTGGCTGTATCACCGCGACGCAATGGCCACGGGCGTCTCCGGTGACGTCGAGCTTTGGACGCTCTCGGCGGTTTGGGCGGTGTTTGCCGCGATCGCGCTCGGTCTCGGCACGGTGCGCAACGATCCCGTTCTACGCTGGGTCGGTCTCGCCGTGTTTGCCGCAACGATCGTGAAAGTCTTCTTCCTCGATACGGCGCGGCTCTCCGGCGTCATCCGCGCGGCATCGTTCATCGGGCTCGGCGCAATTGCTGCGGCGGCAACTTGGATGGCGCGCCGCAACCGCCCGCCGCCAAGCCCCGGCGACCTGGTGACTGTTACGCCAAGCGCGCGACGTGAAAGGCGACGTGTTCGGAGACGAACGTCGAAATAAAGAAATACGAGTGGTCGTAGCCCTCTTGGCGGCGCAGGGTGAGATTTTGCCCCGCCGCACGCGCCGCTGCTTCCAGCAATTCCGGCTTCAGCTGTTCAGCCAAGAACTGATCGCCCGTGCCCTGATCGATCAGGATGTCATCGAACGGCGCAGCCTTGCCGGCCTCGATCAACAGCGACGCGTCGTGCGCGCGCCACGCGTCCCGGTCCGGGCCAAGGTAGGCGCCCAACGCCTTCTCGCCCCATGGGCAGCGCGTCGGCGATGAGATCGGTGAAAACGCTGAGACGCTTCTGAACACATGCGGATGCTTCATCGCCAACGTCAGCGCGCCATGGCCACCCATGGAGTGGCCGAAGATCGAGCGCTTTGGCGCCAGCGGAAATGCCGCCTCGAGCGCAGTTATGAGATCGCGCGTGACGTAGCTTTCCATACTGAAGTGCGGCGCCCAAGGCGCTTGCGTTGCATCAACGTAGAATCCGGCGCCTTGCCCGAGATCGTAAGCCGGATCATCGGCCACCCCCTCACCGCGCGGGGAGGTGTCAGGCGCAACGATCGCCACGCCGTGTTTGGCTGCGGCGGCGTACGCGCCGGCCTTGGTCGTGAAATTGTCCTCGGTGCAGGTGAGCCCGGAGAGCCAAATCAAATATGGAAACGGCCCCTGGCCAGCCGGCTTAAACACGGAGAACTTCATCTCCGTACCGGTCGCCGCGCTTTGGTGCGCAGCGTAGGCAAGTTCGCCGCCAGCGACGCGATGCGTCTTGGCTATGTGCATTATTGTGTTGGCGCCTGAGGCTCGGGCGCCGGCATGCGGTCCATTTCAACCAAAGCGCGCTCAATTGCCTCGCTGATCGCGGCTTGTTCAGAGGGTGTCGGCTGGCCTCGCGTGAAACGCAGTCGCAGCTGGCGATCTACGATCTCAAGAACGGCGATGCGGCCGCTGTTCCGAATGAAAAGCGGTACACCGAGATCGGTGATCACGCGGTAATCGACTGGGCCGATGAAAATCGAGGTGCGGTCGCACACCATCGCGTGCACCGACCCCGGGGGCGCTCGAAACGGCGGCGTCGCGGTCAGCACCGAGTAGCCAGGCAGCGGCGAATACTCGACCGTCTCCGGGCTGGTGATCTGGAAGACACCGCACAATTCGTGCGGCTGAACGGCCAATTGCCGCTGCGCCATCGCCGGCATCGCTACGCAAGCCAGTGCGCACGCCATCGCCAAGGTCCGGATCATGAAATCTACCCTCTGCCCCTGCCCAAGGCCTTAGCGTCCCACCGCCAGGCTCTCCTATCCTGGGCGGAGGCTCTCAAGCAACGCTCCATGGCACAAATGCGACCGTCAGCGCGGGCGCGCGCCCTCCTGGGCGAATTCCTGCATGAGCGCGCCGTAGTCCGCAGGCGAAGGCCAGCGCTCAAAGCTGTGTTTTGCCCCGGTGGCGGCGCCCGGTAGCCTCTCCGCAGTCTGAGACTCGATGAACGGCACGACCCAGGTCGCGTCGTCGAGCATCGTCGCTCGGAAATTCAGAAAGCCCATCGCGGTGAGGTTCGGGCTCGTGGTGTAGAGCCAGCTCAGGCAGTGCGGGCAGTAATGGTGCTTGCTCTCATCGCGATGCAACGCCCCGATCTGCGTGTCGCCCTCAACCGAGAAACCGCTCGCCGGCAGCATCAGCGTCAATGAGTAGGCGCCACCGGT
>CALBST010000445.1 GCA_937967425.1 uncultured Caulobacteraceae bacterium
TTCATCGTCACCGACGAAACCGTCGCGCGCCTGCATCGCCCGGCGCTTGCGGCTTCGCTCGATGCGGCCGGCCTCAAGAACTGGACCATCACGCTGCCGCCCGGCGAAAGCGCCAAGAGCTTCACCGGCCTCGAAATGCTGACGCGTCATCTGCTGCAAGCCGGCGTGACCCGCAAAGACCTCGTCGTCGCTTTTGGCGGCGGCGTCATCGGCGATCTTTCCGGCCTCGCCGCAGGCCTCGTCAAACGCGGCGTCGATTTCGTGCAGATCCCGACGACCTTGCTCGCGCAAGTGGACTCAAGCGTCGGCGGCAAAACCGCGATCGATACGCCCGAAGGCAAGAACCTGATCGGCCTTATCCATCAGCCGAAGCTCGTGCTCGCCGATCTCGATGTGCTCGGCACGCTCGACATTCGCCAGATGCGCGCCGGCTATGCCGAGATCATCAAAGCCGCACTCATCGGCGATGCCGAATTCTTCGATTGGTGCGAGCAAAACGCCGCCGCCGTCCTGCTCGGCAAACCCGAAGCGCTCGAGCAGGCCATCGCCACCGCCATCAGCTTCAAAGCCCGCATCGTCGAGCAGGACGAGACCGAGCAGGGCGTGCGCGCGCTGCTCAATCTCGGCCACACCTTCGCCCACGCGCTCGAAGCGCACTCCGCCTATGACGGCACGCTGCTGCACGGCGAAGCCGTCGCCGCCGGCATCGCGCTCGCCTTCCAGATTTCGGCGCAGCTCGGCCACTGCCCACAAGCCGACGCAGATCGTGTCCGCCGCCATCTTGAACACGCCGGCTTCACCACCGATCTGCGCAAACTCCCCGGCGCGCCGTACGACGCCCAAAAGCTCACCGCGCTTATGGCCGCCGACAAGAAGAACGAAGCCGGGCTCCTCACGCTCATCCTCTCCCGTGGCATCGGCCGCGCCTTCATGGACCGCAACGCGCCCACTGACGTTGTGCTCGAACTCCTGCAACAAGAAACGAAACAATGACCACGTCTCTGCTGATCGCGGCTCTCGTTATTGCCGCGCTCATTGCGCTCAACGCGTTTTTCTCCGCCGCCGAGACCGCGCTTACCGGCGCCAGCCGCGCGCGCATGGCGACGCTTGAGCGCGAAGGCGACAAACGCGCCGCCCGCGTCAACAAGCTCAACGAAAATCGCGAGCGCATGATCGGCGCGGTGCTGCTCGGCGCCAACCTAGTGCAGGTGCTCGCCTCCGCCATCAGCGCCAGCATTTTCGCCAGCGCCTTCGGCGAGTTCGCGCCGATCGTCACTGCCGTGGTGCTGACGCCGCTTCTGCTCATCTTCGGCGAAGTCGGCCCCAAGACGCTCGCCATCACCGCCGCCGACAATATCGCCCGCGCCGTGGCGCTCCCCGTGCAATGGATGGTGCGCTTCCTCGCGCCGATCGTCGCCGCCGTGCAGTGGATCGTGAACCACGGCCTCAGGCTCATCGGCGTCCGCGTCGACGAAAACGTCGACGTCCTCTCCGCCGCCCGCGCCGAAATCGCCGGCGCGGTTGAGATGCATGCGGAAGAGGGCGGCGTCGAAGCCGAGACCCGCCACCGCCTCATCGGCGCGCTCGATCTTTCCGAGCTCACCGTCGCCGATGTCATGATCCACCGGAAGAACATCCGTTCGCTCGATATCGATCTGCCGCCGCGCGAGATCATCGCCCAAGCCATGTCGAGCCCGCACACGCGCCTGCCGCTCTACAAGGACGAGCCCGACAATATCGTCGGCGTGCTGCACGCGCGCGATCTCTTGCGCGGCGTTTCCGAACACGGCCGCGACGGTTTCGACGTCACGCAAGTCAAGCGCGAGCCCTGGTTCACGCCGATGCAAACCAGCGCCGAAGATCAGCTCGCCGAATTCCTGCGCCGCCGCGAACACTTCGCCCTGGTGGTGGACGAGTACGGCGCGCTCATGGGCCTCGTCACGCTTGAAGACATCCTGGAAGAAATCGTCGGCGACATCAAAGACGAGCACGACATCGCCGTCCAAGGCGTGCGCCCGCAGCCCGATGGCAGCGTCAATGTCGATGGCTCAGTCCCGATCCGCGATCTCAACCGCGCCATGAACTGGGATCTGCCCGACGAAGAAGCCGTCACCATCGCCGGCCTCGTCATCCACGAAGCCCAAGCCATCCCCGAACCCGGCCAACG
>CALBST010000446.1 GCA_937967425.1 uncultured Caulobacteraceae bacterium
CAGGAACTGGCCGATCTCGCACTCGCACTGGGCGTGCAGATGGGCGCCAAGTTCAAGCTCGATGATCTCCGCTACGAGCGCGTGATCATCATGACCGACGCCGACGTCGACGGCGCCCACATCGCCTCACTGCTGATCACTTACTTCCACAAGCAGATGCCGCAGCTCATCCGCGCCGGCCGCCTCTTCCTCGCGATGCCGCCGCTCTATCGCATCACCGCCGGCAAAGAGAGCATCTACGCCCGCGACGACGCGCACAAAGAAGCGCTGCTCAACGGCGAGTTCAAAGGCCGCAAAACCGACATCTCACGCTTCAAAGGCTTGGGCGAAATGATGCCCGCCGACTTGAAGGACACGACGATGAACCCCGCGACGCGCACTTTGGCGCGAGTGGTGCTGGACGAAAGCGGCGCGCCGGATTTCGAAGTCCTGATCGAGACGCTGATGGGTAAGAAAGCCGAAAAGCGCTTCGACTACATCCAAGCGAACGCGAAGTTCGTTGCGGATATCGACGTTTAGACTACGGCCTTGGCTTGGGGCCCTTCGACGCCTTGGTGGTCGCACTAGCAGCAGCTTCCTGCCGCGCCATCTCCATATCAAGCAGCTCGTCGGCCTGAGCCGGGATGCTCCCTGAAGAATAACGCCGCGCCGCTCGGAGATCGTGTACGACGAACGCGCAATCTGCGTAGCCAATAGGTGCCAGCACCTTGCGCATGATGAACACGCCAAGGCCGGCGACCCATTTCGGCGCAGCGATCGAGTAGTTCCAGAGAAGGACGATCTCCCGCTGCTTGCCGCGCTTGATCATCATGTCCGGCAGCACGCGCACTCTGAGCTTCGACTTTGGCCCAAACAGATAGCCATGAGGGGCCTTGCTGACTTCGCCCTTGTGCTCGACCCACCAAGCGTAAAACGCCTTGAAGATTGCTGCGTTGTGCTCGCGCTCAGCATCGTTCTTGATTTTTGCAATCCGGCCGTAAGCCTGATCGTACACCGCGCCGTCGAACGCGACGTTGGTAATGGCGAGGCGAGAGGCCTGATAGTAGTCGCCGCCCCCATTCTTCGATGGCTTGCTCAATTTGTGGACGACTTCGGCAGAATCGGCGCAGAGATTGCGAAGGAACGTGCGAATATGGATGTCAGGCATGCGGGCGCCCTCCTTGAGCGCGGCCTGAGAATGTATGCGATTCGCAGTCCGCCTCGGGCAACGATACGCCTCCGAAACAAACATCGTGCGATAGCGCTTGCTTAAGACGTTGGCCGCAAGGTCACACTCGGAGCAAACCGATGCGTCGCAACTTTGATTTGATCCGAGCAATTGCGCTCAAGGTAGAAGAAAGCTCGGAGAGCCCGCTTGGATGGATTGAGCTGGAGATCGACGGCTTCTCCGACGAGGAGGTGAGCTATCACGTGATGCTCATGGACGAGGCCGGTATCTTGGTTGGCCAAAACCTGTCCTCTGGTGAACTGTGCTGGCGACCGAAGAGATTGACCTGGGTCGGCCACGAGTTTGTCGAAGCTGCTCGAGACGACAAGCTCTGGAAACAGGCGCTCACAAAGATTGGTGGCGCTGTTAGCGGCGTCAGTTTTCAAGTCCTAGTTCAAGTGCTGACTTCCCTGGCTCTTGGAGCTCTCGGCCTAGCGGCCTAATCCGTTTCGGGCGGTAAACATTGACTTTCCCGCAAAATCCCCCCATTTCCGCGCTGTCCGTTGTGCGCGCCCTGGGGCGTGCTCGCTCCTGCTGGACGCCCGCCTATCTCAATTCGGAGACGCGTGGCCGATAGCGCCAACCAAGCGGCCTGCCGGTTTCGCGCCTCGCGCGAGCCAAGCGGCCCCCAAGTGAGATTGAATGTCCTCCGAAAATTCCGCGCCCGAGAGCGCACAAGAACCACAACCGCAAATCACCTTCGACGATCTCGGCCTTTCCGAAAACACGCTCCGCGCGGTGAAAGAGACCGGCTACAACACGCCGACGCCGATCCAAGCGCAAGCGATCCCCGAAGTGCTGAAAGGCCGAGACATTCTCGGCATCGCTCAAACCGGCACCGGCAAGACCGCCGCCTTCACGCTGCCGATGATCGACATCCTAGCTGCCGGCCGCGCCCGCGCCCGCATGCCGCGCACTTTGATCTTAGAGCCGACACGCGAACTCGCCGCCCAAGTCGCCGAAGGCTTCGATAAATACGGCAAGTATCAAAAGCTCACCAAAGCGCTGCTCATCGGCGGCGTTTCGTTCGGTGATCAAGACGCGCTGCTCGCACGCGGCGTCGACGTGCTGATCGCCACGCCCGGCCGCCTGCTCGATCACTTCGAACGCGGCAAGCTGCTGCTGACCGGCGTGCAAGTCATGGTCGTCGACGAAGCCGACCGCATGCTCGACATGGGCTTCATCCCCGACATCGAGCGCATCTTCAAACTCATGCCGTTCACGCGCCAGACGCTGTTCTTCTCGGCCACCATGCCGCCGGAAATCACGCGCCTCACCGAGCAATTTCTCTCCAGCCCGAAGCGCATCGAAGCCTCGCGCCCCGCCACCACGGCGAACACGATCACGCAGAAAGTCGTGATGCTTCCCGGCGGCGATCCGCGTACGCGGCGCGCCGCGCTGCGCGCAACCATCAACGCCAGCGGCGAAGTAAAGAACGGCATCATCTTCTGTAACCGCAAGACCGACGTCGACGTCGTCGCGCTTTCGCTGAAACGGCACGGCTACAACGCCGCCCCGCTCCATGGCGATCTCGATCAATCGCTGCGCATGAAAACGCTCGACC
>CALBST010000447.1 GCA_937967425.1 uncultured Caulobacteraceae bacterium
ACGCGTGTATGGGTGCAAGCCCATCGAGGGTTCGAATCCCTCTCTGTCCGCCAGTATTCGGCAAAATTACTTAACGAAAACAATAACTAAGCCGACCCCCTAAGGCTAGCTTTTTTGGCTACCCCAATCGCTACCCATTTTGCTGGCGTTCGCGGGCGCGCATTTGTCGTGTGATCGCGTGCAATAACGGGCGTCGGTTGCAGCCTTTCGGCGGGGCGGCGAATGCCGTTAGGTTGAGTGCTTGTCGGGGGCGGGAATGTTCGATCAAGCGTTCAGGAACATCGATGACGTGCTGCGCCGAGAGGCGGGCTGCACGACCGAACTCGACTACACCGAGCAATCGTCATGGATCCTCTTCCTGAAGTATCTCGACGATCTTGAGGACAAGAAGCGGCTGGAAGCTGAGCTTGCCGGCAAGACGTTCAACCCGATCTTCGATGGCAAGCATCGCTGGTCGGTGTGGGCGGCGCCGAAGAAGGCTGATGGGTCGTTCGACCACGACAAGGCGCTGACGGGCGATGATCTGATCGCGTACGTCGATAACGAACTCTTCCCGTACTTGCGCGGCTTCAAGCAGCGGGCGTCGGGGCCGGACACGATCGAGTATAAGATCGGCGAGGTGTTCAGCGAGATCAAATCGAAGTTCACCAGCGGCTACAATTTGCGCGACGTGCTGGAGCACACGGATGCGCTGCGTTTCGGGAGCCAGGCCGAGCAGCACGAGCTTTCGACGCTGTACGAAGCCAAGATCAAAAAGATGGGTAACGCCGGGCGCAACGGCGGGGAGTATTACACGCCGCGCCCGCTCATCCGCGCGATGATCAAGGTGCTGGCGCCGAAGATTGGCGAACGCATCTATGACGGCGCGGTGGGTTCGGCCGGCTTCTTGTGCGAGGCGCATGATTATCTGCGGCCGAAGGCGAAGAAGGCGGCGGATCTCGACACGCTGCAGAAGCGCACCTTTTATGGGAAGGAAAAGAAGAGCCTCGCTTACGTCATCGCCATCATGAACATGATCCTGCACGGGATCGAGGCGCCGAACATCCTGCACGTCAACACGCTGACAGAAAACCTCGCCGATATTCAGGACAAGGATCGCTACGACGTGATCCTCGCCAACCCGCCGTTCGGCGGCAGCGAACGCAAGGAAGTGCAGCAGAACTTCCCGATTAAGACGAGCGAGACGGCGTTTCTGTTCTTGCAGCATTTCATCAAGTCGCTGAAGGCGGGTGGGCGCGCGGCGATTGTAATCAAGAACACGTTTCTCTCGAACACGGACAACGCAGCCGTCAGCTTGCGCAAGGAGCTGATCGCCAGCTGCAATTTGCACACGGTGCTTGATTGCCCGAGCGGGACGTTTCAGGGCGCGGGCGTGAAGACGGTGGTGCTGTTCTTCGAGAAGGGCGCGCCGACGCGGAAGGTTTGGTACTACCAGCTCGATCCTGGCCGCAACATGGGCAAGACCAATCCGCTGAACGACGACGACATGGATGATTTCGTGAGGCTGCAGGCGAGCTTTGCGGTTAGCGCTAAGTCGTGGAGTGTTGAGGTTGCCGATCTGGATGCGGAGACCTGCGATCTCTCGGTGAAGAACCCGAACAAGGCCGAAGAAGCGCCACTGCGCGATCCGAAGGACATCATCGACGAAATGCTCGCGCTCGACGCCGAAAGCGCGGAGATATTGCGCGGCCTGCGAGAGTTGGTGTGAGGACGGCTACGCAAACCGGCGGCCGCGATGCCACGACGCGCCGCATCAGTGGTGATTTTGCGCTATGCGTTGGTGAACCCACGCTGCCCGCGCCGCCAGGATGGTGTTGGCACAAGCTAACGGACGTCGCTCGACTGGAATCGGGGCATACGCCCAGCCGAAAGCATCCGGAATATTGGGGCGGCGACGTTCCATGGATCACGCTGAGCGACGCGCGCGCGCATGACGGCGGCGTGATTTTCGACACGATCGAACAGACCAACGAGCTAGGTATTGCGAACTCATCCGCACGCATACTGCCCGCCAGCACTGTTTGCCTCTCTCGCACAGCGTCGGTGGGCTACGTGGTCGTCACCGGCAAGCCGATGGCGACGAGCCAAGACTTCGTGAACTGGATTTGCTCGGACAGGCTAGACCCGCATTTCCTGCGTTACCTGTTGATTGCGGAGCGCAACAGCCTCGGCCGCTTCTCAAGTGGCGCCGTGCATCAGACGATCTACTTCCCCGAAGTGAAGGCGTTTCATGTTTGCCTTCCGCCCATTCATCAGCAGAGGCGCATAGTAGCCATTCTGGACGCGGCGTTTGAGGGGATTAGGATTGCTGCCGCCAACGCCGAGACGAACCTCGCCAACGCGCGGGAGTTGTTTGAGCGCGCACTTACCCAGCACGTCGATGATGTTTGCCGGGGCGGGCGCACGCTGACTCTGGCGGATGCCGTGGCACCAGATTGCTCGCTGTCGTACGGCATCGTGCAGCCCGGCGAAGAAGTAGACAAGGGCTTGCCGATTGTCCGGCCCGTCGATCTTACGGGACGGCGGATTGTAAGTCTCCAAGGACTCAAGCGGATCGATCCGGCTTTAGCGGCTGGATACGGGCGAACGACTCTTCAGGGTGGGGAAATACTAATGTGCGTGCGAGGAACGACGGGTGTCGTCGCCCTCGCTGCCACAGAGCTTCGCGGTGGAAACGTGACACGGGGCATCGTGCCGATCCGGTTTAATCCCGAATTATTCGATCCAAAATTCGGCCTGTATCAACTTCGATCCCACCGCGTGCAAAAACAGATCAGGAAGGCGACATACGGCGCAGCACTTATGCAAATCAACATTCGCGATTTAAGGTCGATTGAGCTTATCGCTCCGCCAAAGGCCAATCAACGAAGGGTCGCGGCGTTGATTGAGAAGACCGAAGCAGAGGCCCTTCGTTTGAGCGAGATATACGCCAGCCAAAATGAACATTTGCGGGCCGTTCGCAATTCCATCCTCTCCCGCGCTTTCTCCGGAGAGCTTTTGTCAGCACCGCCAGTGCGAGCTGTGTTTGCCCAGTCGTCGCGATTCGCTGCGAACGTCATTGCGCTCGCTCATTCCGCGCACCAGGCAGTTGATCGCGCGCGCACCTTCGGCACGGTTAAGGCGCAGAAGCATTTACACCTCGTCGAGGAATTAGCAGGCATCGATATGGGGCGTGACCCCATTAAGGACGCGGCTGGGCCGAACGATCCTGACCACTTTCAGCGAGTCCGAGCCTACGCTGAAGAGCGCGGATTCTTCAGATTCGAACGTCGCGCGAGCGGCGGCCACACGTTCAAGAAGTTAGCCAACTACGACACGATGCTTGAGAAGGCGAAGCGTGATCTTGAGCCGTATCGGCCAAAGCTCGACCCTGTCACGACCTTGTTGGTACCGATGGACAAGATCGAGGCGGAGATCTTGGCGACCGTGTACGCCGCCTGGAATAACTTGCTCCTTGATGGTCTGACGCCCACGCCGGAGGACATTGTCAGAGCCGCCCGAGAGGATTGGCATCCGGACAAGCTCCGCATCGACCGCGAAAAGTTCTTCGATGCGATCAAGGCGCTGAAACGCAGGAGGATCGCACCAAGCGGCGCAGGCAAGCGCGTTCGTGAGCGGCACGGACTCCTATGAATGAAGCCGAGACGCGGGCGGAGCTGATTGATCCGGCGCTGAAGGCGGCGGGTTGGGGCGAGGTCGCGCAGTCTCAGGTGAAACGCGAGGTGCGGATCACGAAGGGCAGACTGCTCGGCGCTGGCGTGCGCGGCGAGCCGACATCGGCCGATTATGTGTTGATCCATCGCGGCAAGCAGCTTGCCGTCATCGAAGCGAAGAAGCGCGACGCGGCGCTCACCGAAGGTCTCGGTCAAGCCAAAGCCTACGCCGCCAAGCTGCAAACGCGCTTCGCCTTCTCCACTAACGGGCAGGGCTTCTATCAGGCCGATATGGATACAGGCGAGGAGGGCGAGGTCGCCGCGTTCCCGTCACCCGATGCGCTGTGGGCGCTGACTTTCGCGGAAGAGAATGCTTGGCGCGATCGCTTCGCCCATGTGCCGCTCGAAGATCAGGGCGGCTCGAAGCCTGCCTACTATTATCAGAACATCGCCGTTGAGCGCGTGCTGGAGAAAGTCGCCGCCGGTGATAAGCGCATCCTGCTTACGCTCGCGACTGGCACAGGCAAGACGTTCATCGCGTTTCAAATCGCCTGGAAGCTCTTCCAAGCGCGCTGGAACCTCACCGGCGAACCCACACGCCGCCCGCGCATCCTCTTCCTCGCTGACCGCAACATCCTGGCCGACCAAGCCTACAACGCCTTCTCCGCCTTCGCTGAAGACGCGCGTGTGCGCATATCGCCCGATGAAGTCCGCCGCACCGGCCGCGTGCCGAAAAACGCCAACATCTTCTTCACGATCTTCCAGACGTTCATGTCGGGCTTCGACGCGACGGGTAAGCCTGAGCCGAAGTTCTACGATTATCCGTCGGACTTCTTCGATTTCATCATCATCGATGAATGCCATCGCGGCGGCGCCAACGACGAAAGCTCGTGGCGCGATATCATGGAACACTTCGCGCCAGCCGTTCAGCTCGGCCTAACCGCGACGCCTCGTCGGGATGGCAACGCAGACACCTACGCCTATTTCGGCGAGCCTGTTTTTGTTTATTCGCTGAAGGACGGCATCAACGACGGCTTCCTGACGCCGTTCAAAGTCCGTCAAATTCAGACGACGCTCGATACGTACACTTACACCGATGACGACGAAGTGGTGCAGGGTGATGTCCAGATCGGGGACACGTTCACCGAGGACGACTTCAATCGCCGCATCCAGATCATGGAGCGCGAGCAGTACCGCGTGCAGCGCTTCATGCAGGAAATCGATCAGAAGCAGAAAACGATAGTGTTCTGCGCTAACCAGGAACACGCCCTCGTTATCCGCGACCTCATCAACCAGATGGCCGACAGCACCGACCCAAACTATTGCGCCCGCGTCACTGCCAATGACGGCGCGATCGGCGATCAGCACCTGCGCGCGTTTCAAGACAACGAAAAGACGATCCCGACGATCCTGACGACATCGCATAAGCTCTCGACTGGGGTCGATGCGCGCAACGTCCGCAACATCGTGCTGATGCGGCCGATCAAGTCGATGATCGAGTTCAAGCAGATCATCGGTCGAGGCACGCGGCTCTACGACGGCAAGGACTATTTCACGATCTACGACTTCGTGAAGGCGTACGAGTTATTCAACGATCCTGAATGGGATGGGGAGCCGGTCGAACCTGAGCCCAAGCCGCCGCGTGTGATTGGCGAGCCGGGCGGGGCGACTTACACGCCACAGGAGCCGGTGCCGCCAGCGCAGCGCGTGAAGGTGAAGTTGTCGGACGGCAAGGTGCGCCGCATCCAGCACATGGCATCGACAATGTTCTACGGGCCTGACGGCAAGCCGATGTCAGCGTCTGCCTTCATCGAGCAATTGTTCGGCGCGCTGCCGGAGTTGTTCAAAACCGAGGACGAGCTGCGCGATCTATGGGGCGATCCACTTACGCGCAAGCGGCTGATGTCCGAGCTTGCGGAGAGAGGCTACGGGCCGGATCAACTCGATGACGTGCGTGCCCTGATCGAAGCCGAGAACAGCGACGTATTCGATGTGCTGGCCTACATCGCCTTCGCTCTCGAACCGCTGACCCGCTCGGAAAGGGTGGAGCAGCACAGGCCGCAGATCATGCAGGACTACGGCGCCAAGCAGCAGGCGTTCATCGATTTCGTGCTGGATCAGTACGTCAATGTTGGCGTTGAAGAACTCGATACGGAGAAGCTGCCGACCTTGCTGCGTTTGAAGTATGATGATCTAGCAGATGCGACGGCAGAACTCGGAGACGTTAGTTCAATCCGGCAAGCGTTCATCGGCTTTCAGCGGAAGCTTTATGATGCGCCAGGACGCTAAATAGCGCGGGCATACCCCCACCGCCGCGATCACCCCGCAAATGTTTTTGTTTTCGAGGTAGTTCACCCCTGGAGCCGGGTTAGACTCGTCTGACGGGCTCTTTGAGCGAACTAGCTTTCAGTGCTTGGCGCGCTAGGCGCCGGAATCGAAGCAAATAGCGCGTAGCCTTTTCAGCTTGGCTCGCGGCGACGAGAATAGCGCGATTGTCGTTCTTCAACACGCGAAGCCAGCCGCTAATGTATCTCGCGTGGTCAGGCCGTGGACGTGATGCAATTCCAAGCTCGGCGCAGAGAAATGCACAACCAAGTTCGGCCACGAGTTCTTCCATAGCGTAGGCGGAGCTGCCAAAGCGGCCAGTGAGATCGCGATTAAGCCGGTGAGGGGCGCCGCTCCAATGAACCAGCTCGTGTAACAACACCGCGGCGAAGGCTTCGGAAGTTCGATCTAGCGAGCCACGAAAGCGGGCATGATGAGGCAGCAAGATGTCGTCGTGTTCGGGGCGATAACAGGCGCCGGTGCTGCCGATTTCGATTCTGGCGCCAGCCGCTTGAGCAAGTTCATCAATCGCAATGAGGATCGCTTTGGGGCGGGGATCGTTCTTGGCCTGGTCTCCATAAACCTGATGCCGATTGTACAGGGGCAGGCGGCGCGCAAAGCGGATTGGGCCTGTCGTCGCGGAGGTTTTTCGTTCGCGATAGATGATCGCGGTGGTGGCGTTCTCCGCTGGCAGTAGCCTCATGCCTGCTTTACGCCAGCATTCTTCCGTGGCCCAAGTCGGATCACTGAAGCCAAAGCGCCGCGCGCTGGCCCAGAGACTGAGCACGTTAATCCCGCTGTATCTGCGGCCTGCAATGCTTCGGGGAAGTTGAAGTGTGCGATCGGCGCCCGTGTGCCACGGCATCTGCCACGGCGAAGGGCTACGCTGAATGGCGTCAAGAATGCTATCAGTCACTTCGGCAGCAACGCCTTTCAGTTTCAGTTTTGGTCGCGCGCGTTTGCGGTGACGACGCATGGTTGTTCTCCTCGTTACGAAGTTACGTGTTACGATTGGGCGGCGGTGGATCGGCCTATTCGCCGCTGGTGCTCGCTGACGCTCGCCGAGGCTCGCTGGGTGTCGCGGGCGCTCGGCGAGGTGCAGTGGTTGCTTTAGTCCGCGCTGGGGCGCTTGAAGCCGCGATGGGTTTCCGCGCCAAGCCGGAATGGACGCCCGTCGTAGTGCCAGCCGAGCCGACGCATGGATTCAACGATGCGACGCTTCATAGCCGGCGTTCGGCGTTGCGCTTCGATCGCCAAGAGGTCCCAGACAGCGACGAAGGGCAAGCGCTCTTCGCCCTTTTTAACTGCGCCCTCAAGCGCCTTCAGGACTTCGTCGATAGGGTCGTCCAAAAGATGCCGTCGCTGGCGCTCAGCGGCGAGCTCCCATAGCTCTTCAGGCAAACACAACGGGGTATCCGGCTTCACCAGTGCAACCGCCTCAGCGAGCAATTGATCGCGGTCACGCTTGATTGCTTCCAGATCGAACTTGGCGATCTCAATAGGCAAGAAGCGCCGGTTGCCTGTGGTGTCTCGCAAGATTTGCGTTTCGTTCGATGTGCCGACAATGACAAAAGAGCGAGGCTGATCCACGGCAATCGTGCCCCAGGCTGGCCGTGCGCGATCGTGCGATCGCGAAATGAACGCTTTGACGCGCTCGACAGATTGCCGGTCCATTCCTCCCAATTCGCTGGCTTCCACAATGTGGCGGCCACGCAGCGCTTCTTGTTGACGCTCCGGGGGCAAGTGAACGATTTCCTGATCTGTGAAGCGCGACGGGTCGCCCGCCACGATCCGAAGCATCGACGACTTGCCGGCGCCTTGCGGCCCTATCAAGACGACAACGACTTGGCAGTCACAGCCTGGATAGAGCGCTCGGCCCGCCGTCGAGAGCCAGAACAGCCTACCGATTGCCCTGTTTAGCTTCGTATTGAGCGCTCCGCCGTAGGTTATGAAGAACTTGTCGATGCGTTCTTGGTCGTCATGTGTCTTCGCTTTGATCTCGTCCGCAAGCGGATTGAATCGGTTGCGCCAAGCCACATGCTTTAGCGCCTCGACAAGCATGTTGCGGCTTGGGTTAAAGCGGTAGGCTTCGATGAAGTAGTCGCGGATCGCCGCAATAGACTCATCATTGAGCTGCCGCCAACCATCTCCCAAAAATGTGGCTTGCAATACGGGTAAGTGTGTGAAGTCGTTGAAGCGAACATCGATCGCAGCTTCAATTCCAGCTTTGGTGTTGAGGAAGGTCGGCAGCGGGCTCCCGCCATAGCTGCCGTCGGGCCAAAAGGTATAGGTCATCAGTGCGCCCTCACGATGCCGAGAGGCGCGGGAGGGACGCGAAATAGGATTCCGCGCTACGTGCGCAGACCAAAGTTCTCACGCCCAGCTTGACAGCTTCGATCTTGTTTTGACGTAGCAGCTCACGAGCGCTCGTCGCGCCGATGCCAAAGCGATCGCAGAATTCGGCGATGCTCAAGTACCGCTTTTCAATAGGTTCGGTATTCACTTGAAGTCTCCATAAGGCCGCGTTGGTGCGGCGATGTGGAGAGCGTGACGAAGGCGAGAGTCGTTTACACACTCCCTATTGCGGGCGTGATTTGACGTTATTTCCGCTTCTTGCTGCGCTTGCCGGTCTCATCTTTCTTCGGTTTTCGTCCACGTTTGCGCGGGGTTGGAACCGCCGGGCCAAACGGGCCAAACTCAGACTCTTTCATCTCTCGCAACGCCATGCTGAACGCTTTGCTGGACATTTCCGAAGGCGCTGCTTTGCCAGTGCGCGCTGCTATCTCTGCTACCAGCAGGCGAGCGATGCGGAAGATCGGGGCAGTGGCGCGAGCAGGTCGAATGTCCGTTCTTGCGTCCGCATCGTCTGCGAATGTGTCGGCTTCCCAATCCACCGGCCACTGGTGGGTCGCTACCTTCCAGCAATAGATTAGGTCGCGGTAGAACGCACTGCGCGCCTCGTCCCGTTTTCGCCCTGGCTTTCCACGATAGGCATTTGCGAGCTCCCGCACGCGCGCATGAACACGCTGAGCGCCTTCGATCATGTTTTGGTAAGCTGGAATGTTTGCGGTCGCTACTAGCTCGTTCAAGGGCGGGCGCTCTTCGATGAAGTCGAGCGTCAGTGGTCGTAAATCCGCAGCATCGTCGCCAAGCAACTGCCGCCGTATCAGGCGATCCGCGTTTGCATCCAAATTGGCGATCAGATCGAGTGCGTCCGCAACCTTCTTAAGCTTAGCCTTGAGTTTCGAGTCTTCCGACGCCGGCGTGTAGCCTGCCATGAAGCCCAGCGTGGCCGACATGATGCCGCGAACCTGTCGCTCGGCGGAATCTCGATCTGCGCCATAAGCTTCGAGCTTCGCTCTGATGACGCGAACGAGTGACCAGCGCACCTCGGCCCGCCAATTGACCGCCCAAAGCTCGTGCAGCGTCTTTCGATTGAAATAGGTGATGGTCATGCTGGTTTGCCGGAGCAGTAATTAGCCCATGCATCCAGGAGTTCACGCCGTTTGTCGAAGAGATCGCCGCGCCGATAGGCAGCTTCGACTTTGTTGCCGATTGTATGCGCTAAGGCTGCCTCCGCTACTTCGCCGGCGAAATCGGTCTTCTCTGCCGCCCAATCGCGGAATGTCGAACGAAAGCCATGAACGGTCAGGTCTTCTCGGCCTAGATTGTTCAGCGTCATCAACAGCGTCATGTTTGAGAGTGGTTTGCCCTTCTTCAGACCGGGAAACACCCAATCATTCGCGCCACCAACGTTCAAGGGTTTGAGCAGTCCAACAACCGCCTCAGAAAGCGGAACACGATGTTCGCGTCCCGCCTTCATGCGTTCGGCCGGTATCGTCCAAACCGCTTCATCGAGATCGATCTCTTTCCAGCGCGCATTAAGCGCCTCGCTCGTGCGGGCAGCGGTTAGGATTGTGAACTCCAATGCTTTGGCGCCCAGTCCCGAGCGTTTGCGCAGATTTGCAAAGAAGTCCGGAATGTCTTTGTAGGGCAGCGCCGGATGGTGACGCACGCGGTGTGCGGCTTTGCGGGCTGGCAGGACAGCACTCAGTTCGCCGCGCCATTGGGCGGGGTTCTGTCCCTCGCGCAACCCTCGACCGCGTGCCCAGTCAAGAACGCGCTCAATACGTGATCGCACCCGGCTGGCTGTTTCAGTTTTCGTGGTCCAGATCGGCTCGATGACGCGCAAAACCAGATCGCGATTCACCAGTTCGACCGGTACGGCGCCAAACACCGGATAGACATAGTCGCGCAGCGTGTTCTCCCACTGTTGCCGGTGCTTCGGATTTTTCCATGTGTGAGCGTGAGCCGCCAGAAAACGCTCGGCAGCGTCCTTGAATGTAACTGTGGTCTGGGAAGCCGCCGCGGCGGCTAGTCGCTCGCGCTTGCGATGCTCGATCGGGTCTTTGCCGTCATCGACAAGTGCGCGTGCCGCGTCAGCCTTGATGCGCGCGCGCGCAAGATCGATGACGCCGGCTGAACCTAAACCCATCTCGCGCATTTTGCCGTTGGCTGCGCGAAACCGAAGGACCCACGATTTTCGAGGCTCGCCATCGGTGCCGATGGTCACCTGCAAAAAAAGCCCGCCGCCATCCGGGTGAAGCCCAGGCTTGCGCGTGCGTTTGACTTGAGCGGCGGTCAATTTATTGGTCGCGTGACGCATGTGGGTATACATACCCACAACTGCGGTAGGGTGCAATTGGGCGACCTCACTAATGAGCTAGGTTTCACGTGGCACATTGCCAAACAAAGTAAAGGGTGCTTGACACATAATGAGCATCCTAAAGGCAACCTTGGGCGCGACAGGCGCGTAATCGCGTCACGATGGCCGTACAGGCGGTTTGGGGGCCTTCGCGGGTGAAAGCGGCCCGCAGCGGTTGCAGGTGATTGGTGGCGATTGGGGGTGGGGGTGCGAGGGGCAGGGGGTGCGGGCCTGACCCGTGCGCGCTGGGGCGGGCGAGGGGTGACAGGCGACGCAGCTACCCCGCCACAGCGGGTCAAGGCGGGTGACGGTCGAAGGGCATCGCCTTGATCGAGCCAGCCTATGCACGGATTACCCGCGCTGTTGCGTTCGGATGCCTGTGTCGCGTGCGAACCGCGCGTGCTATCGCGCAAATAATGGCCGATCGGCACGCACACTGGGACCGCGTCTATACCGAGAAGCGCGCCGAGGAGGTGAGTTGGCGCCAGGACGAGCCGACGCTTTCGTTGAAGCTCATCTCGCGCGCCGGCGCAGGACGCGATGCGCCGATCATCGATGTTGGCGGCGGCGCCTCCACTTTGGTCGATCATCTGCTGCTTGGCGGCTTTCGCGACCTCACCGTGCTCGACATCGCGGCGCCGGGACTAGAGCAAGCAAAGGCGCGGCTTGGCGATCGTGCAAATGAAGTCAATTGGATTGTACACGACGTCACGACGTGGCGGCCGGCGCGCAAGCATCGGCTCTGGCATGACCGCGCCGTGCTCCATTTTCTGACCGAGCCCGCGCAACAGACGGCTTATGCAGAGACTTTGCGCGCCGCGATCGACGCCGACGGCTGGGCCATTATCGCGGGCTTTGCGCCTGGTGGTCCTGCGAAGTGTAGCGGGCTTGAGATCGTGCAACACGATGGCGTCAGTCTCTCAAAGCTGCTCGGCGATGAGTTTCAATTGATGGAAACGCACGGCGAGATTCATCTGACGCCGTGGGGCGCCGAGCAAGCGTTCCGCTATCATCTCTTCCGTCGCAACGGATCGAGCGCATCATGAATCTCTATGAGCGCTTCGTGCTGCCATCGCTTGTGACCGGGGCGTGCTCGTGTTCTCCGATCGATAAACAACGCCAGAAGGTCGTGCCAGCGGCGGAGGGTGTCGTGCTCGAACTCGGCTTCGGCGCCGGTCGCCGGACGGCGCGGATTTCATGTTTGCGACAATAGCACAGGCGGAATTTTCTGCTTGATCCTCTAGTGACTGGAGGATGTAGCAGGGTGCTCATCAGGTCGATGTGCATTGGAGGATCGCCATGAAGGGCGAACTCAAGAGAGTGTATGAAGCGGAGATGGCGGCCGCGAACGCAGCACTTTCGCGAAGCGTGCTCGATGAGGCGTTTGCTCACTTGGAGCGCGCGCATGTTCTCGGGCAACGCTATTTCTTCCCGCACCTCGATACGCACTGGCGCATGCTCCACATTGCGCAGGCGCGCCGCGATGCCCGTGAGACTCGCGGGCAAGTCGTTCGTCTTGCTGCGGTCTTCGTCGGCTACGTCACGGGCTGGGTTCCAAAGGGCAACACCGGCGGCGCGAACGTCTCTGCGACGAAGCCAATGCTGCCGCCCGCCGATCTCGCACCTTTGTTGGCCGATTACAGCGTTTCGCGTGATGTCTTGGCTCGCATCGGGGCATTGGCTTTGATTAGCGTCGCGATGATTGCGTGGTCCGCAGTTTAGTTGGAGCTTGTCCCCGCATGGCAGAAAGTTGTTGTGGCGCTGTGCGCAAGGCGACGATGGATCGCCAAGCGCAACGCATCTTGCTCATCGTACTGATCGCAAACGCGATCATGTTCGCGATCGAGATGATCGGCGGTCACGCGGTCGGTTCGATTTCTTTGCAAGCCGATGCGCTCGACTTTGGCGCTGATGCGGCAACCTACGCGATTACACTCTGGGCTATCGGCAAATCCGATACGATCCGAACGCGCGCAGCTTTCATCAAAAGCGCTGCGATGCTCATATTAGGTATCGTTATCCTGATCGGCGCCGGATTGCGCCTGGCTGCTGGCGGCGCGCCCGATGCGCCGCCGATGGGCCTGATTGGCGCGCTGGCGCTCGCAGTCAATCTAGGCGCCGTTATACTGTTACTTCGCTTCCGTGAGGGCGATGCGAATTTGCGGTCAGCCTGGCTCTGCTCGCGCAACGATGCATTTGGCAACGTTTTGGTAATTCTCGCCGCGGGCGCAACGGCAGCGACAAACTCGCTCTGGCCTGATCTCGCTGTAGGTGTTGTGATGTGTTTACTCTTCCTCAGCGGGTCTTGGTCCGTATATAGGCAGGCGCGCCGAGAATCAGGTGCTCAAGCGGGGATCGCAGCGTGAGAGCTTTGGCTCACTTGGATTGGAGACGATGGATGACGGCGCTCTGCGTCGGACTCATCGCGCTTCTCTATGTCGAGGCGGCACACGCTGAAGGCCATACGGATTTGAGCAGCGACAGTCTGATTTACGCCGCTGCGGGCCAAGTCGTGCACACCCATGACGAAGCAGGTCATGAACATGGCTCCGGGGGAGCAGAGCATGACGGCAGTGAGCCTCACGCTCACCATTGCTCGATGGCGCATACAGCGGCGCCGCCTTCCGGCGCTGTGCAGCTTGGTTGTGAACAGCGTGCATTGAAGGCGCATCCTATGCGTGATGCCCCTTGGCAGCTCACGTCGCGCCTCTACGGCCTGGAACGCCCTCCACGCGCTTAATCGCAGAAGCTTAAGCCGCAGCGCGCCCTGAGCGCGTCCGCGTTCGAGTATTCAGGCGATTACGAGATTCAAGAATGACATCCCGATTGTTTCGGGCGAGCGCACGCGCACACGTGCGCCTGCAAAAGCCCTTGGCTTCTTGGCGCGTGCTGGCGCTGGCGGCCTGTAGCGCGATCAGTATTGTGGGCGGCGCCTACGCGCAAGAAGCGCCGCTTACATTGGCCGAAGCGCTGCGCTTGGCTGAGGCGCATGACCCGCGCTTACGCGCAGCAGAGGCAGGTCTAAACGGCGCCGATGGCGACCTTCGCCAGGCGCGCGCGCGCCTCAATCCTGTTCTCGATGTCGAAGTGGAAAACTTCGGCGGGGAGGACACATTGCGCGGTTTCGACGGCTCAGAATCCACGTTTCGATTGTCGCAGCAGGTCGAGCTTGGTGATCGGCGCCGCGCACGGATTGATGTTGCCCAGCAGGGGCGCACCGCTGCCGTTGCTGAAGCGCTGATTGCGCGCTTGGACGTGTTGGAAGAGGTGCAACGCGCCTATTACGACGCCTTAGCTGCAGACGTGCTCGTGCAGATTGCCGTCGAGCGCGTGGAAACGGCGGAAGCGCTGCAAGCCAGCGTCGAGCGGCGTGTGGCGGCGGCGCGCGATCCACTCATGGCCGGCGCTCGTGCAGAGGCTGGCTTGGCGGAAGCGCGCATCGCACTGGATGCCGCGCAGCGCGAAGCAGCAAATGCGCGGGCGACACTGGCGAGCCTGATCGGTGCCGACGTTGGCTTTGCTTTGGCCATCGGCGATCTCGGCGTGCCTGATATCCGCGCGCACGACCACGAGGCCGACTTGGACGCGAGCCCGGACCTTGCGCTTGTAAGCGCAGAGCGTGATCGGGCGCGTGCTGAGCTTCGGTTGCAGCGTTCGCGAGGATGGCAAGATCCGACGCTCAGTTTCGGCGTGCGACGTTTTGAGGAAACGGGCGAGACCGGCCTGGTTGCCGGTGTCTCAATTCCTCTCGGCGTCTTTGATCGCAATGGCGGCGCTATCGCGCGGGCCGACGCGGATGCACGGCGCGCCGGTTTTGATGTTGAAGCAGAGCGGCGGCGCCTCGAGCGTGATGCCGCGGCGCTACAACGGCGGCTGGACGGCGCGGCTTCGACCGTTTCGGCAATAGAGCGTTTCGTCATCCCGCAGGCCGAGCGTGCGCTTGAACTCGCCCGCGACGGCTACAATCAGGGCGCCTTCTCGTACCTCGACGTGCTGGAAGCGCAGCGTGCGCTCACGGCGGCGCGCGAGGCACGGATCGAAGCACTGCGTAATTATCATCACACCGAGGCGGCGCTTGATCGCTTGACCGCCCGTTTCGCCGATGCATTCGGCGCGGAGCTTTCCCAATGAGCCGTTTTTTCCCAAGCCGCCGCGTCGCGGTGATGATGCTGTTGTCGTCCACCGCGCTCGCTGCCTGCGGCGGTGGCGGCGCTGAAGAGCATGGCGACGAACACGGAGAGGCCGAGTACGAGCGCGGGCCGCATAGCGGACGGATGCTGCGAGAGGGCGATTTCGCCCTTGAGATCACCATCTTCGAGACCGGCGTAGAACCGCAATTCCGCGTCTTCGCCTATCGCAACAATGAGCCTTTGCCGCCGGCAGAAGTCCAACTGGCGATGGCGCTGACGAGGCTGGGAGGACAAGTCGATCGCTTCGCGTTCACGCCGGAAGCGGATTATCTCAAAGGCGATGGCGTCGTTGAAGAACCGCACTCGTTCGATGTCGCGGTGCGGGCGACCTATGGTGGCGCGACACACGAGTGGGCTTATGAATCCTACGAAGGCCGCACGACGATCGCGGCGGCGCAGGCTGAGGCCGCTGGCGTTCGTAGTGAAGTAGTTGGTCCAGCGACAATTGAAGAGACGATCGCCTTGTCCGGCCGTGTCGAGCTTCAGCCTCAGGGGCGAGCCGATATCGTGGCTTGGTATCCTGGCCGCATTGTCTCGATGACTAAGGAGATCGGAGAGCGCGTCACGCGCGGTGAAACGATAGCGCGCGTAACATCACGCGAGAGCTTGCAGACTTACGCGATCCCGGCGCCGATCTCGGGCGTCGTTATGGCGCGCAACGCCAATGTCGGAGATGTGGCCGAGACGTCGCCAATCTACATCATTGCTGACGCACGTCAGGTCCATGCGGAATTTTATGTTTATCCGCGCGATGCCGAACGCCTGCGCGCTGGTCAGCCCATCACGGTTCGTAGCCTGAGCGGCGATCACACCGTCCGGGCCACGATCGAAGCGATTCTACCGACTGCCGACATGATGACGCAAACGATCGTTGCGCACGTCGATCTACCTAATGATGACGGCGCATGGCGTCCGGGGCAGGCGGTAGAAGGCGCGGCAGTGATCGCGGCGACGGAAGTGCCGCTTGCCGTGCGCACCCGAGCACTTCAGCGCTTCCGCGATTTCACTGTAGTCTTCGCGCAAGTCGGCGAAACCTACGAAGTCCGCATGCTGGAGCTGGGCCGCCAGACGCCGGAATGGACGGAAGTCATAAGCGGGATCGATCCGGGCACGACATACGTGACCGAGAACGCCTTCCTCATTCGCGCCGACGTCGAAAAGACCGGCGCGAGCCACGATCACTGAGGGATGACCGACCATGCTTGACCGGATCATCCATCTTTCCATCCGCCACCGTTGGATCGTTTTGGCGCTCGTATTGCTGAGCTCCATCGTCGGCGTTTGGAGCTTTCAGCGGCTTCCCATCGACGCGACGCCGGACATCACCAACGTCCAGGTTCAGATCAACACCGAAGCGCAAGGGTTTTCGCCGCTCGAATCCGAACAGCGCATTACGTTTCCAATCGAAACCGCTGTCGCCGGATTGCCGGGGCTTGAATATACGCGCTCGCTCTCGCGCTACGGCCTAAGCCAGGTCACTGTCGTCTTCGAAGACGGCACTGACATCTATTTCGCGCGTCAGCTCATCAATGAGCGCCTGCAAACGGTGCGAAACCAGCTGCCGGAAGGAGTCGAGCCAGAGCTAGGACCAATCGCGACAGGTCTCGGCGAAATCTTCATGTACACGATCGAAGCCGAAGAGGGCGCATTGCGCTCCGATGGCAGCGAATGGACACCCGAAGATTTGCGCACGCTGCAAGATTGGGTGATCCGTCCGCAATTGCGCAACACGCCCGGCGTAACGGAAGTGAACACGATCGGCGGCTATGAGCGCCAATACCATGTGACGCCTTGGCCTGATCGCTTGGCGGCGGCGGGTCTCACGATGCACGATGTCGTTGAGGCGCTCGAAGCCAACAATGCGAATGTCGGCGCAGGGTATGTTGAACGGTACGGCGAGCAATTGCTGATCCGCTCGCCGGGCCAAGCCGACGGCATTCAAGACCTCCAGCAAATCATTGTCGCTAATCGCGGCGGTGTCCCTATTCGGGTGCTCGATGTCGCGGATGTGGTTCTTGGCGAAGAGCTGCGGACTGGCGCTGCGACCGAGAATGGACGCGAGATCGTGCTTGGCACGGTCGTTATGCTCATGGGCGAAAACAGCCGCGCCGTTGCCCAAGCCGTGGCTGAGCGGCTTGAAATCGCCGCGCGCGCCCTACCAGACGGCGTCGTCGCAGTGCCAATTTACGATCGCACTGACTTGGTCGATCGCACGATCCACACGGTCGAGACCAATCTCACAGAAGGCGCTCTCCTCGTCATCGTCGTGCTCTTCCTTTTGCTGGGCAACATTCGCGCGGCGCTGATCACGGCGGCCGTCATCCCACTCGCCATGCTGCTGACGATAACGGGCATGGTGCAGAACAATGTCTCCGGAAACTTGATGAGTCTGGGCGCCCTGGATTTCGGCCTCATCGTCGATGGCGCGGTGATCATCGTGGAGAATTGTCTAAGGCGCTTCGGCATGGAGCAGCACAGGCTAGGGCGCCTGCTCTCGCGCGATGAGCGTTTCCGATTGGCGGAAACTGCGACCATCGAGGTGATCAAGCCTTCGATTTTCGGCGTGTTGATCATCACGCTCGTGTATGTGCCGATCTTCGCGCTCACCGGCGTGGAAGGAAAGATGTTCCACCCGATGGCGTTCACGGTCGTGTTCGCTCTCACGGCGGCGCTGCTTCTCTCGCTCACGTTCGTGCCGGCCGCGGTGGCTTTGTTCGTCACTGGCAAGGTGGACGAAAAAGAAAGCCGCGTTATGCGCGCGGCGCGTGGCTGGTACGCGCCAGCGCTCGATTGGGCGCTGAACGCGCGCAATCTGATCGTTGCTGGTGCGGTGGGATTGGTGCTTGTGAGCGGCCTGATCGCTTCGCGCATGGGTTCGGAGTTCATCCCGAGCCTGGATGAAGGCGATATCGCCCTGCATGCTTTGCGTATCCCCGGCACCAGCCTGACTCAGGCGATTGACATGCAGGCCGATCTTGAACGACGGCTCATGGAGTTTCCCGAGGTCGAGCGTGTTGTTTCCAAGATCGGTACGGCGGAGGTGGCGACCGATCCTATGCCGCCGAGCGTGGCGGATACATTCGTGCTACTGCGCCCGCGCAGCGAGTGGCCCAATCCCTGGAAGTCGCGTCGCGACCTCGTCGCCGAAATGCAGGAGGCGGTCGAGCAGATTCCGGGCAACAATTACGAGTTCACACAGCCGATTCAGATGCGGTTCAACGAACTGATCTCTGGCGTGCGATCAGACGTGGCCGTGAAAGTGTACGGCGATGATCTCGATCAGCTCATGGCAATCGCCGGTGAGATTGAAGACGTCATGTCCGGCATTGACGGCGCAGAGGACGTGAAGGTCGAGCAGACCACGGGGCTTCCAGTGTTGCAGATCGAACCTGATCGGGCGGCCTTGGCGCGGCATGGTCTGAACGTCTCGGATTTGCAGAACGTGTTGAGCGTTTCGCTTGGCGGCGCTGTGGCCGGGCAGGTGTTCGAGGGCGATCGCCGGTTTGACATCGTCGTTCGTCTGCCAGAGCAATTGCGTCAGAACGTCGATGAGATTGGCCGGCTACGCATTCCGCTACCTGGCGCGGCCGACGGCGTGCGCGGTTTCGTGCCGCTGCAGGAGGTTGCGCGCGTAGATCTCATTATCGGGCCAAATCAGATCAGCCGCGAGAACGGCAAGCGGCGTGTTGTCATCACTGCCAACGTGCGCGGGCGTGACCTCGGATCGTTCGTGCAAGAGCTGCAACGGCGTGTCGGCGACGAGGTCGAGATGCCGGCGGGCTATTGGGTCGGCTATGGCGGCACCTTTGAGCAGCTCATCTCCGCCGCACAGCGTTTGGCTCTCGTTGTTCCTGCGGCGCTGCTGTTGATTTTCGGCTTGCTCTACGCGCTCTTCCGGTCGGTGAAGGATTCCGCGATCGTGTTCTCGGGCGTGCCGTTGGCGCTGACGGGAGGTGTATTCGCGCTGCTCCTGCGTGGCCTGCCGCTTTCGATCTCGGCGGGTGTCGGCTTCATCGCACTTTCTGGGGTGGCGGTGCTCAATGGCGTCGTCATGCTCACGTTCATCCGGTCGCTGAGGGCCGAGGGTAAGCCGCTTGAGGAAGCGATACGCGAAGGCGCGCTTACACGATTGCGGCCCGTTCTGATGACAGCGCTCGTAGCAAGCCTTGGTTTCATCCCGATGGCGTTCAATGTCGGCGCCGGGGCGGAGGTGCAGCGCCCACTTGCGACGGTGGTGATCGGCGGGATTATTTCATCCACGCTGCTGACCTTGCTGGTGCTGCCAGCGCTTTATCGCATGGTGCATCCTGAAGCGGAGCAAGAGAACGAGACCTGGGAGCGCACGAACGGCGTCGCTCCTGCGGGCTCGGCGGACTAGATTGCAAGCTGGAGAGACGCCTATGCACAGAAGAACTCTGCTGATGAGCGCAGCCGGCCTCGTGGTCGCGACGTCTAGTGCGAGCGCGACGGAGGTGTACGCCATTGACGTCCGCCGCGATGCGGGTTGCGGGTGCTGCCATACCTGGACTGAAGTGCTGGCCCGCAGTGGGCGGCTCCGGCCCACGCTCACGAACGAGACCGACATGAGCGCGCTCAAGGAACGCCTCGGCGTGCCGAGAGATCTGGCCTCGTGTCACACGGGCATCGCGGGTGAGTATGTCGTGGAGGGACACGTGCCCGCAGCGGACATCGTTCGGCTGCTTGAAACCAGGCCAGCGGGCGTGCGCGGCATTGCCGTTCCAGGCATGCCTATCGGCTCGCCCGGCATGGAGCATCCAAGCGGGCGGCGCGATGCGTTTGATGTAGTGGCGTTCCATCGAGACGGCAGCCGCTCGATCTGGGCGCGTTACGCCGCGCAGTGAAGCGGAGGAAATGAGCGATGTACGCCATCGGCGCGGTCGCCAAGGCGACGGGTCTGAAAATTCCCACCATTCGCTTCTACGAGGCTGAGGGGCTGATTGATGCGCCGGAGCGCACCAGTAGCGGCCGGCGGCTCTATAGCGATGCCGACATGAAGCGCCTGAGCTTCATCCGCCATACGCGCGCCCTTGGCTTTGAACTCGATGATATTCGCTCGATGCTGGTGTTAAGCGACCGGCCGGAGCAGCCGTGCGGCGATGTCGATCAGATCGCTCGCCGGCAATTGGAAGCGATCGAGACACGCATCGCGCAGCTGAAGGCTTTGCGGAAGGAACTCAGCCGCGTGGTGCAGTCCTGCGCTGGTGGAAAAGTAGGAGAGTGCCGCGTGATCGAGGCGCTGGCTGACCAAGAGCACGACTGCCTCGCCAGGGGCGCAGCTGCCCCGCGATCGTCGAAAACTCCGTCGGCCAAGCGGCGGCGTTGATCGCTACCCATGCTCCTATCCACGTCGAAGAGCCGCCTTCACGCGCGGGCGCGTGACGTCGCTCGCCGTCGCGGGGCGAGGGCAACCTCAAACGAGCCTTGCAGCGCCTGCTTTTGCCGATATCGCCGGTCGTCGCTCGTCACCACCTCACGGGGCCTCTCTGTCCGCCATCATTCCCCGAAAAATTCAACAAAAATCAGCGACTAAGCCGACCCCCTAGGGGGTAATGTCTCAGTTTGAAAACTGAACTTTTATGCTTAGGCCTTACGGCGGTGTAATCGCTGGGGTTTTTGCGGATTTAGCCCGCTGAAAAGCTTCGGATATTATCCACAGGTTCCGAGTTATCCCGCGATCTGGAAAGGTCTCGCTAACGAAAGCCCCCAAGCTCCGCGATAGCGCCAAATTGGATCGGGAAGCCGCCTGGGAAGTCGATCACGAGCCCAGTGACCGCGACGCCGACAAAGGCGACAAAGACCCAGCGCGTTTGCTCTGATCGGCTCACAGCCCTTCATAGCTCTCTTTGGCCAGGGGAGGCTAACTCGCGGTCGTCTCCCCAGACGAGCCCATGCGCGAAACGACCTAAGAGGCCGCTTCAGCAGCGCCAACCACCTCTTGACAAAAGTGTGTTATCCTACAGGGGTTGCTGCATCCCGTGTCAGCGCACATTTCGTATTAACCACGGGGGCCGATGATTCCGGACGCCGAGGATAGATATGCCAGAATTGACGCCGATCGCAGGCACAGATGAGCGATTGGAGAGGGCCCTCGCCGCTGGCGTGCCTTGTGTTTACATTAACGGCTTCAACACTGTTGTAACGAACAGCGACATCGTCCTGGTAGGCGAAAGGACTGGCCAGCCAGCAGTGGTTTTGAACCTTTCCTATACGATGGCCAAAACCCTGGCGCTGGCCTTGACCAACGCGGTGTCCGTGATCGAGGAGAAGGCTGGGCGCGAGATTATGACTACGATAGATTTGGATAGGTTCCTGGGTGTCTGACAACAGCGGATTTTGGGAAGCAAACTTCAAGACGCGCGCCGAGGTTCAACTCAAGGACTTCGCGAAGCTTCCTGCTGGCTGGCACTTTGGCGAGGGCGGGCCGATTGATGCTGAACGCATCGATGCAGCGCGTCGAATCGTAACGACCATGAGGCTTCAGGGCTTCCGCAAGATTGAAGCCTTTCCCGGCCCTGATGGCGGCGTTGGTCTGACAGCCGTGCACGGCAAACACATTATTGAGTTGTTTGTCGAACCGGACGACACTTTTTCCATTACCCACGAAGAGGGCGACGTCGAGCATGAATCTGTCGAGCATCAGAGCTGGACAAGAATGCGCGAAGCGCTCAGGCGCGCGGTGAGGCGGGTATGGCCTTTGTCAGATGGGTACACCCGCAGCACTGGAGTGCCGAAACCGGACGTTTTAGCTCCTACATCTACAAGAACATACGCGGCGGAATGTCGGTTGTTGAGGCAGAGTGCGCCGAGCGATGTTCCGGGGTAATCTGCGAGCACGCCAAGAAATTCTATGACAACGGAATTATCGGCGATCCGATCATGTTCTACCTTATCGAGCCGGAGGAAATTCCGCCTCCCGGCCAAGCGAACCAATCGCGGTCGTCAACGGGTGATGACTGTCACCACGACATCACGGGACTTAGCAACGAGCGCCTGAAAACCGCGTTCAAGAAGAAGAATCCCGGCTCCATCCAAATTTGTGACGGCGACGGGTCTCGTCCGCTGAACGAGGCCGACACCGCAGCGCTGTCGGCAAGATTGGGCTAGCTCTTTTTCTTATAAGGCCCGCGCGCTTTCGGCTGGTTCACGCGGATATCAATTCGCTCCGCGATATCTTCCATGGACCACAAGCGATCGGTGAGGCCTGCAGCCATCGCCGGCGAAAGCTTGAGAGCCTTGTGCTGGCGCACGAAATTGTAGTGCATGAAGAAAAGCGCGAGTGCGTAGAGGTGGTTTGCGTACTTCTTAGGATGCGCGTTGGTCAGTCTCGCAAATCTTCTCATGCCCATTCTCATCGTGAGATTGGCGCGCTCAACGTGTGACGTTGAGATCTTCGCTTCATCCGGATTGCCTTCGCGCACGACCTTGTGCGCTCCAGTGCAAACCGGGGGAGAGTACTTGCGCTCAGGGCCGGCGCCGAAATCTGGGCCGTAGGTTTTCACAAGCTGCGCAAAGTCCACGTTCTTGCCGAACGCAACGGCAGGATTGTAAGGTGACGCTTGGAGCCCCGCTGGGGCGCTGGCATTGACGCGCCTTTCAATCATGCGTGCTGTGAGTGGGGTGCTCCAGGTGCCCTCGCGTGTTAGCTCAGCAGCGACGAGATCATACTCGGTGGCACCGAGAGTCTCTGGCGGTGCCTGAAAGGACTGAATGTCCTGTCGCGCACGCCAACGCTGCCCCCCTCACAACCTTCTCCGGGACAAGCGCCGTCCTCGATAAGAATCTCGGGTGCCGTTTCCAACAGTGGCGAAGGCGTTACGAAGTTTGAGTTCCGGAAATCAGAAGTGTTGATGTGAGCGGCGGCCTTACGCAAACCGTGCGCGCTTAGCTCAGTCAGCCTGGCGGCATCGCACACTTCGCGAAACGCCGAAACCGGCCGCGCTGAACGGGCGCTTCCAGGCGGTCAGCAAGAGCGTGAGATTGTCCGTCGTTGTGCTTGCGTCGATTTCGGCGCGAAGCTTCGGATGCATCGGAATGACGAGACTCGCGCCGGTCTTCGATTGAGTCACGCGGATCGTGTCGCCGCTCACATGCTGGCGTCCCATGCGGACCACGTCGCCGCGCCGTTGTCCCGTGTAGAGCAACAGCGCCAACGCTAAGCGTTCGCGTGAGCCGGTCGCGTACTTGTCTTCGAACTTCGCAATGTCGTCTTCGGACCACGTCACGAAGCCGTGCGTCTTGGCGCGTACCGGTTTGACGCCAAGCGTCGGATCATCGCGGCGCCAATCGTTTTCGACGGCGAACGCCAGCATTTGCGTCGCTGGCGGCGTCACCACCGACCAATTTAGTCTGAGTTGGGCAGAAAC